>NZ_LKAQ01000004.1:0-300000 GCF_001874525.1 Pseudodesulfovibrio hydrargyri | reverse complement strand
TGATGGCCAGGCGGATGCAGTAGATCGCGCCGCCCCAGGTGACGCCGAGGCCGACGCAGAGCATGATGATGGCGGAAGTGGTCATGGTGTCTCCTTAGTTTTGGCGGACGAAGCCGTAGCTGGCCTGGCGGCGGCTCACGACCAGGGCGAGGACAAAGGCCACGGGCAGCAGGGACCAGCCGAGCAGGGCGAGGTCGGACTGGGCGTAGCCGCCGTAGGGGGTGCCCAGGTCGGTGACGATGTTCATGACGAAGGTGTAGCCGAGCACGGCCACGGTGACGAGCTTGAGGCAGAGCCGCCAGGCGAGGCCGACCTTGAAGTCCGAGACCGCGTTGACGTGCGCGTTCAGATCGTCGAGGCCGACTATGTAGCTCATGAGCAGGATTTCGGCCAGGGCCAGGCCGAGGATGCACAGGTTGTTGACGAAGTGGTCGACGATGTCGAGGATGAGCAGCCCGCCGCCGGTGGTGAAGACCAGGGTCATGAGGAAGCCGAAGCCGCAGACCATGGTGGCGGTCCGCTTGCGGCTCAGGCCGAATTTGTCGATGAAGGACGAGCTGACGGCCTCGACGATGGAGATGTGCGAGCTGACCCCGGCCATGGTCAGGCAGAGGAAGAACAGGGTGCCCACGAACGCGGGGGCGGGCATGGTGTTGATGGCCGCCGGGATGGTGATGAAGGCCAGCCCCACGCCCGCGCCGGCCACGTCGGACACTTCCTGCCCGGTGGCGTGGGCCATGTTGCCGAGCACGGAGAAGATCATGATGCCCGCGAGCAGGGAGAAGCCGCAGTTGATGAACACGGTCATGGCCGCGTTGTTGTTGATGTCCGAGTCCTTGGGCAGGTAGCTGGAGTAGGCCAGCATGATGGAGAAGCCGATGGACAGGGAGAAGAATATCTGGCCGTAGGCGTCGGCCCAGACCGTGAAGTCGGCCAGCTTGGAGAAGTCGGGGTGGAACAGGTAGTTCAGGCCGGTCATGGCCCCGGGCAGGTTGACCACGCGGGCGATGAGCACCAGAACCAGGACGAAGAGCAGGGGGATGAGGATCTTGCAGGCCCGCTCGATGCCCTTGCGCACGCCCGAGGTGATGGCCAGCCAGGTGACGGCCCAGGCCAGGGTGCACGCGGCCAGGATGGGCCAGCGGATGCCGCCCAGGGCCAGCGGCGACGAGCTCAGACCGAGGTAGTCGCCGAAGAAGAACGCCTTGGGATCGGCCCCCCAGGTCTGGTTCAGGGCGAACCCGGTGTAGTTGATGGTCCAGCCGATGACGGCCACGTAGTAGATGGAGATGACCAGGGCGACGACGACCTGCATCCAGCCGAGCCACTCCCATTTCCCGCCGAGGGCGCGGAAGACCTTGGGCGCGGAGCCCCGGAACTTCTGGCCCATGCCGAATTCGAGGATCATGAAGGGGATGCCTGCGGTCAGCAGGGCGAAGATGTACGGGATGAGAAAGGCGCCGCCGCCGTTCTCGTAGGCCATGTAGGGGAAGCGCCAGATGTTCCCCAGACCGATGGCGGATCCGACCGCGGCCAGGACAAAGCCTGTGCGGGAGCCCCATTGTTCACGTTGAGCCATATTTCACCTGCGTTTTTTAGCGTGGGCCGCGCGGACGCGGCGCGGCTGCCGTTCGGGCCGGAGGGGCGGCGCGCCCCTGTGCCCTGGAGCGGAAAAAGAGAACGGGACCCCTTTCGGGCGCCCCTTCCCTTAGTCCGCGAACGGATAACTGTACAAAAGCGAGTTGTCTGTAAGCCAAATTCCCCGGTCTGTCCACATTTGAGGCCGCATTTTGCCGGGTAAAATTCGATTTTTCGGGGAAATTGGTGAAGTTTTTACCTGTTTTTTTGAAAAATCGCCGAAAAAACAACGTTTGGGATTCCGCGCGTGCGGCAGGCCCTCCCGCCGCACGCGCGGACCGGTCGGCTAGAAGGTCAGGATGGTGTATCCCTTGTCCATGTAAGCGGCCATGGACGGATGGCCGGACATGTCGTCGAGCAGGGGCAGGTTTGCCGACTTGACCGCGTCGAGCACGCCGAGCTTGGACGAGCACGCCTTGCACGCGCCCGCGATCAGCCCTGCATCCTTGGCCTTTTGGTAGAGGACGTGGAAGGGGTTGTCGGGTTTCTCCAGTTCGGGCACGAGCTTCACGGCCATGCCCTCGAAGACGATGATCGCCTCCTTGCCCTTTTCCTTCATGTCCAGCGCGTTGAGCAGGACGTGCACGAAACACATCAGTTCGCCGTTGAATGCGTAGAGACAGTACATGGTCGCTCCTTGGTATTCGCGGATCCCCAAAGACAGGCCCCTCGACCGTAGCCGGAGGGGTGTGACGACGTCAATTCGGGACCGGCCCAAGGCGCGGGCCGCGCGCGGTGAATCGGGGAAAAGGCTATTTGGCGTTGTGGGCCATAAGAAAGTCCGAGTACCTGGAATCGGACCGGCTCATGTGCTCTGTGGTCCAGTCGCGCAGGAAGACGTAGACCGACAGGTCCAGGTTGGCGGAATCTTCCCGGTACCGGGCAATGTACCGGTAGACCTCGTCGGTCAGGGCCTTGTGCTCGGCCCGGTGTTCTTCGAGGAGGTCCTCGGGATAGCCGTGCATGCGCAGCAGCTCCTCCTCGTGGGTGAAATGGTAGGCGGCGTAGTCGGCCAGTTCGTTGAGGATGCCTTCCAGGGCCGTTTCGCCGGCCTCGTCCATGATGGCCTGGAAGAGCCGGTTGGTCAGGGCCATGAGCCGCTTGTGCTGCTCGTCGATGGAGGGAACGCCCACCGAGTGGGATTCGTGCCATTCAATCTGCATATGCGCCTCCATAGCCGGTTTTTCGCGTCCGGAAAAGCTGTCTACCGTCCGGCCAGCATCTCCCGCAGCCGTTCCACCCGCTTGCGGTTGACCCCGAAATCCGAGTAGCCGACCCGGGACGCGGAACGCACCTCGATGCGCCCCGCCGCCTGGTCGTACAGACACTCCAGGTCATCCCGGAACCGCCACAACCGGCTGGTGAACACGGCGCGCAGGTAGTTGCCGCGCACCTGGACCACCTCTCCGTCCATGTACCCGACGGCCTCGGCCAGCCGGTTCATGACATCGTCCACCGGCCCGCTTGCGGCCAGGGGCGCGATCCGCCGGTCCGGGTTTTCGGCCTCGGACGACACGCAGTTGTCCGGGCCCGGGCAGCTCATGAGCCTTCCGTCCACCGGCCCGATCCGGTCCGGTGTCCTTGCGGACATGCGCGCCAGCCCGAACAGGGCCGCCAGGACCGCCACGGCGAGGATGAGAAGGTACTTCATACATTACACGATAATGCTGAATGGGGGTGAATGGCAAGATGGGAAAAAAGGCCCCGGACCGAAGTCCGGGGCCTGTGTCGGCTGGTCGGAGTGGAGGGATTTGAACCCCCGGCATCCTGCTCCCAAAGCAGGCGCGCTACCAGTCTGCGCCACACTCCGTCAGGTGATCGAGGATTCCCCCTGGCCGCGTTGCCGCGAAAGATTCAGACCCTTGCGTATTAAGATACGCGGCGGTCCTGAATCATTCTTGCGCCTTGCCAGGAGAAATCCTCGATCACCTGACCAGGCTCGCTGCCAGTGGCTGCTTGCGCAAGGTGTGCATACCTACTGAAAAAGCGGTCCGTTTGCAAGCCGTCAACCGAGGTCGACCCCGTGGATGGTCCGGCCGCAGGCCCGGCATTTGCCGTTCTCGATGCCCCGCACCCGGGCCGAGAAGCCGGAGCGGGTGATCAGCTCCTTGCCGCAACCAGGGCAGATCGTATCCTGCCTGTTGGAGCCGGGCATGTTGCCGATGTACACGTACTCAAGCCCCTTGGCCTTGCCCATGGCGTAGGCCGTGTCCAGCGAGCCGCCGGGCGTGGGCGGGGCGTCGGTCATCCGGTAGTCGGGATGGAACCGGGAGATGTGCCACGGCGTGTCCGTGCCGATCTCGTTGGCCAAAAAGTCGGTCAGCCGGTCCAGCTCCCCGGGCGAGTCGTTCCTGCCCGGGATGAGCAGGGTGGTCACCTCGAGCCACCACTTCAGCTCGTGCTTGATTCTTTTCAGGTTTTCCAGCACGGGCTGAAGCCGCGCGCCCGAGACGTCCTTGTAGAACTCCTCGGTGAAACACTTGAGGTCCACGTTGATGGCGTCGATGTCGGCCCCGAGCGCGTCCAGGCACTCGCCGCTCATGAACCCGTTGGAGACCATGATGTTCTTCAGCCCGGCCTCGTGGGCCAGCCGGGCCGTGTCCTGCATCAGCTCGAAGAAGATGGTCGGCTCCGAATAGGTGTAGGAGATGGACGCGGCCCCCAGGCGCACGGCCTCGGCCGCCAGCTCCCCGGGCGTGGCTTCCTGCCCCCGGATGGGCGCGCCGTCGCGCGGCGGTTGGGACAGGGACCAGTTCTGGCAGAAGGTGCAGGCCAGGTTGCAGCCCATGGTGGCAAGGGAAAAGGTCATGGTCCCCGGCTGGAAGTGGTAGAGCGGCTTCTTCTCCACCGGGTCGAGGTTGACGGCCGCCACCTTGCCGTAGTTCAGGGAAAACAGCGCGCCGCCGCGGTTCTCGCGCACGCCGCACTGGCCGCGCTCGCCCGGCTTGACCGTGCAGTAGTGGCTGCACAGGCGGCATTGCACCACCCCGTCCCTGAGCGGTTTCCAGAGTCTCGCCTCGATCATGATCGAACCTCCCGGAAGATTTGCTGCAAAGGGCCGGACCGCCGGGCGGCCCCGGTCATTCCTGCGTGGTCGTGGTGGTCGTCGTGGATGTGGAGGTGTTCACGCCGTCCGTGGTCGTGGTCGTGGAGGAGCTGGACTTCTTGTTCGGCCAGGACACGTCCGGGTCCACGGCGATGATCACCTTGTCGTACCAGTCCACCTCTTCCTGCTTGGGCTGGTGCGAGTCGATGGTCGTGTCGCCCCGCTGGTTGGTGCCGAAGGTGGTCACCGGCTCCTCGCCCTCCACGGGCCGGGTGCCGAAGGTGTTGGTCTGCCGGTCCTTGGCCGTGTCCTCGTTCTTGAACTTGTTCTGGGCCGGGCCCATGGTCGGCGTCAAAAGGACAACGGCCAGCATCAGGACGGCTAGGACGCTGAAATGGCGCATGGTTTCCTCCTTGGCATTACGATACCGCCACATTCCTATACTATAGGTACCGGATACTCCCTTGGCAATGCAAATGGCGGGCCGCTCACTTGTTGCTTGAACTTGGCCCGCCTTCCATCTATAAGCGACCAAAGCCAACCAGGAGAGACCCATGAGCGAGAGCGCCAAGCGATCCCAGGCATACACCGAAGCCGGTGTGGACATTGAGGCGGGCAACGAATTCGTCCGCCGCATCAAGGACATGGTCAAGTCCACCTTCACGCCCGGCGTGGCCACGGACATCGGCGGCTTCGGCGGCCTGTTCAAGCCCGAAATCGCGGGCATGGAGGCCCCCATGCTGGTGGCCGGGACCGACGGCGTGGGCACTAAGCTCAAGCTCGCCTTCCTGTTCGACCGCCACGACACCGTGGGCATCGACCTGGTGGCCATGTCGGTCAACGACGTGCTCGTCCAGGGCGCGGCCCCGCTCTTCTTCCTCGACTATTTCGCCACCGGCAAGCTCGAACCCGGCGTGGCCGCCCAGGTGGTCTCCGGTGTGTGCGAGGGCTGCCGCCAGTCCGCCTGCGCCCTGCTCGGCGGCGAGACTGCCGAGATGCCCGGCTTCTACCCGGACGGCGAATACGACCTGTCCGGCTTTGCCGTGGGCATGGTCGACACCCCCAAGCTGGTCACCGGCAAGGAGATCGCCCCGGGCGACGTGCTCATCGGTCTGGCCTCCTCGGGCGTGCACTCCAACGGCTGGTCCCTGGTGCGCAAGCTCCTGGCCGAGTCCGGACTGGACCACGACGAAACCTTCCCCGGCACGGACAGGACCGTGGCCGAGGTGCTCATCGAGCCGACCAAGATCTACGTCAAGCCGGTCCTCGAATTGCTCAACGCCCTGCCCGTCAAGGGTATGGTCCACGTTACCGGCGGCGGGTTCTACGACAACGTGCCCCGCGTCCTGCCCGAAAACGTGGCCGCCTCGGTTCAGTTCGGTTCCTGGCCCATGCTTCCGGTCTTCGAATGGATCAAGGCCCAGGGCGACCTGTCCTGGCCCGAGATGCTCCAGATCTTCAATTGCTCCATCGGCTACATCCTTATCGTCGACCCGGAACACGCCGACGAGGCCTTTGAACGCCTCGACGCCCGCGACGACGTCGAAGCCTACCGCATCGGCGAAATCATCACACGCCAGGAAGCCGCCGAACAGGTCGAGGTCGTCTTCCCGTAGCCGGGATTGTATAGTTCACGAAAAAAAGGGCCGCTCCTCAAGGAGCGGCCCTTTTTTTCGCGCCTCCGGCGGCCGGGGGAAAGGGGAAAGGAAACCCTTTGAAAAGGGCTTTCCTTTTCCCCTTCCCCCGGACCCCCATCCCCCTTTCCTTCCTAAACTTTGTGTATGCGCATTCGCGCGGGCGAGGGTGCGCGGAATGTTGTGCGTTCAAATAGCAAAGGGAGGGGCTTGGAAAAATCTAAGAGGGAAAGGCCGGAATGTGCGGACACACGGCTCTGCCGAAGGCACACAAAAAGTTCTGGAGGGGGAGTCCAGAGGGGGAACCTTTTCCAAGAGGTTCCCCCTCTGGCCGCCGGAGGCATTCTTCCTCCTAGCCCAGGTACGGGTTAAAGTAGCCGTATTCGATCCAGGGGAGGGCTTTTTTGAGGCGTTTTTTGAAGTTGTTGAAGCCCATGGACGGGGAGTGGCCGAAGGGTTCCATGAGTTTGAGGTAGAGTTCGGGGTCGAGGTTGAGGTTGCGCAGCTGGATGAAGTCGTAGCGGCAGGTCTCGCCCAGTTCGACCAGGGCGTCGAACTCCTCTTCGGTGTCGGTGATGCCCGGGAAGAAGAGCAGGTTGAGGGACACGAACAGGCCGACGTCGTGGGCCTTGCAGATGGTCTCGCGCACATCCTCGAAGGAGTAGGCCTTGGGCCGGTAGTAGGCCTCGTAGGGGGCCTTGCGCGCGGAGTTCAGGCTGACCCGGATGGAGTTGACCCCGGCGATCTTGAGCGCGGGCATGGCCTGGTGGCGCGAGCCGTTGGTGTTGACGTTGACCGTGCCCAGGCCGCCCTCGCGGCGGTACTGGGTGATCGCCTCGCAGATCAGCTCGGCCTCGAGCAGGGGCTCGCCCTCGCAGCCCTGGCCGAAGGAGAAGATGGGGCGGCGTTCGCGCGACTCGTGGCGGCGCATGATCTGGACGATCTCGTCCGCGGTGGGCCGAAACGAGATGCGGCACTGTGGGGAGGGGAAGCCGGATTCCTCGGGCTGGTAGGAGATGCAGCCCACGCACTCGGCGTTGCACGCCTGGGAGGTGGGCAGCGGGCATTCGAACCGGCCCAGCGCCAGGTTCTTGGCCGCCGGGCAGCCGCTGGTCAGGGCGCAGCCGGCCAAATGGTTGACCAGCCGGTTTTCGGGCATTTCGGAGAGCAGTTCATGCGCGCCCGCCTCGATGCGGTCGGGCGGGACGTGGGTGAAGACCTGGCGCTTGTCCTCGTCCACTTTCTTGGCGCAGACCCAGAACTTGCCGTTGGCGTAGCCGATGGCCGCGTAGGAGAGCAGGGGCAGGACCGGGGCGTCGTCGTCGGATTCATAGGCGGCCACGCCGGTGACCGTGTGGGCCGGGCAGGCGAAGGCGGCCACGGCCAGCTCCTCCATGACCTCGGCCCGGCCATCCTCCTGGCTGTATCCCATGGCGTGGCGTCCAGGCAGCATGAAGAACTCGGACTCGTCGGGCAGGGGCATGATCTCGTCCGGCCTGGGCAGGCCGAACTCGTCGCCGCGCCGGACCATCAGCAGAAGATCGGGGTGATCGAAGATTTCCCCGTCAGGGGAGGCGAAGAGCATGCGCGGCTGCGGTTTTTTCTTGGATGGCATAGTGAAGGTATCCTAGGGGCAAATGCGAGCCCGGGCAAGAATTGAATGGGAGTTTTCCCCTGTTCGACGCAAGACAGGGCCTTTTGCGCGTGAAACGCCGCGCTCCAACGAGAAAAGGCCGACACCTTGCGGTGCCGGCCTGTGTGGTCTGGTGTCCCAGTCTCGGCTTAACGCTTGGAGAACTGGAAGGAGGCGCGGGCGCCGCGGAGACCGTACTTCTTGCGCTCTTTCTTGCGGGCGTCGCGGGTCAGGAGACCAGCGGGCTTGAGCACGGAACGCAGTTCCGGGTCCAGGGCGCAGAGTGCGCGGGTGATGCCGTGGCGCAGGGCCTCGGCCTGTCCGGACACGCCGCCGCCGGAGCAGTTGGCCTTGATGTCGAAGCGGTCGAGCATCTTGACCAGCTTCAGGGGCTGCTGGACAACCATCTGCAGGGTCTTGCGGGGGAAGTAGTCCTCGAAGGGACGGCCGTTGACGGTGATCTGACCGGTACCGGCGTACAGGCGGGTACGGGAGATCGCATTCTTACGTTTGCCAGTGGCGTAGGTGAAATCGCTCATGATAATCCCCGATTAGAAATCCAGAGTTTTGGGAGCCTGGGCCGCGTGCGGGTGCTCGGGACCGGCGTAGACCTTCAGCTTCTTCAGCTGCTGGGCGGCCAGCTTGTTCTTGGGCAGCATGCCCTTGACAGCGGCGGTGATGACGTTTTCGGGCTTGATGTCCAGCATCTGGCGGAGGGTCTTTTCCTTCAGGCCGCCGGGATGGTTGGTGTGCTTGTAGTACATCTTGGCGTCCATCTTCTGGCCGGTGACCTTGATCTTCTCGGCGTTGATGACCACCACGAAGTCGCCCATGTCCATGTGGGGGGCGAACTCAGGCTTGTGCTTGCCGCGCAGACGGGTGGTGATCTCGGTGGCCAGGCGGCCCAGGATCTTGTCCGTGGCGTCGACGACGTACCACTCGCGGTTCGCGTCTTCCGGCTTCGGGCTATATGTCTTCATAAAAATGCTCCTTACAAATTCTCAAGAAGGGGACCTTTACGGGCATTGCGCCCGCCTGTCAACCCAATTCAACTATATAATAGTAGTCGCGCGATCAGGCCGCCGGACCCGGGAGAACGGGGTTGTAACGGGTTGTTCTCCTAAGCCGATGGTACAGACCGGGAAGAGGTACTTACATGAAAAGGGAGAGGCCCACAAGCTTTTTGTTGGCCTCTCCCGCTACGACAGGTCCGGCCGGTCCGCCCGCGCGGACCGGCCAACTAGCGCTTTTCCTGGCGGGCGGAGCGTGGTAAGGCAGGCCTTCCGTGGGACATCCCGTCCCGCCCCAAGCCGCATGCCCACGGGCATGATGCGATTCCACATGCGAACCAACTCCGCCGCCGTGCTCTTCTCCCTGTCCGTGTCCATCGGCGTGACCATGGTCGGGCTCGGCATCATCTGGCCCATCCTGCCGATTCTCGCCGCCCAGATGGGCGTCGGCGGCTTCGTCGTCGGCACGATCATCGCCAGCTTCAACGTCTCCCGCACCGCCTGCGCACCCTTTGTCGGCCGTTTTTCCGACCGCATGGGGCGCAAGTCGTTCATCCTCATCGGGCTGGTGCTCTACGCGGCCGTGTCCTGCGCCTACCTGGCGGCCCACTCCGCCGAGGCCCTGATCGCGGTCCGCCTGGCACACGGTTTTACCTCCCTGCTGGTGGTGCCCATCGCCATGGCCCTGGCCGCCGACATCGCCCCCCAGGGGCAGCTCGGGTCCTACATGGGCACCCTGAACATGGCCGCCATGATCGGGCTGGGCGTGGGCCCGACCCTGGGCGGCGTCATCCAGGAACACTTCGGCATGCCCGCCGCCTTCTACGCCCTGTGCGCGGTCTCCCTGGGCACGGCCGCCTTCGTGGTCTTCTTCGTGCCCCCGGACCGGGAGAGCGGGGCGATCACCCGCCGGACCGGAACGGCCACTTTCCGCCAGATCCTGGCCGACCGCACGGCCTTCGCCATCGTGCTGATGCGCTTCTTCAGCGCCTCGGGCCAGGGCTCGGTCTATACCTTCCTGCCCATCTACGCCCACCAGATCGGCATGTCCGGCTCCCGGTTCGGCATCCTGCTGTCCGCCAACGTCTTCCTCATCGCCCTGATGCAGCGGCCCGTGGGGCGGCTGGCCGACCGGACCAACCCCAAGCGCGTGGTCATCCTGGGCATGTTCGGGGTGGCCGTGGCGGTATTCTGCATGCCCTTCAGCTCGGACTTCTGGCCGCTGCTCGCCTTGAATATCCTCATGGGCATGTCCACCGGCTTCATCCTGCCCGGCAGCCTGGTCATCACCGGCCACCTCGGCCGGACCATGGGCATGGCCTCGCTCATGAGCGTGACCGACGCGGCCTACAGCTTCGGCATGATCGTCTCGCCCATCCTGTCCGGGGTCATCTTCGACGCCCTGGGCGTCTCCTGGGTGTTCACGGCCGGAGCCGCCCTCATCGCGGTGGGCGGCGTGGTCGTGGCCGTGCTGCTCAGGAACTACTGCCCGCCGGTGGACTGCGGACCGCCCGGGCAATGAGCGTTGCCGGACGCCGGACCCGGGCGAAAAAAAGGGGCCCCGCGCCACTGCGGGGACCCTTTTTATTTGTATTGAACGCGCGCCAAGTCCGCGATGAACTCACGGAGTTTGGCCGGAGCCTTGCCTATCCCTATGGGATTGGAGCCGTCGGCGCGGGGCCGTTCCGGGCATCCGCCGCCAAACTGTTCTAACAACCACGGTAACCGCTTAGCGGGAACGCAGGTTGTCGACGTTGGACAAGACTCCGGCTGGAGGATATGAGCATCGCTACAAGTCCATTGAATTTGCTCAAGGCCGTTGGTTCGCTTCGGCACGGCACTGCCAAGGGCTGCTCTGAAGCGACATTATGATCCGCCAACTGGCGGAACTGTCGGATCCGGTCTGACCACAATACTTAATATAAGGGGTGGATATGTTGAGGCAATATAAAGAGTTGCATTCGGAAAGCAAAGGCTACGGAACAAGCTCCTTAGCTTTTTTTGACGAAGTATGTGATATTATAAAGAATAAAAAAGTAGCATCCGTTTTGGATTATGGTTGCGGGAAAGGCCTTTTGTCGGATGCGTTAGCAAAAGAATTTCCCGATATTGTTTTTTATAGGTACGATCCTGGGATGCAAACCTTCCGGGAACTTCCGAAAGACAAAGTTGATTTGGTTATATGTACGGACGTTATTGAGCATGTTCCAGGTGAAAAAATTGATGATTTTCTGCAAACCGTTAGTTCCTTCTCGCAAGATGCCTATTTCAATATTTCCTGCAGATTGGCCACGAAATTATTAAAGAATGGGGAAAATGCTCATTGCTCGGTATACCCCCCTAGATGGTGGCATGCGAAGTTGAAACAGTTCTATAAAAGGGTAATTGAAATCCCTACAAACGATTTGACGGCAGGGGCTTTTGTTACATTTGAATATGAGAGTAAGATGAGTTTGGAAGAAGAGAACGCCCCTGTTCTGTATATACCGGAAAAAAAGAATCTATATTAAAATCCATAAGAAAATCAATCATAAGGTTCCATTTCAAAAAAAATGGAAAGCTAATTAGGATATTTGGAATAACTCTTTTGGATAAAAAATAGATACTACAAAAGTGTTTGTAGATGGATACCAGCAGAGGAGAATGTGTCATGAGTTTTCTTGCACGTGAAAATGGTGCAATTACTATTTCTATTTTTGGTATCAATATCAAATTTACAAATCATTTAGGTATCGAGCATAACGATGCAGGGCCATACGCTATATGGGATTTGGTAAAATCACACGCCGAGGTGCCTTTCTTCACGAAGGGGATCAACGTACAGCATGGATGGTTTCCCTTCAAAATTTACCCTGGGGACATTGAGCGGTCAAAGTCGTTGATGCTCGTGTGGAACAAGCGGTATAAAGACAACTGGCACAACTTTAGTGATGTCCCCTGTGAAATCGTTGGCGCTCCATTTGTTCACTACAGGAGAGACAATAATATCACCATTGCGCCAGAGGCTCAGGGAACGGTGGCTTTCCCCGCGCACTCCTGCGACAGTATCAAGGCCGAGTACAATATTTCCCAGTATTGTGATGAATTATCCTCATTGCCGTCTGAGCTTAAGCCGATAACGGTGTGTTTGCATCCCAAGGATATACGCAATTATCACTTGGATGAGGTATACCGCAGTCACGGTTTTCAAGTCGTCTGCGCCGCACTGACTCCGGATAAGCTGTTTCATGAGGCATTTTACGACATACTGAGCAAGCATAGATTTGCCACATCCAATGGCATAGGCACACACGTTTTTTATGCCGTCGAGATGGGCATCCCCTTTTTCATTTCAGGCAATCCTCCGGAGTATGTCGACCACGGTGGTGTTTATTCGGAAAACGACGATGACAGATTGCATCCAACCGAGCAGCACGCATACGAGCTGTTCCGCAATCAACCCCTGGGTGTCATCACCGAGGAGCAAAGGGAATATGTTTTGTCGGAGATGGGGGTGAACGACTGCCTCTCCCAAGAGGAATTGAATCTCGTCATACGCAGGGCCGCCTTGAAGGAGTATGACGCCTTAAGTCCGGCCGCCAAATTGGGGCGCTTTTGCAAACTTTGTCTGCGGCATCCTCTCCGTGTCGGCGAATTGTTGCGATACCAGCGCTTCGTCAGTGAGAGTCGGAAGATGCTCCTTGAGAAAGGCGCGGCATAGGGGCGGCAAGTCGGAGGCCGGAAAGCGGGCGACCGGTGCGGAGTCCGCAATGCGATCAAAAGGATTGCTAAACGGGAGTTGGTGGCTTTCTTATCCCACCTTTAGCGTCTTTTGACCAAAACTCTTCGTCCGATCAATCGCCCAAATGAGGGAGGCGCAACCGGCACCAGGGATTGTCCGTCTCCGCCCTCAGGCCTTGGTGATCAGAAAGGTGTTCAGGCACAATTTACGGACCTCGACGTGCGGCAGGTCCGGCTCTACGCGGCGCAGTTTGTCGAAAAGGGCAACCATCTGTCTCCGTTCGATCCTGGGGAATTTCTCGAGCGCGGTCCTGGCCCTGCGTTTCCTGTCGTCGCACCATCCGTCGGGGAGCCGTGACTTGATCGTCCTGCCGACGTATTTCATCCAGTTCCCGAATGCCACCCGAAACGCGGGTGAATCCGGAAGGACCCCGGGCACACCGCCCCCCAGGTCGGCGGCTATCCCGGCCAGAGTTCGGGAGGCGTTGCCGTTCACTGTCGCGAAATAGGGCGCGACGGTTTGCAGTTGTTCCCTGACGAAATCGGGAGAGGGTGAACCCGCTTCGATCAACTCCATAACCTGGGCCGGGGTTTCGGCCCTGGCGCCGACCAGCGACGGAATGGGAGCGGCGATGCCCGGCTCGAAAATCGGCCTGTAGTTGATGACGTGTTTCCCCATCAGCAGGGCCTCGACACCGGTGGTGCAGTCGTGGTGAATAACCGGCCCGGAGGTGGCGAGCCAGGAACGGACCGACCATCGGTTGGTGACGGCGATGTTCCCGTTGCGGTCGAACGCCTCGGAATAAAAGCCTACGTTCTCGGACGGATGCGGACGAAAGACGATCCATTTATCCGGGAATCGTTCAGAGAGGATTTTGGTCATTTCCACGAAAGCGCCGACCAGGGTGGTCTGGTACTCGGCGAGATCGTACACGAATTTCCGGTGTTGTTCGTGGTGGAAATAATCAAGGTTGTCGGCTTGGCAAACCACTTCCAGCCAGCGTTCCAGCCCCATGGAATTGTTGCCGTAGCTGAAATTGGTGTTGATGAGGATGTAGTCCTCTCCGTAGGCGTCGACGATCTCCCGCTTCCGATAGTAGTCGATGAACCGGCTCGAGGCCAGATCGAATGAGGGATAGCCCGTCCCCTTCACCCTGGCGCGGTACTGCTCCTCGACATTTTGCGCGATGAGATCGGCCTGGGCCTGCCCCCAGACGCACATCGCCGAGGCGGAGTCGATATTGTCGATAAAAGGGGAGAGAATCGAAGGGGCGTCAAACATGTTGATGCCCTCGGAATGCAGATTGATGACCTTGCCGCCTTTGTCGAGAACCTTGCGGGCGCACTCCCGGTCATGGTCGGTGTCGAAATAGATGACGGGTTCCGGGGAACTCGAGACGATGCGGTTGACCATGCGTTCCCCGATCAGACAGGGAATGGAATGTCTGGCGAGGTGCAGCGCGAGATACAGCACTCCGTCCAGCTCGCGGACCGCGGTCTCCATGGGAATCGCACACAGCATTTTTCTTCCTTTACCCTTGCGCTCCTCCATTGCGGTCCTCCTCATCAAGAAGGCTGCAATCACGCAGGACAAAAGGTTTCTTGAGCAGGGTCGCAAGTTCCGTCTTTTTCAATATGGCGGCCACCCGACAAGCGGTGTGCCCGTCCCCATACGGGTTGACCAGGTCGCGCAGACCGGCCCGGAATTCGTTGTTCCCGGCCAACTCGAAGGCATTTTGCAGCGACTTTGGGTTCCCGGCCGCGGGGATGACGTTAACCGGAGACAGACGTCCTTTCTGCCTGTCGCCGACCAGTATGGCCGGGAGCTTTGCGCTGGGGGCCTCGAAAAGGATGCTGGAGGAATTGCCGACCATGCACCACGCCTGTTTCAGGATACTGATGAAACGCAGTTGACCCAGGCTCTTTTCCAAACGGTATCGGTCAGGCCGTTCGGCGTGTTTTTCCCGCATCAGGTCGACGATGCGTCCGGATCCTGGATCCGCATTCGGGTAGGTCATCATGACCTGGATCCCTTCCTGTTGATCCAGGACATGGAAAATATTGGCCAGGACGGCACTGTCGTCCCCACCGGTGCGGGTCTCGGGATGGTAGGTCAGCAGAACCCACTTCCTGTCCGGGGCCATGCCCAGATCCCGCCCCAGGGTTTCCCTATCCAGGCAGTCCAGGCGGTTGAAGTTGTCGAGTCCCGGTTCTCCAACCACAAAGATGCGGCTTTCGTCCTCGCCCAACTGGCGGAGTACCTTGGCGGAACGTTCAGTGCCGGGAAAGTGGAGGTGTGCCAGCTTGGTTACGGCGTGGCGAATGGCGTCGTCCACCGCGCCTTCCGTGATGTCTCCGCCGGAAATGTGGGCGATGGGAATGTTGAGCATGGTCGCGGCGCTGCATATGGGCAGCAGTTCGTAGCGATCGCCGAGCACGACCAACAGGTCCGGTTCGAGTCTGGCCATGGTTTGGGCCATGCCGAGGGCGCAACGGCCCATTGATTCGGCCACGGCGCGTGGGGTGTCGCTGTCGCACATCATGGGCACCCTGGCCGCGATGGGGATTCCATCCCGCTCGATCTCCTCGACCGTGAGGCCGTGCCGGGATTCCAGATGCGAGCCCGTGACCACCACCTGCAACTCCACATCGGGGTCGCCGGACAGCTCGAGCATGAGCCATTTGGACGCGCTGTATTCGGAACGCGCGGCGGTGACGATGCAAATTTTCCTTTTAGCCATGTCAGAATCTGTACTTGAAGAGCTTGCCGCTGTCAGGTGGTTCCGGATTCGCGTTGTTGCGCATATCCACCAGCTTGTCGTACACAGGCCGGTTGAGAACCCGTTCACCAACATGAAACATGCTCAATTGCTTTGAAAAATTCTTTTTGAATTTGAGCAGGGGATCATCGTCCCCGCGCGTACGCCCACCCCCGATGAGGAGCCTTTTGATGCCGTTCTCCTTGCACCACAAGATACACTGATGGTGCAGGAAATTGTTTATCCCGACCCGTTGGTATTGGGGATCGGTCCCGATCAGGTGGCAATAGGCGTACCGGTTGCCGTGAAGCAATATCATGCTGGCGCCGATGGTGCCGTCGATGATGGCGGAGGCCAGGGTGTGGTTCTCCGGCAGCCGCTTCCGAATGGCCTGGAAGTAGGCCTCGGAGAAATAATAGAAGCCGGTGGCCTTGTTGTGCCGCATGGTGCCGGAGTAGAGTTCGTCAAACCGTGCCCAGGCCTCGGGAGAGTCGGAGAACTCCACCTTCCCGTCCGCGCGCAGGGATTTCTTGATTCCCTTGCGGTTGGCCGCCGTATACTCCTTGGTCCAGCGATATTCCTCGTCGATGTCGATCTCCACGAAGACCGTGTTGCACACCGGGATGATCTCTCCCCGGAATACGGGCCGGAGCCCCTGGTGCATGCCGAGCAGAGGGTTGAACTTGATGAGTTCGGCCACGATATTCCGTTCTTTTGCGAGGGCGTCGAACGCGGCCAGGGCCTCCGAGAGAAAGACGCCATCCGGTGTGGTGTACACCGGCCCCCCATAGCCGTAGGCTGTGGTGATGTCGTAATAATCGTCCAGAAACGGCGTTTCCTGCCGGAGAAACGGATAGAGGAAAACCTCCCCGTCCTTTTTGAACAGGAAGCATTGGGGCGTCGTCTTCTCGTCCTCGTAGAGAGCGCCATATTCCGGCAGAAGATAGACGTCGTTCAACTCGTCCGGCAAGGCCCGCAGGCAGTCTCTCCAAATGCTGGTCTCCTCCATGCCCAGCCATTCAACCGTCGTACTCATCATATTCCTTCTTTTGGGCTGAAATCAGATAGTGTCCAATCGTTTTCGCGCCCCGCTCCGAGGTGCGGACCAGGGATTCAATGACAACGTTCTTGAATGGGGCGGTGAGCTCTTCCAGTTCGGCCTTTGAAAACAGGTGCACGAGCACGTCCTGGTTCAGGCTGTCCAAGTGAAGAAATGTATTTTTCTCCAACTCGTCCGCATGTTCCCTTCCGGAAGTGGCCTCGTTGATGGCGATGGAAAAGAAGAGCCCGCCAGGCTTCAGGACACGTTCGATTTCTTTGTATATCTTTCGGATGTCGGCCATCCTGTTGTGTTGGGCGACCCCGATCTCATACACGGCGTCAAAAAAATTCGGCGCATACTCCAGACCGACTATGTCACCCACGGAAAAAGAGGCCGTCAGGTTTTCCTCGGCCAGATAGGCCGACGCCTTGCGGATGGCGGAGGGGCTGCCGTCCACGCCGTAGACATCAAACCCCTCCCGCGACAAATACCAGCATGTGGCCCCTGCCCCGCATCCGAGGTCGAGAATGCGGATATCTTTTCTGGCTTGCCTATCCCTGAAATTTCGGGCGGTAAAACGAACCACCTCTTCGCTGGGATACCGGCCCCAATCTCTGCTTGAAAAAATGGTTTCCCACTGCTGGTCGAAAGCCATGCACTCTTCCTTTGCCTGCGGGCTCTTTCCGCCGACGTCAATAAATCCCGATGCCACGGCGGCGAACCGCCAATGACGATATGCGGCTGCCTGGAGCCGAGCCTGGAAGGGGCGATTCAGTACCGGTTGTGGCCGGAGCTCTTCACGTCCACCCGGGACCCGCCGGGACAGACTGCGCAGCCTGGCTCGTCAAAGACCGGAAGACCGTCCCGCACGGAGCGGGAATGGATCAATTCGAGACGCAACGCGTACAAAGCGTTCAGGCCGGCGCGACATGCGGCCGGAACTATGCGCCGTCGGGCGATGACAGGAGCTGGCTCCAATCGAAAAGCTCTCCCTCGGCGATATCCCTTGCCGCGACCCTGCCGACTATTTCATCCAAATGTTTGGGAGCGATTCCTTCGGACACCTTCTTGAACAAAAAGTCGTCCGGGGCAAGAACCTGCCCTTCCACGACGTCCCGCCCGAAGACGATATAGCGACGGAACGCGCCCCGGTTGCTTTCTTCGGAAGGCATCACCCTCTTGTGTCCGTCCCCCAGGGCTTTCCGAAGATTCCGAAGTGTTTTAACGTAGCATTCCAGGTCTTGCGGTGTCAAAGACGCCTGGTGGTCCGGTCCGTCCTGGTCGTGCGAGAGGGTGAAGTGCTTTTCAAAGATTCTGGCCCCCAACGCGAGGGCGGCGCAGGCCGCCTCCACGCCGACGGTGTGGTCGGAAAAGCCTATGGGCAGGCCCGTCAGGCGGCCCAGTTCCGGGATGACGTTGAGGTTGAGGTCCTCCAGGGGGGCCGGATAGGAGGAAAGGCAATGGAGCAGGATCAACTCGCGCGTTTCCTCAGTGACGGCGGCGACTCCTTCCAGGACTTCGTCCAGGGTGGAGGCCCCGGTGGAAAAGATCAACGGGATGCCTTTTCGGGCGAGATGGCGCAGGAAGGGAAGGTTGGTCACGTCCTGCGAGGCCGTCTTCATCATGGGCACATGCAGCTCATGGACCAGGAAGTCCGCGCTTTCCTGCTCGTCGGGCGTTGAGAGAAAAACGATTCCCTGATCGTCGCAATACGCCTTCAGCTCCCGAAAGGCGTCAAAGGGAAGCTCCAGCTTCTTGATGGTGTCGTATTCGCTTTCCTCCCGGCAGGTGACCGCCTGCTGGTATTCCGGCTTGACGGAGCGTTCGCGGCAATAGACCTTCTCGGTTTTCCACGTCTGAAACTTGACGGCATCGCAGCCGCAATCCTTGGCCACGTCCACCAGTTTCCTGGCCATGTTCAAGTCCCCGTTGTGATTGACTCCCGCCTCGCCGATAATGAACAGATCCGTTTCCGACTTTTTGATGAATTCGTTGTAATTCATTTTGAATTCCTTATCGTTTCCAGGATGTTAAATTTGGTTCATGGTTGCGACCATGTATTCCATCTCTTCGGAGGAAAGGAACTCGTTGACCGGAACAAGCAGATGGGAAGCCATGAATTCGGATTCGGCGGGGAATGCCGATTCCCTGCCCGGCGGGATGAAATTCCATTTGTCCACCAGGGTGGACAGCAGGATATTCCTCTCGAAAAGCCGGTCCGCGATCCTCTCCCGTTCCTCCGGCCGCACACGCACGGGCACGGCCATGGGAACGGTGCGGTCGTCCCATTGGGGGTACACGAACCGAAACGTCGTCTGCTTCAACCCGGCGTACAGCAGGGCGCAGTTCCGGCGTCGGGCTTCCGCCATTGCCCCGGGGGCGAGACGGCGCAACCGGTCCAGCGTTACGTCCGAAGGCGCGGAAAGTCCCAACTCCCTGTTGACGAAGGAGTAATACCGCTCATACGCCTCACCGGTCTCTTCCAACAATCTTCGATCCGGCGAGGTGGAGGTCAGCAAGGCATGGTTCAGCCGCAGATGCTCCTCGTAGGCCAGGATCGATTCCCGCCATCCCTCGGGCCCGCGGGCAAGCTGTCCGCAATCCACCGAGGTCCCCCGGCAGTGGCTTTGCAACACGGCGCCGTCCGGGACCGGGAGGAACTTGTTGAGGGAGAACAGGGAAAAATCTCCTTCCTGTCCGAGCGTCGTTCCGTCCTCGGTGCGGCTCAAGAGGGCTTGGGCGCAGTCTTCGAGAATGGCGATCCCCCGCCCCGACAGCATGTCGCGGATCGGACGTACGGGTTGTTCGAAGCCGAAGGGATGAATGAGGACAACCAACCGGACGGAGGGGTCTTTCTCCACCTGTCGGCTCAGCCTTTCCGGATCGGCGAAGAGCCTGTGGTCCACGCGGTAAAAATCGACGCGGATTCCGCTCATCCTGAGCGGCTGGACCACCCCCTCGGGCACATAGGCCGGTATGAGACAGGTGTGGTCGGACGAGAGCCCGAGCGTGTCCACCAGAAACGCCACCAGGGAGCGGCCCGTGGAGGCGAAGCACGAACTGGAGCACCGGGGCGTCCACTGCTCCACGCCGCCGCCCGTTTCGGGCGGCGGGGTTGTCGGATCGAACTGCCGAAGGAGGTGAATCATGCGTGCTCCGCGTAAGAAGTGCCCAAAGAAAGAGGCGGTTCCGCCCTGCTACCAGGCGGTCCACCCGCCGTCGACCATGATATTCTGCCCGGTGACGTAGGCGGACAGGTCGCTGGCCAGAAAGAGGAGGGCGCCCTTCATGTCCTCTTCAGTCCCCATGCGCCCGAGTGGAGTATTCTTCTCATAGCGCTTCACGAATTTCGGGTCCTGGTTTCGGAAAACACCACCGGGGCAGATGGAGTTCACGCGGACTTCGGGGGCGAGCACGGTGGACAGCCAGCGGGTGAGTTGCAGGAGGCCGCCCTTGGTGGCCGCGTAGGCAGCGTCGTTGCCCATGCTCGTCCCCTCGTAAAGGGACATGTCCGGACCGGACACGCCATAAATGGAGCCGATGTTGATCACCGTCCCGTGTCCGGACCGGCGCAGCAGGTCGGTGGACGCCTGGATCAGTTCGAACGGCGCGGTCAGGTTCACCTCGGCCACGAGCCGCCAGGTGTCCACGCTCTGTTCTTCGAAACCGCATCCCCAGCCCGGCAGCTTGGAGGTGCCTACGAAACCCGCGCAGTTGACCAGAATATCCATGCCGCCAAGGGCCTCCTCAACGCGTCCAGGCACGGCGAGAACGTCATCCTGCACGGCGAGGTCGACGGCCAGCCCCAGGGTGGAAACCCCGAAGCGGTCGGCAATATAGCCCGCCACCTCGTCGACCCTTTCGGGGTCGATGTCCAGCACCACGACGTTCGCTCCGGCTTCGGCCAGAGTCTCACAAAAAGTACGTCCTATGTAGCCAGCACCGCCGGTCACCAGCGCCACTCGGCCGGTGAGATCCATGAGTTCTATGTTGCTCTTCAAAATTTCAGCTCGTTTATGGGTTTGCACCTAGTCGAAACAGGTGGAATGGTTGTTCGCGTTAAATCCAACGAATACAACAGGCCCTCAGGAAGCGGTCACCCACTCGCGCCGCTGTGCGGCGGCTTCGGCGCCGTCCACAAGGGCGACGACCTCCGCGCCCTGCGCAAAGGTGCATGGATCGCCCGGGCCTGAGCCGAGCAGCGCCTCCAGCTGGGCTTTGTAAGTCGTATCCCGGTCCGTGGCAAAAGATTCCTTCTCTCCGTTGACGAGGAGGGTATTGGCAATAAAATCACCGGTGAGGGTAAGCTCCTCCGCAATGATGTTGAACCCCCGCCGCACCCCGAAGTTCAGGTAGTCCAGGTGGACGGACACGGCGCGGCAACGCTCGGTCTTCATCAGCAGCGAGTAGGAGTCGTCCGAGGAAATTTCCAGCCGGCTGAAATGCCCGCCCACCGCGGTAACGTCGGTCCATGAGCCGAGCATCCACAGCACGAGGTCCAACTCGTGGGACAGATCCCGCAGCACTCCGCCTCCCTGCTCCTTGATGGCGGAATATCCCTTGCGGTAATCGGTCCCGGGCCGCCAGTCGGGAAGGAATTGACCAACGAAAAATTCGGCGCAAATGGCCTTTCTGCCCTTTAAAAGGGCAAAGGTCCGCTGCACCAAGGGGTGGAACCGGAGGTTGTAGGCCACAAAAATTGGCCCGGCTCCCTCGACGGACACTTTGTGAGCCGTCTCGAATAAGGGCTTTTCCACAAGGATTTTCCCTGTGTACCCTGTAGCCAAGACCTCTGCCAGAGTGTTCTTGTGGTATGTCGTGGCGTTGGAGATGATGACCAGGTCAAAGGCGTGGGACGCGACAGCCTGCGCTATGGAGGCGGATTGGGGGAAAGGGCAGTCGCGATTGCCTGTCACGCAAACAACGTCCGCGCCGGTTGCGGCAAGCAGCCTGGCATGACGGGCCCCGATAGACCCATATCCGACAATAAGCGCATGCATTTCATACCTGAATTCGTAATGGAGGATTAAAAAGGGGGAGGCTCACCAAAAACTGAAGTAAATATACGTTGAAAATGTTCTCTTTTCAAGAAGGGCGTACGCCTTTGCCCTGCGGAGGAAATGCGGCTTTCCCTTGTTGTCGGACCTGGGCGATTCGTCTCAACAGGTGATAACGCTGCTGTAGTAATTGCATACGGCGGTCGATGATCCATGTCCCAGCCCTGGCGACATGGCCTTGCCCGCCCCTTTCGCGTGTGCGGTTTACACACGATGACAAAACGGCTTGCAGGCATCGAGCCTGCAAGCCGTCGAAAACCAAAGGGAAGACCGGACAGACATACACGGAACGCGAGTGTTCTCGATGCCCCGCCGGAGGCTGCCTTTACGCGGCGACCAACTCCTTGAGCTTGGCCAGCGCGTTCTTGACGCCCGCCGGGTTGGAGCCGCCGGCGCGGGCCAGGTCCGGGCGGCCGCCGCCTCCGCCGCCGACTTCGCCGGCCACGGGCTTGATCAGGTCGCCGGCCTTGAATTTGCCGTGCAGGTCCTTGGTCACGGACAGGGCCACCGAGACCTTGCCGTCCTCGTGCGGGGCGACGAGACAGATGATCCCGGACGGCAGCTTGGAGCGCAGGGCGTCCATCTGCTCGAGCATGACGCCCATGTTCGGGGCTTCAAGTTCCACGGCCAGGACCTTGACGCCGTTGATCTCCTCGACCTCGCCCATCATGTCGCGGCCAGCGCCCGAGGCGAGCTTGGCCTGGAGCGACTTCATCTCCTTGTGCATGTCCTTGACCTGCTGCTGGAGGTCCCTGACCTTGCCGGGCAGGTCGGCGGGCTGGGCCTTGAGCATGGCCCCGGCCTCGGCCGCCGCCTCGCGGCGCTCGTTCAGCCAGGCCACGGCGTTGTGGCCGGTGGCGGCCTCGATGCGCCGGATGCCCGCGGCCACGCCGGACTCGGAGGTGATGACGAAGGACCCGGCGATGCCGGTGTTGTCCAGGTGGGTGCCGCCGCAGAATTCCATGGACACGCCGGGCACCTCGATGACCGAGACCGTGTCGCCGTACTTCTCGCCGAACAGGGCGGTGGCGCCCTTGGCCTGGGCGGCCTCGATGGACATGACCTCGCGGGTCACGGGGATGGCGTCGAAGATGGCCTGGTTGACCAGCTTTTCGACCTCGGCGATCTCCTCATGAGAGAGGCCCTTGATATGCGTGAAATCGAAGCGCAGCCGGTCCGGGCCGACCAGCGAGCCCGCCTGCTTGGCGTGGTCGCCGAGCACCTTCTGCAGGGCGGCGTGGAGCAGGTGGGTGGTGGTGTGGTTGCGCATGGTCGCCAGCCGCTGGGTGCGGTCCACGTTGAAGAACGCCTGGTCGCCGGGCTTGAGCGCGCCCTCGGTGACAACAATCTTATGCGCGGTCAGCTTCTGGGACGGCTTGACCGTGTCGAGCACGTCCGCCTTGCCGCCCGAGGCCGCGATGGCCCCGGTGTCGCCCACCTGGCCGCCGGACTCGCCGTAGAACGGGGTGACCTCGGCCACCAGCCAGCCGGACTCGCCCTGCTTGAGCTCGTCCACGACCTCGCCCTCGGGGGTGAGCACATAGGCGACCCCGGACTGGTCGGCCATGGTCTCGTAGCCGGAGAATTCGCTGGTCACGTCCTGTTCGAGCAGGGTCTGGAAGATGGAGGCCACGTCCTTCTCGCCGGAGCCCTTCCAGGCGGCCTTGGAACGCTGTTTCTGCTCCTGCATAAACTTGTCGAACTCGGCCTCGTCCACGCCCATGCCCTGCTGTTCGGCGATGTCGCGGACGATGTCGATGGGAAATCCGTAGGTGTCGTAGAGCTTGAAGGTGGTCTCGCCGGGCACGACGGCGGAACCCGCCTTCTTCAGTCCGGCCAGTTCCTCCTCGAGCATCTCCAATCCCTTGTCCAGGGTCTTGGCAAAGGATTCCTCCTCGCCCCTGACCACCTCGACCATGAAGTCGCGGGTCTCTTCCAGTTCCTTGTAGTGGCCGCCCATGTCGTCGATGACCTTGGAGGCGGTCTTCCACAGGAAGGAGCCCTCAAGCCCCATGAGCTTGCCGAAGCGGTAGGCGCGGCGGATCAAGCGGCGCAAAATGTAGCCGCGTCCCTCGTTGGACGGCAGGACCTGGTCCGGGATGAGAAAGGCGATGGCCCGCGAGTGGTCGGCGATGACCTGGAGGGCGGTGTCGACCTCCTCGCTCTCGCGGTACTTCACGCCCGCCAGTTCGGCGGTGTACTTGATGATGGATTGGAACAGGTCGGTCTCGTAGTTGGAGTGCACGCCCTGGGCCACGGCCGCGATGCGCTCCAGCCCCATGCCGGTGTCGATGGACGGCCGGGGGAGGTCGGTGCGGGTGCCGTCCTCGGCCTGGTCGTACTGCATGAAGACCAGGTTCCAGATTTCCAGGTAGCGGTCGCAGTCGCACTTGCCGATGCCGCAGTCCGGGCCGCAGCCCACTTCCTCGCCCTGGTCGTAGTGGACCTCGGAGCAGGGGCCGCACGGGCCGGTGTCGCCCATGGACCAGAAGTTGTCCTTTTCGCCGAGCCGGTAGATGCGTTCGGCCGGTACCCCGGCCACCTTCCGCCACAGCTCGCCCGCCTCGTCGTCGTCCTTGTAGATGGTGATGTACAGGCGGTCCTTGTCCAGCTTGAGCTCCTCGGTCAGAAACTCCCAGCAGAACTTGATGGCGTCTTCCTTGAAATAGTCGCCGAAGGAGAAGTTGCCGAGCATCTCGAAAAAGGTGTGGTGGCGGGCGGTGCGGCCCACGTTTTCCAGGTCGTTGTGCTTGCCGCCCACGCGCAGGCACTTCTGGGCCGTGGTGGCGCGGATGTAGTCGCGCTTCTCCTGGCCCAGGAAGAGCTTCTTGAACTGGACCATGCCCGCGTTGGTGAAGAGCAGGGTCGGGTCGTCCTTGGGCGTCAGCGGAGAGGACTCGACAACGGTGTGTCCGTTTCTCTCGAAGTACTCAAGGAAGCGTTGGCGGATTTCATTGGCTTTCATCGTGTTGTTGTTCTCCAGGGAAAGGTATTACCGATATAAAAGCGCCCCGGGGCTTGCGGCCCGGGGCGCTCGGTTCGGGCTGAAAGACGGTTTATTCGCCGGCGTCCGGCGCGGGCGCGGCCGTATCCTCGGGCGCTTCGCGGTATCCGAGGTGGGTCATCAGGGCCTCTTCGATGGAATGGGCCAGGTCCGGATTGTCCGAGAGCAGGGCGCGGACGTTCTCCTTGCCCTGGCCGAGCTTTTCGGAGCCGTAGGCGAACCAGGAGCCGGACTTCTCGATGATGCCGTTCTCCACGCCCATGTCGATGAGCTCGCCCATGCGGGAGATGCCCTCGCCGTAGAGCACGTCCACCTCGGCCTGCCTAAAGGGCGGGGCGACCTTGTTCTTGACCACCTTGATGCGGGCGCGGATGCCGTAGGCCTCGTCCTTGTCCTTGAGGGTCTGGATGCGGCGGATGTCCAGGCGGCAGGAGGCGTAGAACTTGAGCGCGTTGCCGCCCGAGGTGGTCTCGGGGTTGCCGTAGCCGGTCATGCCGATCTTCATGCGGATCTGGTTGATGAAGATGACCACGCAGTTGGACTTGTGGATGGTGCCGGTCAGCTTGCGCAGGGCGTGGGACATGAGCCGGGCCTGGCCGCCCACCTGGGTCTCGCCCATCTGGCCTTCGAGCTCGGACTGCGGGATGAGCGCGGCCACCGAGTCGATGACGATGACGTCCAGCGCGCCGGAGCGGACCAGCAGGTCGGCGATTTCGAGCGCCTGCTCGCCGTAGTCGGGCTGGGAGATGAGCAGGTCGTCGGTATGCACGCCCAGCCGCTTGGCGTAGCCCGGGTCGAGCGCGTGTTCGGCGTCGACAAAGGCCGCCGAGCCGCCCGCCTTCTGGGCCTGGGCGATGATGTGCAGGGCCAGGGTGGTCTTGCCCGAGGATTCGGGGCCGAAGATCTCGATGACCCGGCCGCGCGGCACGCCGCCGATGCCCAGGGCGATGTCCAGGCCGATGGAACCGGTGGGGATGAAGGGAATGGTATGGGACGCCTCGCCGTCCAGGCGCATGATCGAGCCTTTGCCGAACTTGCGTTCAATGGTGGTCAGGGCGGTGCCCAGCGCCTCTTTGCGCAGGGCTTCGGGGTCAACGGCTTTACGGGCCATGGGATCTCCTCCGGAATTTACGGGCGGCAACAAACGAGCAACACGTTCAGATACCAGATACGCCCTTCGCGGGCAACACCCATATATATGGATAAAAAAAGCTGGACGCGCAGGCGGTTGCACCCTCTCGACCGCATCCCCCGGCCCTTGACCGGGGCGGCTATAACGGTCTTGCGGGCCGGTATGGCCCCGGGTATGTTCGCCAATAGGCACACTCAGGGAGGCACGATGGAAAACGGATGCGCACGATTCGGCGGCGCGCTGCTCGCGGCGGCGCTGGTCATCAGCCTGGCGGCCGGGACCGCCCGCGCCCGGGGGCCTGTCCTCGAGGTGGCGGCGTACCTGCTGCCGCCCGCGTCCCACCTGGACGAAAACGGCGTCCTGCGCGGCGAGACCGTGGAATGGATGGGGCGGCTCCTGGCCGACATGGGCTATACCCCCAAGTTCCGCGTCCTGCCTTTCCGGCGCTGCCTGGAGGCCATGCGGGACGGGGCCGTGCCCATGATGCTCCCGTGCGTGGTCAGCATCGAGCGGCAGGCCTTCATGCGCTTTTCCGATCCCGTGGAGTACATGCACACCGTGCTCTGGAAAAAGGGCAGGGACCCGGCCGGGTGCTGGGAGACCCTGGACGACCTGGCGGGCCTGCGCATCGGGGTCATCGAGGGGTATTACTACGGGTCCAAGTGGCAGGAAGCCCTCGCCGCCGGGACGTTCCGGGTGGAGGGCAGCATCGGCCGCGACCCGAACCGGGCCAATTTCCGGATGCTCAGGGAAGGCCGCGTGGACATGGTCGTCTGCGACCGCAGTCTGGGGCGGTTCCTGCAGCGGCAGGACGCTCCCCTGTTCGACGACATGATTCCCTGCCCGGGCGAGATCGGCGAGAGCACGCCCCTGTGCGCCCCGGTCTCCCTCAAGTATTTCAAGGACCACGGCCTTTCGCCCGACGAGTTTCTGAGCCGCTTCAACGCACTGCTCAGGAACCGGAGCGGATTCTAGCCCTCCTCACTGCGGGGTTGCCCTCGGCCCCGATCTCACATAAGTGACCCTCCCATGGCGGAACGAAACTCATACGACGCACTGGCGCTGCTGTCCGGCGGCCTGGATTCCATCCTGGCCGTGCGCACGGTCATGGACCAGGGACTGACGGTCCTGGGGCTGCACTTTGTCACGCCCTTCTTCGGCAAACCCCACCTCATCCCGTTCTGGCGGGACCACTACGGCATCGAGGCCGTGGAGGTCGACATCCGGCAGGAGTACGTGGACATGGTCCTGGACGGCCCGTCCCAGGGGTTCGGCAAGTGGCTCAACCCGTGCGTGGACTGCAAGATCATCATGCTCGAGCACGCCCACGCCCTCATGGCCGGGTACGGCGCGAAGTTCCTGATCTCGGGCGAGGTCGTGGGCCAGCGGCCCATGAGCCAGCGCGAGGACGCGCTCAACCTGATCACCAAGCGGGCCGAGGTGCGCGACGTGCTCCTGCGTCCCCTGTGCGCCCAAAATCTCCCGCCCACGCCCATGGAGGAATCCGGGCTGGTGGACCGCGAACGGCTGCACGACTGGCACGGCCGGGGCCGCAAGCCGCAGTACGCCCTGGCCGAGCACTACGGGTTCACCGAGATTCCCACCCCGGCGGGCGGCTGCTGCCTGACCGAGGCCCAGGGCGCGGCCCGGTTCGTCAAGCTCCTGAGCCACCGCGACCGCCCGGCACCCAATGATTTCACCCTGGCCCGTACCGGGCGCCAGGTCTGGGCCGGCGGACACTGGCTGGCCTTCGGCCGGACCGCCGAGGACAACGACGCGCTCGCGGCCTGCGCCGAAGCGGGCGACTACGTGTTCAAGCTGGCCGACTTTCCCGGCCCCCTGGCCGTGGGCAGGCCGCTTTCGGGCGACTGGGACCCCGAGGTCGTCCGGGACGCCGCCGCGTTGATCAGTTCCTATTCGGGCAAGGCGCGCAAACGGTTCGAGTCCACGGGCGAGCCCGTCCGGGTGTCGGTCAGCCGCCAGGGAAAGACCGGGACCGTGGCCGTGGCCCCGGCCCGCGAGACCGCGTTCGAATGGGCCGAGCCCCAGCCCGGGATCGTCCGCGAGTGGAAGAAGGAACGCGCGCAGGGGTAGCTTGCGCCTGTTCGCCCCATCCCGTACAGTCCGCCAATGTTCATCGACATCGTCACCTTCAGCGTGTCCGCGCTGCTGCTCTGGTTCGGGGCCAACTGGATAGTCACCTCGGCGGCGCTCATCGCCCGCAAGTACAACGTGTCCGAGCTGGTCATCGGGCTGACCATCGTGGCCCTGGGCACCTCGGCTCCGGAGTTCCTGGTGACCGTCAACGCGGCATTCAGGGGGCAGAACGACATCTCCCTGTCCAACGTGGTCGGGTCCAACATCTTCAACCTCGGCTTCATCCTCGGGCTCATGGCCGTGATCAAACCGCTGGTCTCCAACAGAACCATCGTCTACCGCGACGGGCTGCTCCTGTTCCTGACCACGGCGGGCATCCTGGCCGTGTCCTTCACCGGCGTGCTTGGGCGGGTCTTCGGGGCGTGCCTCGTGGCCCTGCTCATCGGCTACCTGGCCTACCTGGGCATGAAGCGCGAACCCGTGGGCGGGGAGGAACTGGAGGAGACCCGGGGCAAGACGGCCACCTGGCGCGACGGGATATGGCTTGTCGCCGGATTCGTGGCCATCGCCGCGGGCGGGGACCTGATGGTCACGGCGGCCACGTCCATCGCCTCCAAGCTCGGCGTGTCCTCCTGGGTCATCGGCGTGACCATCGTGGCCGCGGGCACCTCGCTGCCCGAACTGGTCACCTGCCTGGCGGCCTCCATCCGGGGCAAGAACGAGATGCTGCTCGGCAACCTCATCGGCTCGGATTTCTTCAACTTCGCGGGCGTACTCGGCCTGACCTGCCTGCTCAAGCCGCTGCCGGTCTCCCCCGAGGCCTTGTCCGGTCTGATCGTCCTGGTGGGCATGGTCGCCCTGGTCCTGGTGATCCTGCGCACGGGCTGGAAGGTCCGCCGCTGGGAAGGGGCCCTGCTCATCGCCGTCAATCTGGTCCGCTGGGCCCACGACTTCATGCAATAGCCCCGGGGCCGGGCGTCTGCCCGGGCCGCTTTCCGCCTACGCCGCCTTGTTCCAGATGAGCAGGTCGATCTTGTACTGCGTCCGCTCCACGAACACGCCGGGCCCCTCCTCGAATCGCGCGAGGTGGCGGCGCAGGTGGTCCTGGTCGGCGGTCACGCCGTATTGGGACAGGAAGGTGTTGCAGGAGTCGGTCAGCTTTTCCAGGGGACTTTTCACCGTCCAGGTGCCCTCCACCGGGTGGGCGGAGTAGGGGACTCCCTTTTCGTCCAGCCAGTCGCGCATCTCCGTGCCGTTGACGAACATCCTGGGGGTCACCCCGTAGCGGGCGTACAGGCCGGTCATGACGTCGGATCGCATCAGCCCGGCAAAGCCCATGAACACGGTCTTGCCGTGCGCGTGGCGAAGCAGCTTGAGCCGGGATTCCTCGCTCTGGATGGCCGGGGTCATGGAGCAGAAGACGATGTCGAAGGTCGTATCGTCGGCGTAGTCCATCCAGTCCGAGCGCACGTAGTCGATGTTGGCGAGCCCCAGCGTGCCGGCGTCCTGGCGCAGGATGTCCAGCATCACGTCCGAGACGTCCAGGGCCGTGACGCGGGCGGCCTCGCGGGCGATGCGGATCGTGTACATGCCGCTGCCGCAGCCCACGTCCAGGACCGTCGCGCCGCGAAAGTCCACGCCGTGCTCCTTGATCATCCGCATCACGCCCGCCTCGTAGTTGTCCTCTCCCTCCTCGAACCGGGGAAAGCTGCGGGCGTGGTTGTTCCAGTATTCCTTGCTCCGGGGAGGAGTCTGCGGGTTCGATTCCATGTCTGTTCGCTCCAGAGGGGTTGCCGCCGCGGTCCGCGCGGCTGGTGTTGGATAACTAATAGAAAATGATGGCACGCAATATGTTTAAATATGAAATCAGTATTCACCAATCGCGGCCGGTTTACAAGCGCTTCCCGGCGGGACCGGGCCGCGACGGGAGACAGGGGGGCTGAGGAATCGCCGTTTAGCCCGGAAAATCCGATCGATGCGCCCGTGACATACTTGTCACCGGGCCGTGACCTGTTTTCCGTCTTGTCTCATGTTTCTGTAACCTTCCGGGCGTAGACAATGGGTACTTAACCAACACCCAACGGACCGAGGAGGTTTGACATGTTGAAAGCTCGGAAACTGATTGTCAGGTGCGCCCTGGCGCTGGCGCTGGCCGTGGTGTTCATGGCCGGTTCCGCCTGGGCCAAGGACGCGAAATACGTATTTTTCTTCATCGGCGACGGCATGGGCCTGCCCCAGCGCGCGGCCAGCTCCGCGTACCTGGGCAAGAAGATGGCCATCGACGCCATGCCCGCCCAGGGCATCACCACCACCTTTGCCAACGACCGGTTCATCACCGGTTCCGCGGCTTCGGCCACGGCGCTCGCCACCGGCGTGAAGACCAACATCAACTACATCGGCGTGGACCCGTCCTTCAGGCCGGTCAAGACCATCGCCGAGATGGCCAGGGACAAGGGCATGAAGGTCGGCATCGTCTCGTCCGTGTCCGTTGACCACGCCACCCCGGCCGCGTTCTACGCCCACGTCAAGACCCGCTCCATGTACCACGAGATCGACCACGCCCTGGCCGATTCCGGCTTCGACTTCTTCGCGGGCGGCGGGCTCAAGGATCCGCAGGGCAAGAAGTCCAAGGCCCCCATGGGAGACGCCCTGGAAAAGGCCAAGGCCAACGGTTACAAGGTCGTCACCGACAAGAAGGACTTCATGGCGCTGAAGCCCGGCGACGGCAAGATCATCGCCTGGAACGCCTGGCTCCAGGACGGCAAGGCGCTGCCCTACGTCATGGACATGACCGACAAGGACATCACCCTGCCCGAGTTCACGGCCAAGGCCATCGAGATGCTCGACAACGACAAGGGCTTCTTCCTGATGGTCGAGGGCGGCAAGATCGACTGGGCCTGCCACGCCAACGACGCGGCCGCCTCCATCGACAACACCGTTTCCTTCGACAAGGCCGTGCAGAAGGCCATGGCCTTTTACGACAAGCACCCGGACGAGACCCTGATCGTGGTCACCGGCGACCACGAGTGTGGCGGCCTGACGCTCGGTTTCGCGGGCACCAAGTACGGCTCCCACTATGATATCCTGAGCCACCAGAAGGTCTCCTTCCAGAAGTTCACCGACGAGACCCTGGCCGACTTCAAGAAGAAGGGCGGCGACTTCAACGCCATGAAGCCGATCATCACCGCCGACTTCGGCCTGAAGTTCGAGGGCGACGCCAAGACCGATCCCATGGTCCTGGCCGACTACCAGCAGGCCGACATCGAGCAGGCCTTCAAGCGCTCCATGGCGGACGAGAAGATTCAGGGCGGGGACTACCTGCTGTACGGCGAGTACGACCCGCTGTCCGTGACCCTGACCCACGTGCTCAACCAGAAGGCCGGCCTGGGCTGGACCTCCTACAAGCACACCGGCGTGCCGGTCTCGACCTCGGCCATCGGCGTGGGTTCCCAGGCCTTCAACGGCAGCTACGACAACAAGGACGTGGCCACCAAGATCATGGCCTCCATGGGCATGCCCGCCAAGGCCGTGTACGCGGACGCCGCCAACGTGCGCGTGGCCGCCAACTAGAAGCAGGCAACCAAGCAAACCTTCGGCGGGCGGTCCGGCAGCGGTCCGCCCGCCCCTCTTTTCGGGAATTCCATGTACGCACCCAGCAAGACGACCCGCGACTGGCTTCTGGTCCTCATCTTCATCCTCATCTCCGTCGGGCTCTACTACCTGCCCACCGGGTTCGAATCGACCAAGGACCGGGACGCGGTCCACTGCACGGCCCGGGTCACGGCCGTGGACGACGGCCACATCCAGAACCTGGGCATGATCCGCGCGGGCGAGCAGGAGGTCACCCTGGACATCCTGGACGGCCCGTTCAAGGGCAAGACCTATACCGCCAACAACCAGCTTTTGGGCCAGCTCGACCGCGACAAGCTGTTCAAGGCCGGGGACACGGCCTACGTCATCCTGACCGTGGACGGCGCGGGCGAGGTGGCCTACGTCAACCCCCAGGATCATTACCGCCTCGGGCTTGAACTGTTCCTGCTCGGGCTGTTCGCCGCGCTGCTGCTCATCTTCGGCGGGCTGACCGGATTCAAGGCGCTGCTCTCGTTCGTGTTCACCGGCCTGCTGCTGTGGAAGGTCCTGGTGCCCATGCTGCTCAAGGGCGCGGACCCGGTCTGGCTGACTCTGTGCGTGGTGGCGGCCTTGAGCGCCGTGATCATCTTCCTGGTGGCCGGGATCAACCGCACCGGCCTGACCGCGTTTCTCGGGGCCTTTCTCGGGGTGGTCGCCAGCTGCGCGCTGGGCATCCACTTCACCGGGCGGTTCCACGTCCACGGCGCGGTCATGCCGTTCGCCGAGACCCTGCTCTACGCGGGCTACGGTCACCTGAACCTGACCCGCGTGTTCATGGCCGGGGTGTTCCTGTCGTCCTGCGGCGCGGTCATGGACCTGGCCATGGACGTGGCCTCGGCCATGGCCGAGGTGGTCGACAAGAAGCCGGGCATCTCGCGCGTGGAGGCGGTCTGGTCGGGCATCCGCGTGGGCAGGGCCGTGGTCGGGACCATGACGACCACCTTGCTGCTGGCCTACTCGGGCGGGTTCGTGACCCTGCTCATGGCCTTCATGGCCCAGGGCATCCCGCTGGATACCACCTTCAACTTCATCTACGTGGCCGCCGAGGTCCTCAAGACCCTGGTGGGCAGCTTCGGGCTGGTCACCGTGGCCCCGTTCACGGCCCTGGTGGGCGGCCTGCTCATGACCTCGGCCAAACCTGTGCAGAGTTCGTTGCGCCATTGACGAACGCGACGGGATGGGCCAATACGATAGCTGGAAAATCAAGCCCAAGGAGTTTTCATGCTTTCGTTTCTCGGCAACGTGATCTGGTGGCTCATCGGCGGGGCGTTCATGGCCCTGGGCTGGCTCTTTGCCGGCTGCATCTTCGCCATCTCCATCGTCGGCCTGCCCTGGGCCCGGTCCGCCTTTGTCATCGCCGGTTTCTCGCTGCTGCCCTTCGGCCGGACCCTGGTTCGGCGCGACATGGTCACCGGGCGGCCGGACATCGGCACCTCGGGCTGGGGATTGGTGGGCAACGTCATCTGGTTCGTGTTCGCGGGCTGGTGGCTGGCCCTGGGCCACATCCTGTCGGCCCTGGGCTGCTTCATCACCATCATCGGCATCCCCTGGGGCTGGCAGCACCTCAAGCTGGCCGCGGCCACCCTGGCCCCCATCGGCATGACCGTGGTCACGGTGGACCAGGCCGAGCGGCTGCACGGCGTGCGCACGGGCCGCTGACCCGGCGGATCGTTGGCCCGCGCGAATTGTGCAATTTGCTGCATTCCCTTGCCACGACCCCAAAAGCTGATTAGATAAAAGCAATGCCGGGGGATTCCCGGCCATAAGCACGTAATCAATTCGGAGGAATATCAATGACTCAGTATCCCAGCATGCAACGCACGGAGACTTCCCGGGCCGAAGTCCTGAACGCCTTCATGCGCGGCGTCTACGGCTGGATGAGCGCGGGCCTGGGCCTGACCGCCCTGATCGCGTTCGCCACCCTGACCGTCCCCGCCCTGACCCAACTGGCGTTCGTCTACAACCCCCAGACCGGCATGCTCGCGCCGACCATGCTGCCCATGATCGCCCTGCTTCTGGCCTTCGGCATGGTCTTTTTCATGAGCTTCAAGATATCCACCATGAACCCGAGCACGGCCACCACCCTGTTCATGGCCTTCAGCGCGCTGAACGGTTTTTCCCTGGCGCCGATCCTCTACGCCTACACCACGGCCTCGGTGGTCTCGACCTTCATCACCACCGCCGGTATGTTCGGGGCCATGTCCATCTACGGCCTGGTCACCAAAAAAGACCTGACCGGGTGGGGCAGCCTGCTCTTCATGGGGTTGATCGGCATCATCATCGCCATGGTGGTGAACATGTTCCTGCAGAGCCCGGGCATGTCCTTCGCCATCTCGGTCCTGGGCGTGATCATCTTCGTGGGCCTGACCGCCTACGACACCCAGAAGCTCAAGACCATGGGCGAGAACGTGCCCATGGGCGACACCGCCGCCGTCCGCCGCGGCACCATCCTGGGCGCCCTGACCCTGTACCTGGACTTCTACAACCTGTTCCTCATGCTGCTCCGCCTCATGGGCGACCGGCGGTAATCCCGGCAACCCAGCCACGCCGAAGGCCGTACTCTCCCGAGTACGGCCTTTTTTTGTCGAATCCCGGCAGCCAACCTCAACAACCACGCCCAATCCCGACCTCTTCCAGCCTCCTTTTCAAGTCCGCACGTCCTCCGGAGAAGCCGCACGTCATTCGGCTGCTTCCCGCCCTCGCGCATGCGTATGCAAAAAGTCTAGGAAGGTTGAGGGTATGGGGGGGCGGGGGAAGGCCCGAAGACCCGCCAACGGCTGGAGGCCCGGTGGCGTCCATCTCCCTCTTGCCAGTCCGCTGCGGGGGACGTATGCTTCTTCAATGACGAATCTTTTCCCTGGAGCCACATGCCCGAAACCGTGACCCATCTGCAACGCATGCTGTCTCCGCTGCTGCGTCCTTTTTCCTGGGTCTACGCCGGGGCCATGCGTTTTCGCGCCGGGCTCTACCGCCGCGGGCTGCTGCCCCGTTGGGAAGCGCCCGCGCTGACCGTGTCCGTGGGCAACATCGGCTGGGGCGGCTCGGGCAAGACGCCGGTGGCCGACTGGCTGCTCGGCTGGGCCGAGTCCAAGGCCATCCCGGTGGCCCTGCTGACGCGCGGGTACAGGGCCAGGCCCAGGCACCTGCCCTATGAGGTCAAGCCGGGCGCGTTGGCCGAGGAGGCCGGGGACGAGCCGCTGATGCTCGCCCGGGCCCACGAGAAGGCGCTGGTCATGGTCGACCCGAACCGCACCCGGGCGGGCAAGGCGGCCGTGCAGAAGACGCATCCCGAGCTGATCATCCTGGACGACGGGTTCCAGCACATGGCCGTGCAACGGCACGTGAATCTGGTGCTGCTTCGGCCCGATGACCTGCGCGAGGAGTGGAACCGGGTCATCCCGGCGGGCTCCTGGCGCGAACCCGAGTCCGCGCTCGGGCGGGCCGACGCGTTCCTGATCAAGGTCGGGCCCAGGGGATTCGGTCAGCTTCGGCCGCGCATCGACGAGCGGCTGGCGCGGTTCGGCAGGCCGGTGTTCAGCTTCAGGCTGGCCCCCACCGGGCTGCGCAACGTCATCGGCGGGCAGACGGTCCGGGACTTCGAGGGCGCGCCGTACCTGCTGGTCACGGGCGTGGGCGATCCGGCCCAGGTCAGCGCCACGGCCGAGGCGTACTTCGGGTATCCGCCCAAACGGCACCGGGTCTTTCGGGACCATCATTCCTACACCAAGCAGGACGCCCTCGACCTGGCCCAGGAGGCCGCCCGGCTGGGCTGCATCGCGGTGCTGTGCACGCCCAAGGACGCGGTCAAGCTCGGTTCCATGTGCACCGAGGTGTTCTGGCATTTCGACCTGAGCCTGGAGTTCGGGCCGTCCACCCTGGGCGAGAGGGCGAAATTTTCCACCTGGTGGGAGCGGCGCTACAATTCATTCAGGCTGCGCCGCGCGGACCGCGCCCAACACGCGGCGGAATACAGAGCCCGGCACGAGGCGGGGCTGCCGCCCGCCAAGGGAGGCAACCATGGCTAAAAAGAAACGCAGTCAACCGAGGCCCTCGGCACCGCCCCTGTCCCCGGCCGCGCTGCTCAAGCTGTTCAAGGAAGTGAAGCGGCCCATGTCCAGGGCCGAGGTCATCCGCCAGCTCAAGCTCAAGAAGAAGGACAAGGCGCTGGTCAAGGACCTGCTCAGGGAGCTGGTCCAGAAGGGCAAGCTGGTGCGCATCCGGCGCGGCTACGGGCTGGCCGAGGCCATGCACTGCATCACCGGGCGGCTGGAAATCCAGCGCCAGGGCTATGGCTTCGTGGTGCCCGAGGATTCCCGGCGCAAGGACGTATTCGTCAACCAGCGCGACCTGAACGACGCCTGGCACGGCGACCGCGTGGTGGTCTCGGTGGTCGGCGAGCCCAAGGCGGGGCGCAACGCCGAGGGGCGCATCGTGCGCATCCTGGAGCGCGGGCGCAAGGTCCTGCCGGTCAAGGTGGTCAAGAAGATGACCGGCGGCGAATGGCTTTGCCGCCCGTCGGACCCGAGGCTCAATTTCGGGATCATCGCAACGCTCAAGGACGAATCCGTCCAGGTCAAGCCGGGCGAGATCGCCCTGTGCGCACCCGGCGACCGCATCGACCCGACCATGTGGGAAGGGCAGATCACCAAGCGGCTCGGGGTCGAAACCGACATCGCCGTGCAGGAGGCCCTGGTCAAGTCCAACCACAATATCCGCACCCGGTTCCCGTCCGGCTCCGTGACCCAGGCCGAAGGGCTGCCGCCCGAGCCGTCCCAAAAGGATTTCGCGGGCCGCCGCAACCTGACCGGAAAACCGTTCGTGACCATCGACGGGGCCACGGCCCGCGACTTCGACGACGCCATCCTGGTGGAGCGGCGGGGAAAGGGCTACCGGCTGTGGGTGGCCATCGCCGACGTTTCCCACTACGTGCCCGAGGGCTCGCCCCTGGACCGCGAGGCGTTCGAGCGCGGCAACTCCTATTATTTCCCCCGGTCCGTGGAGCCCATGTTCCCGGAGAAGCTGTCCAACGGATTGTGCTCGCTCAACCCGGACGTGGAGCGGCTGACCATGGTGGCGTGCATGGATACCGACCCGGACGGGCGCACGGTGAAGACCGAGCTGTTCCCGGCGGTCATTCGCAGCCACGCCCGGCTGACCTATTCCCAGGTGCGCGACGCGATCATCGAAAAACAGGCCGAGGCCCGCAAGGCCATCGCTCCGGACCTGATAAACATGCTCGAACTGTCCGAGGAACTGGCCCGCAAGATCAATCTCCTGCGCGTCAAGCGCGGGTCGCTCGACTTCGACCTGCCCGAGCCGGAGATATTCTTCGACGTGCACGGCGAGACCGAGGACATCCGGCCCAAGCAGCGCAATTTCGCCAACCAACTCATCGAGGAGTTCATGATCGCGGCCAACGAGGCCGTGGCCCATTTCCTTGTGGAGCGCGGCCTGCCCTGCATGTTCCGCATCCACCCCCCGGCGGACGAGGAGAAGCTCAAGAATCTGTTCCGGCTGCTGTCGCGCACGGACAAGTCCGTGGTCATGCCCAAGGAGATCACCCCCAAGAAGCTCCAGATGCTGGTGGCCTCCATGGAGGGCACGGACAAGGAGTACATCGTCAACCGCATGCTTTTGCGCTCCATGAAGCAGGCCAAGTACTCGCCGGACAACGAGGGCCACTTCGGCCTGGCGTCCGTGGAATACGCCCACTTCACCTCGCCCATCCGGCGCTACGCCGACCTGGTGGTCCACCGGCTGGTCAAAGCCGCGTTGCACGAGGGCGAGGGCGTGCCCGCGCCCATTCCGGGCCGCAAGAAGCTGCTCAACGTGGCCAACCACCTGTCCGGCCGCGAACGGGTGGCCATGGACGCCGAGCGCGAGATCCTCAAGCGCGTGACCGTCCTGTTCATGCGCGACAAGGTCGGCCAGACCTTTGACGCGGTCATTTCGCACATCACCGACTTCGGCTTCTTCGTGGAACTCAAGGAGGTCATGGCCGAGGGGCTGGTCCGGCTGTCCACCATGGACGACGACTACTACACCTACTGGCCCCAGCGCGAGATGCTCGTGGGCGAGCGTACCGGCCAGTCCTTCTATCTGGGGCAGACTGTGGAGGTGGTCCTGGAAGAGGCCAGCGTGGAGCGGCTGGAGCTGAACTTCAGCCTGCGTTCCGTGACGGCCGCGTCCATGGACTACAAGGATTTGATCTAGGCTGGCCCCGGCCCCGCCCGCGCCGTTTTAGCAACAATAAGCATGCGGAAGGCCCTGCCCTCCGCATGCTTTGTTTTTGTCCGGCATCAGACGACAAAAATTGCTTTCATGATTGACAACTCGGTTAATCAATAGTAAACAATTTCTCAGCAACATTCATTAACCAAGGCGCAACGATGAGCAACGGATTTGAAGCCTTTTTCAAACGACTCTGTTCGGAAACGGAGATCAAGAACCAGTCCCAGCTGGCCCGCGAGCTGGACGTGGGGCGGGCCGCAGTGTCCCTGGCCAAGCGCAAGGGCACGGTGCCCGCCCGCTGGATTCTGGATCTGTCCGCCCGGTTCGGGCTGAACCCGCTGTGGCTGGAGCAGGGCAAGGGGTTTCCCCGGCCCGAGGCCGCCCTGGCGGCCGCCGCCGAGGACGGGGCGAGCTACGCGGAAATCCCCAAGGTGCGCGCCCGGCTCTGTGCGGGCGGCGGCTCGTTCGAAACCGAAGGCCAGGTGGAGGGGTACTATTCCTTCCGCTCCGACTGGCTGACCCACCGGGGCAACCCGGCCAACATGGTTCTCATGGAGGTCATCGGCAATTCCATGGAGCCGGAGATCAAGGAAGGGGACATGGTCCTCATCGACCAGTCGCGTACCGACGTTCTGTCCGGCGGCATCTACGCCGTGGGCGTGGAGGACACGGTCATGGTCAAGCGCGTGGAACGCCTCCCCGGCACCTTGGTGCTCAGAAGCGACAACGTGGACTATTCCCCCATCCACCTGTCCGGCGACGAGCTCGACAACGTGCGCGTCATCGGCCAGATCCTGTGGGCATCGCGGGAATACCGCTAGTCTCTTTTTCCATCGCCGAATCAGGCCCCCGCAACGCGCCGCGTTGCGGGGGCTTTCTCGTATCCAGCAGGAATTAAAGATTGTTTTGTGAAGTAGACATTTTGTAGGGGAAAACACAACAAAGTGTAAAATATTAGTTGACATAAAGTTCAATGCTTGTTTATTAAAGAGTCACGTTCAGTCAACGAATATGACACACGCACCTCGGTGCGATACAAGGCAAGGAGAGAGTCATGCAGGAACGTTTTTGCAAGTGTGGTCACAGGCTGATGGTGCAGTACACCCTTGACGGATTCATTCCCTGGGAAGCGGTCATCCGCGACGACGAGGGGAGGCCCACCCCGGTCAAGGTTTGCCCCTGTTGCGGCAGCTACCTGTCCATTCATTTCCTTCGCTAGTTTTCGACAAGCCTCATAGTTCCTCGCGGTCGGTTGATCCTTGCAACCGGCCGCCCACATCCCTGTGGCCATGCGCTTTCCTCCCCGGAGCGCATGGCCCCTCTTTTGTGGGTGGCGCGCGGCTTTCGATAGCGGGCCATCTGCACATTTTTCCAGGCGGGCTTTCGTCCTCACGTAGGGCCACTACGCTGCGGCGAAAGCCCGCCTGGAGAAAATGCACAGCTGACCCACTCTCGAAAGCCTCACATTGTGCGTGCACGAAGAGCCGCTGTCGGTTGGTGAGGCCAACCGAGGTGCTCCAGGTAGGAGGAGGGAGCAAGAGCCGCTGTCGTGTGCTGCGCACCCGAGTCGCTCCATGATGTAAGCGGTTTTATTGGGGCGCGGGCACCAATCATAGGGTCTAGACGAACCTCCGCGAAGCGGCGGCAAGAAGTTTAGGAAGGGAGAGGGGATGGGGGTTCGGGGGAAGGGGAGAGGGGAACCCTTTCCTCAAAGGGTTCCCCTCTCCCCTTCCCCCGATTCCTGCTGCCGCACCCGGTCCGGATCGGGGAGGCAGATGGCTTCGGTGCGGTTCCGGCCGGACTGTTTGGCTTGGTAGAGGGCGCGGTCCGCGGCCTGGATGAGGTGTTCCGGGGTGGTCTCGCAGGTGGGTACGGTGGCGGCCACGCCGATGGACACGGTCACGTTGCAGGCCACCCGGGAGTCGGGGTGGCTGATGCAGGATTTGGCCAGGTTGGCGTGGATGTTCTCGGCCACCACGCGCGCGCCGTCGAAGTCGGTGCCGGGCAGGATGATGGCGAACTCCTCGCCGCCGTAGCGGGCCACCAGGTCGCCGGGCCGGTTGGTGGCGTCGCGGATGGCGTCGGCCACCCCGCGCAGGCAGACGTCGCCGTCCACATGGCCCAGGGCGTCGTTGTAGGCCTTGAAGTGGTCGATGTCGATCATCAGCAGTCCCAGGGAGTTGTCCTCGCGGCCGTTGCGCACCCATTCGCGGATGAGCGTGTCGTCGAAGCAGCGGCGGTTGGCCAGGCCGGTCAGCCCGTCCTGGTTGGACATCCGTTCCAGCTTGCGGGCCAGCCGTTCCAGTTCGCGCTCGCGCAACATGCGCTTGAGCATCTCGCGGCGCAACTGCAGGGCGGACCGGACGCGGGCGCGCAGTTCGGTGCGGCCCACGGGCTTGACGATGTAGTCGGAGGCCCCGGCCGCAAAGGCGCGGTCCAGGTCGTCGGACCCGTCGTTCGGGGCCACGGCGATGATCGGGATGTCCTCGAACTCGCGGTGGGACTTGAGGGTCAGGATGGCGGCGATGCCGTCGGTGTCGTGGTTGTCGAGATCGATGAGCACCAGGTCCACGGGCGCGTCCCCGGCCACGGAGCGCTGCAGGGTCCGCATGGCCCGTTCCAGGGAATCCACGTTCGACACGTCGGTGTGGCCGGCGCTCAGCAGCATCTCGGTCAGCTGGGTGGCGGTGGCCTTGGAATCATCGATGATGAGGATTTTCATGCGGGATGATTAATAACAGAAACCGTTCCTGATTGCGAGATGGGAAACGGGTGTCCGGTTTCTCCGGACCGGCGGGAGACGGCGCTTTTGGCGACCTGAGAGCGGGCTGGTGCGCGGGTTTTACGCCATGAATGGCCGCAGTGATATTCTTTGTTATATTTTTGCAAAATAGGTCGGGGCCGTGTATCTTGAAGGCTAGGCACTGATACTTTGTCCCTGCGCAATCTCGACTCAACCCCGGAGGACCGATGAATCGGCCATGTTTCCCCGCCGCCCAACTGCTCGCCGCAGTGCTTTTTCTTCTTGCTCCCCTTGCCGGTGGCGTTCATGCCGCCGGATCGGTGCTGGCCGTGTACAATTCCGGCCAGGCCCAGGTGACCGAATCCCGCGTGGTGACCCTGCCCGAGGGGGCCGCCGCCGTGGTCTTCACCGACATACCCTCGACCATCAATCCCGCCTCCATACGGGCCACGGCCCCGGACATGACCGTGGAGGAGGTGCAATACGCCTACCGGCCCATCACTCCGTCCAACCTTCTCGACGCCTATGTGGGAAAGGAACTGTCCGTGATCCTACCCGACCCGGCGGACGCTAATGCCCGAATCCTGAAGAAAGCCAAGCTGTTGTCCAACGAGGGCAAGCCCATCTTCGCCATAGGCAAGGAGGTCTACGTGGGTTCGTACGAGGCCCTACTCCTGCCCGAGATGCCCCAGGGGCTCGACACCAAACCCACCCTGACCCTGACCACGCGCAGTTCGGTCGCCGGGCGCAAAAACGTGGCCCTGAGTTACCTCATGGGCGGACTGGACTGGCATGCGGACTACAACCTGACCGTGAGCCAGTCCCGCGAGACAGCCGATCTGGACGCCTGGGCCACGATATCGAACGAATCGGGCCAGGCCTTTCCCGGCGCTGACCTGCGTCTCGTGGCCGGTGACGTGCAGCGTGTGGCGGCACTCAAGAGGTCCGGCCGACATGAAGTGTTTGAGAACATGATGGAGATGTCGATGGATGCATCCCGGGCTCCGGCGGCCACAGAAGAATCCCTGTTCGAATACCACGTCTATGATCCGGGCCGGTACGTGTCGGTTCCGGCTTCCGGGACCAAGCAGGTGGGGCTGTTCTCGGCCGTGAACATCCCGGTGAAGACCGAGCTGTCGAGCCGTTTTCACAATACGTCGAATCAGCGTTCCGGCGAAATCGGCCAAAACGTCGATGCGACCCTGATTTTCACCAACAGCGAGGGCAACAACCTCGGCAAGCCCATGCCCGGGGGCGTTGTGCACGTTTTCATGCCCACATCCGACGGGACCAAGCTGCTGGCTGGCGAGGCCGGAATCGGGCACGTGGCCAACGGGGGAGAAGTCCGGCTGTCTGTCGGCCGCTCCTTCGACGTGAACGTCAAGCGCGTGCAGACAAGCTTCCAGCGCATCGGCAAGAACGCGGCCGAGGTCGGCTGGAAAATCACGGTGCGCAACGGCTCGGCCGAGCCCAGGGACATCCGGCTCGAGGAGGCTCTGTCCGGGCAGTGGACCGTGCTCAACGCGGACACCCCGTACACGGCCAAGGATTCGGGCACCATCGAATTCGACCTGAAGGGCGTGGCTCCCTCCGCCGGCAAGGAGGGGAAGGTGATCAACTACACCGTGCGTTTCGAATACTAATAAAAGGAGGGCGGATGGCCGGCATCGACCAGGTTGAACTGAAGACGCTGAAGGATTTCTACGCGCTCATGGCCGCTTCCCGGGATATCCGGAAGCGGGCCGCGGCCGCGATCCTTGACGGGGAAACGGTCGACGGCGACATCCCGAAATCCCTGTCCAACCTCCTGGAATCCCTGGAAGCCGTGCCCGAGGAAGAGGGCGGCAAGCGCCTCGGCCTGGGCGGCGGCCGGACCATCACCCTGGACATGGGCTACGAGATCGACGAGACCCGCAAGGACCTCTTCTACCTGGAGGAGGGCGAGGAAACCTTCCTCGAGATGTTGGCCGATTTCCATCCGGGCTTCGGCGAATACGTGGAAAACGGCCGGGAACTGCTGCGCGGGGCCGACCTGGACAGTCTGGTCACGGACCGCGACGGCACGGTCAACAACTACTGCGCCCGCTACCTGACCTCCATCCAGTCCATCTACAACGCGGTCTTCCTGACCCGCTTCGCCCGGACCCACGTGGACAGGCCGGTCATCCTGACCTCGGCCCCCCTGGACGGGCTGATCGAGATTTCGGTCAACCCGGACGGCGAATTCTACTACGCCGCGTCCAAGGGCCGCGAGTGCCTGGACCGCGACGGCCGGATCCGGCGCCTGGAGATCACCCCGGACAAGCAGGCGGCCATAAACGCCCTCAATGCGCGGCTGAGCGAACTGACCTCGCGGCCCGCATACGAGAAGTTCACCCTCATCGGCTCGGGCCTGCAGTTCAAGTTCGGGCAGTCCACAGTGGCCCGGCAGGACATCGGCGGGTCCATCGACAAGGCCGAGTCCGAGGCGTTCCTGGCCACCCTGGAAGCCCTGGCCGCCGAGCTGGACCCGGACGGGCGCAACTTCCGCATCGAGGACACCGGCCTGGACGTGGAGATCATCCTCACCGTGGAGACCGAGGGCGAGGGGCTCAAGGATTTCGACAAGGGCGACGGCGTGAAGTTTCTCGACCAGGAGCTCGGTCTGGGCATGGCGGACGGGGTCGGGCTGATCTGCGGCGACACCGGCTCGGACGTGCCCATGCTCGAGGCGGCCCTGAGCCTGTCGCCGCAAACGCGCGCGATTTTCGTGACCCGCAAGCAGGAGTTGGCGCAGCGGGTCACCGGGCTGACCGGCGCGGCGCTCATCGTTCCCGAGCCGGACATGCTCGTGACCATTCTGGGTACCCTGTGACCCGGACACCGGAGAATAAACATTCAAAGGAGTGATCCGTGGCAGCAATCACACTCAAGGGCGTCGTCTTCGATCTGGACGGCGTCATCACCCGGACCGCAAAGGTGCACGCCCAGGCGTGGGAATCCTCCTTCAACGAATTCCTCAAGCATCACGCGGAGGAGACGAACACCCCGTTCGAGCCGTTCGACCGTACCAGCGACTACCAGAACTACGTGGACGGCAAGCCGCGTTTCGAGGGCGTGCTCAGCTTTCTCAAGTCCCGGAACATCCGGCTCGACCCCGGCACGCCCGAGGACGAACCCGGCTTCGACACGGTCTGCGCCATCGGCAACAAGAAGAACGCGCTCTTCCAGGAGATCCTCAAAGAACAGGGGCCCGAGGTCTTCGATACCTCCGTGGCCCTGGTCAAGGACCTCAAGCGCAACGGCGTGCTTGTGGCCCTGGCCACCTCCAGCCGCAACGGCATGCTCGTCCTGGAACTGGCCGGGCTGACCGATCTGTTCGACGCCCACGTGGACGGCGTGGTCTCGGCCGAGCTGGACCTCAAGGGCAAGCCCGAACCGGACATCTTCGTCACCGCCGCCGACAAGATGGGGTTGGTGCCCGGCGAGTGCGTGGTGGTGGAGGACGCCCTGTCCGGCGTCCAGGCCGGTTGCGCGGGCAACTTTGGCCTGACGCTCGGCGTGGCCCGGAACATCGGCGGCGAGATGCTCAAGCGGTTCGGGGCCGACATGGTCGTGTCCGACCTGGGCGAGATCACCGTGGACGACCTCATGGAGTGGTTCGAGTCCGGCATGGCCACGGACGAATGGTACCTGACCTACCACGGCTTCGAGCCGGGCGACGAGAAGCTGCGCGAGACCCTGACCTGCGTGGGCAACGGCTACCTGGGCACGCGCGGGGCCTACGAGTGCGAGTGCTCGTCCTATTACTTCTATCCCGGCACCTACATCTCCGGCATCTTCAACAAGACCCCCAGCGATGTGGAGGGGCGCGAGATCTGGAACAACGACCTCGTCAACTGCCCCAACTGGCTGCCCGTGTCGTTCAAGATCGGCAACGGCGAGTTCGTCTCGCCCCTGTCCATGGAGATACTCGGCTACTCCCACCGGCTGAACATGCGCGAGGCGGTCATGGAACGCCACTTGGTGGTCCGCGACCAGGTGGGCCGCATCACCCGCATCTCCTCCAGGCGCGTGGCCTCCATGGCCGACCCGCACCTGCTGGCCCTGCAGTTCGACTTCACCCCGCTCAACTACGCCGCCAAGCTGACCTTCCGCTCGTCGCTGGACGGCAACGTCAGCAACGAGGGCGTGGCCCGCTACTCCAGCCTGAACACCCGCCACCTGAACCGGGTGGGCGGCGGCAAGGGCGGGGAGGGCATCTACCTGCACATGGAGACCTCTCACTCGCGCTACCAGATCGTCATGGCCGCCAAGACCCGCATGCTCGAGGACGGCAAGCCCATCGAGGTGCGCAAGGAGGTGGTCCAGAGCCGGTCCAGGGTGTCCGAGGAAATCTGCGTCCAGGTCCGCGAGAACCACTCCTACGGCCTGGAGAAATTCGTCTACGTGCGCACCTCCCTCGACCGCGAGCCGGGCGACCTGCGCGAGATGTGCCAGGACGGGCTCAAGACCGTGAAGACCTTCAAGGGCGTGTACGGCCCGCACGCCAAGTCCTGGAAGGGGCTGTGGCAGAAGGCCGACATCCGGGTCAAGGGCGACCGCTTCGTCCAGCGGGTGCTTCGGCTGCACGTCTACCACCTGCTGGTCACGGCCAGCCCGCACAATGCATTCCGCGACGCGGGCATGCCCGCACGCGGCCTGTCCGGCGAGGCCTACCGGGGCCACATCTTCTGGGACGAGGTCTACATCCTGCCGTTTTTCGACGCCAACTTCCCGGACATCTCCAGGGCGTTGTTGATGTACCGCTGCAACCGGTTGGACGCGGCTCGCGAATACGCCCGCGAAAACGGCTACCAGGGGGCCATGTTCCCCTGGCAGACAGCGGACGACGGCAGCGAGGAGACCCAGGAGGTCCACTACAATCCCGAGGCCAAGTCCTGGGGGCCGGACCTGTCCCGCCGCCAGCGGCACGTGTCCATCGCGGTCTTCGTCAACGCCTGGCGCTACGTGTCCTGGACCGGCGACCAGACCTTTCTGCGCGAGCACGGCGCGGAACTGATGCTCGACATCGCCCGGTTCTGGGGCAACATCGCCACCTTCGACGAGGCCACCGGCAAGTACCACATCGACGGGGTCATGGGCCCGGACGAGTTCCACGAAAAGCTGCCCGGCTCGGACGAGCCCGGCCTGCGCGACAACGCCTACACCAACATCATGGTCGTCTGGCTGCTCGAAAAGGCCCTGTTCATCCTCGACGCCCTGCCGCCCAAGCTCGCAAAGCAGGTCACCGCGCACATCGGCCTGACCGACCGGGAGATCGAAAAGTGGCGCGACATGACCACCAAGCTCAACGTCATCATGACCGACGACGGCATCATCAGCCAGTTCGACGGCTACATGGACCTGCCCGAGCTGGACTGGGATTCCTACCGGCAGCGGTTCTACTCCATCCACCGCATGGACCGCATCCTCAAGGCCGAGGGCGATTCCCCGGACAACTACAAGGTCGCCAAGCAGGCCGACACGCTGATGACCTGGTACATCCTCGAACCCGACGAGGTGGCCCGTATCCTGCGCAAGCTCGGCCACAAGGTCCCGGATCCGGTCAAGCTGCTCAAGGACAACTACGACTTCTACGAGAGGCGGACCAGCCACGGCTCCACCCTGTCCAAGGTGGTCCACGCGGTCATCGCCAAGTACATCTACCCGAGCAACATCGCCTGGGACTGGTTCATGGAGGCCATGGATTCCGACATCCACGACACCCAGGGCGGGACCACCGTGGAAGGCATCCACACCGGCGTCATGGCCGGAACCCTGGAGGTCATCAAACAGGACTTCGCCGGGCTCAACCTGTCCGCCTCGCCCATGAAGGTGGACCCGGACCCGCCCGCGCACTGGGGCGAGATGCGCCTGTCCTTCCTGTGGCGGTCCATCTGGTTCGACCTGGTCATCGAACAGGACCGCGTGAACATGACCGCCTTCCACCAGGGCGACAAGGTCGTGCCCGTGGAAATCTTCGGCAAGACCTACGAACTCAAGCCCGGCAAGACCGTCGAGGCCAGACGGCCCGGAGAGTAGTGGAGATGCCTCCGGCGGGCCCTCGCCGGGCGGGCGTCTCCGACGGGCAGGCGCTGCCCTATCGCTGCTGTCGACGGCTCTAAGGCCGAGCGAGCTCGGCCTAAGACCCGACGCGCCCCCGCCAGGGAGCAAGGCCCCTTGGATCCCCATCGCCTCGCTGCGCTCGGGGACGTGCGGACGCGTCCCGCCGTGCCGGGTGTCCGAATCGCGGGGTTTGTTTTTGGGGAAGGCGGATTTCATACAGAATTCTTTTTTCGCCATGCCGTAACGAGTCTTCCTTACATCCAATGCACCTTCCGCATGTGCTCCCATCCTGCGAAGCGGCACCAAAAAAGTTTAGGAAGGGAGAGGGGATGGGGGCCCGGGGGAAGGGGAGAGGGACAACCCTTTTCAAAAGGTTTCCCTCTCCCCTTCCCCCGGCCGCCGGAGGCACCCTCCCCCTCCCTTGCCTCAAGGCGGGAAGACGGGTAAGGAGAGGGCCACGCCGGGGGTGTGTTCCGGCAATCTTTTTTTCGGGAGTTTCCATGTCGCTGAGTATAGGTATTGTCGGTCTGCCCAACGTGGGCAAGTCCACGCTGTTCAACGCGCTGACCAAGGCCCAGAACGCCGAGAGCGCGAACTATGCGTTTTGCACCATCGAGCCGAACAAGGCGGTGGTGCCGGTGCCGGATGTCCGGCTGGACGTCCTGGCCGGTCTGGTCAAGCCGCAGCGGGTGCAGAATTCCACCGTGGATTTCGTGGACATCGCGGGCCTGGTGGCGGGCGCGAGCAAGGGCGAGGGATTGGGCAACAAGTTTCTGGCCAATATCCGCGAGACCCAGGCCATCCTGCACGTGGTCCGTTGCTTCGACGATGACGACGTCGTCCACGTGGCCAACTCCGTGGACCCGCTGCGGGACATCGAGATCATCGAGACCGAGCTGATCCTGGCCGACGTGCAGGTGCTCGAGAACCGCATCGAGCGCATGGAAAAGATGCTCAAGGGCGACAAGACCCTGGCCCCGAAGATCGAGGCAGGCAAACAACTCATGGCCCATCTAGACCAGGGGCTGCCCGCCGCCACCTTCGAAAGCGACGCCAAGGCCCTGCCCGAGCTGCTCAGGGAGCTCCGGCTGATCACCGCCAAGAACGTCATCTACTGCGCCAACGTGGACGAGGACGGGCTGACCGAGGACAACGGCTACGTCGAGTCCGTGCGCGGCCTGGCCCAGGAGCGGGGTGCCGAGTTCGTCAAGATCTCCGCGCGCATGGAAGAGGAGCTCGTGGGTCTGGAAGACGAGGATTACCGTGAATTCCTGGAATCCTACGGCATCACCGAGTCCGGCCTGGACCAGATCATCCGCACCGGGTTCCACACCCTCGGGCTGATCAGCTACTTCACCGCCGGCGAAAAGGAGGTCCGCGCCTGGACCATCCACGACGGCGACAAGGCCCCGCGCGCGGCGGGCGTCATCCACACCGACTTCGAACGCGGCTTCATCCGCGCCGAGGTCATCTCCTACGACAACTTCGTCAAGCACGGCTCCGAAGCCAAATGCCGCAGCGAAGGCGTGCTCCGCGTCGAGGGCAAGGAGTACGTCATGAAGGACGGCGACGTGGTCCACTTCCTGTTCAACGTATAAGTTGGACGGGAGATAGATCAGAGAGAAAGCCGCTGTTGGCGGCGATGTAGGCTGATTTCGCCTTGATTCGCCCCGTTCTGGGGGGCACCCCTTCGGGGCGCCGGGAAGCCCTGCGTCCTCCGCTGTCCTGCGGAGTTGCCGACGGCCAGTGTGGCGGGCCCTCTTAGGGAAATAGCCACGGCCTCCCCCGTCCGCCGGGGAATGATCTGCCTATGGCGCGAACGCGCCACACAACAACCGACACGGAACAAATGAACGTCTCTTTCCCACTGAAGGAACAATCAGGAATCCATTGAATAAGGGGGGCCGCCACGCAGGCTCATTCGTCCTGCGCATGAAGCGGTGGCCGCTGGAGAATTGCGCCAACGACAGCGTTCTGGTTACCTGGGGTTTGTCCGAAATCAAACATGGAAAAGCTCCTGTGAATTTGTTCCACGGGAGCTTGATCTCAATTTGAGGCGACCCGGTGGAAGGTCTTGCCGAGCCGAGTCTGATTATTTTGTAGGGTAACGAAACAAGGCCCCGAATATAACGGGGCCCTGTTTTTGTCGCATGGTTATCGTCTGCGGCTAGAAACGTTCAAAGCTGTCTTCATTATTCCGGATTCCGTCATGACCGATGGCGGCAGGCTTCGCCCGGGAAGCTCCGCGCGTTGCCGGCACAACGGAGGTTGTGGCTCCAGTGTGCTTACTATCGATACGGAAGAAGGAAATCGCCTGCTCCAGAGAGGTCGCCTGCGACGCCAGTTCATCGGCGGTCGAGGCCACTTCCTCGGAGGCGGAGGCGTTCTGCTGGGTTACGTCATTGAGTCCCTGTACAGCCGTATTGACCTGTTGGGCTCCTGCGTTCTGTTCGCCGCTGGTGACGGAGATGGACTGCACCAGCTCGGCCGTTTGCTGGATGTCAGGCAGCATCTCGGCCAGCATCTTCCCGGCATTTTCGGCTACAGCCACGCTTGATGCGGACAGCTCACTGATTTCCGATGCCGCGGCACCGCTGCGCTCTGCCAACTTGCGGACTTCAGCCGCCACCACCGCAAAGCCTTTGCCGTGCTCTCCGGCGCGTGCCGCCTCTATGGCCGCGTTCAAGGCGAGCAGGTTGGTCTGCCTGGCGATTTCCTCCACAATGGATATTTTTTCAGCAATGTCGCGCATGGCCGTCACGGTCTTATTGACGGCCGCGCCCCCTTGTTCCGCGACCGAAGCGGATTTCGATGCAATGGAGTCCGTCCGGTGGGCATTCTCGGAGTTCTGGCTGATGCTGGCGGTAATCTGTTCCAGAGAGGCGGACATCTCTTCTATGGATGCGGCCTGCTTCGCGGCGCCCTCGGAAAGAGACGTGGAGGCGTTGCTCAGCGCACTGCTGCCGGCCGAGACATTCTCGGCGATAGTCTTTGATTTGCCTATGACATCTCCCAATCTCTCGATCATGGAATTGAGGGCCGATGCCAAGGCGCCGATTTCATCTTTCTGATTGACATTCAACTCGACACTGAGATCGCCTTCAGCGATTTCGGCAGTGGTCTTCTGGATTAACTTGATCGGCTTGATGACATTGCGCCGGAGTATGAAGAATATGCCAATCCCCATCAGAATGATAATGGTGATGCATGAAATGACGATGATTTTGGTCAGGGTGATTGATTCCCTAAAGAAATCGTCATAGAGGGCGGTCGAGAATACCATCCACCCCAACTCGTCGGACTTTTTGAAGTAAGTCAGCCGGCGTTGCCCTCCGAACTCATAGTCGACGCTTCCCGACTCCTGGCCCATGACCTCTTTGCCCCACGGGAAATCCTTGATGACATTCGCCTTGCCAACAAGAGAATTATCTTTGTGCGACAAGACCAGTCCGTCACTGTCGGTGATATAGATGTAACCGGATTTTCCGACGGATATGTTCTTAATAAAGCGATCGGCAAAGGTGTCTATATTGATGTCGGTCAATATGACGCCGGTAACTTGACCATTGACCCGAATGGTATGCAGGGCCAGCACCACGGCCCGGCCGGTGACGCTGCTTATCAGCGGATAGGAAAAATAGGTGCCTGTGGAGACAATCGCTTCCTTGAAATATTTTCTGTTGGACAAGTCGACGCCAACGGTGGCTGGGTCTGCACTGGCGACGACCAAGCCATCCTTGTTCAGGATGTGCATCCTGATCAGAATATTGTCCGTCTGAAGAGCTTCTTCCAATATCGAAGTAGCCTTTTCCAATACTTCCTTGGATGCCAGCTGGTTGTCGGTCGCCATTTTGACATATTCGGAATCGACGACCATGGTTAGGGCCTTGTCCACGCCGTCGCACCACGTTTCAATCAGAGAAACGACGGACGTCAATTTCGCGTCATTCAAGGCTTCTGCATTCGCTCTGGCTGAGCCTGCAGTTTTAAAATAGATGATTGATGCCAATATAGTCATGCACAACAAGATCAAGAGCAAGGCCGGAACAAGAAATTTAGCTGAAAGCGAGCGCATGTGATTCTCCTCCAAAAGTCGAGTGCGGATAAAAAATATTAGCCGAATGCAACCGTCTGATACAATTATTATATTATCCGCGAAGTTGAGAAGCGAGTTCATTCCCAAAGCGGGGACCATTTTTTCTAAAACGTGAGGGATACACATTGGGGGGGCCCCTTCGGGGCGGTTGCCCACGCCTTCAAGGCGGCGCATTTGACCCCGCGCTCCCACCATCCGCGAAGCGGCATAAAAAGTTTTGGAAGGATGAGGGGATGGGGGCCGGAGGCAAAAAAGAGGGCGCCCCGTCAGGAGCGCCCTCTTTCTTATTGTCGTTCGTACGGGCTAGTCGTCGAAGTTGCCGTGGGGGCCCTTGTCGGTGTCGATGGCGGCCGCCTGGGCCTTGATTTTTTCTTCGGTCCATTCGGCGGGATCTTCGATCCGTTCTGCCTTGAGGCCGAGATCGTAGGAGCCGGCCTCGAGGATGAGGTCGCGGGCGATGGGCGCGGTGTCCTTGGCGTTGAACACGTTGACCAGCAGGTCGTAGACGAAGTCCTGGACGGCCCCGGCCATGCGGTCGCGCACGGATTCGCTCTGCCCGAGCCAGCGGCGTTCGAAGACGAGGTTGAGTTTCTTGTAGTTGCCGCCCTTGATGCCGTTGGCGTCGGCGTAGGCGACCATCTCGTCCCACAGGGCGTCTTCCACGCCCTGGCCGGGGACCTTGGCGAACTTGTCGCCGTCCATGATGGCGTTGCCGAAGTCGTTGACCTTGACGCCCCAGGAGATCATCTGCAGGGCGGTGGCCACGTTGGCCTTGGTGGTGGCGGTCTTGGCGGCGATTTCGCGCAGCCGGGCGGAGTCGTTGCCCGAGGTGCCGTGCTGGGCGCCGGAGGTGCCGTAGGGCTTGAGGGCCTCGTGGATTTCGGCGGTCAGTTCCACCTGGATGCCTTCGCCCGAGGCCTCGATGCCGTGGGTGGTGCCGTTGTTCAGGGCGATCCAGTCCGGGCACAGGGAGTGGGCGTTGAGGCCCTGGATGAGATACTTGGCCTCCACCGGGCTGGACAGGCCGAACTCGCCCTTGATCTCGCCGATCTCGGTCTCGTAGCCTGCCCAGGCCGGGATGACCGGAGACACGGCCAGGTTGCCGAGCAGGTTGAGATCGTCGGTCATGTGCGAGGCGTCGATGGCGATGGAGGTCACGCCCGAGTCGAACACGGAGGGGATTTCGGCCTTGGCCTCGGCCACGTCTTCCCATTTCTTCATGAAGTAGTGGTCCGCGTGCACGGCCACCGGCACGGTGATGCCGAGCTTGTTGCACAGGTAGTCCACGCGGCGTGCCACGTTCCACAGAGTGGTCGGGCAATAGGTGGCCTCGGAGCGTGCGATCTCGATGATAATGGCGGCGCTGGCCTTTTGGGCGGCCCGGAGCGCGCCCTCGATGACGAAGATGTTCCGGCCGTTGGCCGCGATGGTCATGCACTGGCCCTTGGCGCGCATGGCCCGGTCCACGACCTTGCCGCTGACGATGAGCGCCTGCGAGTTGGGGAAATTTTTGACGACGTTCGGCGGACGGCCGACGGCGAGTGCTTTTTTGAATGTATCCTGGGACATGCCCTTCCTCCTTGGAGCGTTAGATTGCTTGTGACAGTAAAAACCAATCGATGGGCAAAGTCAAAATGAAAGGGCCGATGGACGGCTGGATCTTCAAGGAACACTGCCCGGGGCATGGCGTGCACGCCCCGGGCAGTGTGTGCTTGCGCCGGGCGCGACCGGTCACATGGTCGCCTCCTGCTCGTGGGCGTGGCGGGGCTTGATGCCCTGCCTGGTGTGCTGCAGGCCGTCGAGTGGCCTGAGCGTGTAGCCCAGTTCGCGCGCCATGAATTCGAGGACCGAGATGTTGCGTGTCGCCTTGACGATCTCGAACATGGTTTCCGCCCCCAGTTTGGCGTGCGCGTCAAAGGGATTGAGCTCGCGAAGCAGCGTCGAATACGGCTTCTTGATCACCCGAGACACCTCTTTTGCCGGGATGTGTCCTTCCAGGACGAGGTCCTGCATCTTCTTGGTCAGATTCTTCTCGAACATGTTTACCCCCCACATGTTGGATTTTCTGCCTAGTAGGGGAAGTTAGCGCGTTTTTTCAGTTTTCGTCAATGAAATTTGAAAATATGAGCAAAGAAAAGGGCCGAAGTTGGTTCTGCGGGGCCGATCGGGAAGAGAAAAGGCTGTCTTCCTGAGTTGTTGAGAAAACCCCTTCGGTTTTGCGGATTTTTACCCGCTATGGGGTCACGGCTCGCACTTGCCCATGAACTGCATGGCCAGCATGGTGATGTCGTCGGATTGCTCCGCGCCTCTGGCGAACACGCGGATGGCCCCGCCCACGTCCTTGACCAGCTTGGGGGCGAAGGGCTCCTTTTCGGCGGAGAGCATGGCCATGAGCCGGTCGTCGCCGAACAGGCCGCCGTCCGGGTCCATGGCCTCGGTCACGCCGTCGGTGTAGATGAACAGCAGGTCGCCCGGCTTCAGCGTCATGACCTTGGTGGAATACTCCATGCCCTCCATGATCCCGGCCACGGGCTCGCCCAGGGGAGGGATCCACTCGGGCTTGCCGCCGCAGGGCAGGAACATGGGCGGGTTGTGGCCCGCGTTGGCATAGCGGGTCTCGCCGCTCTCGATGTCGATGATGGCCAGGAACAGGGTCACGAACATGCACGATTCGTTTTCCGAGGACAGGTCCGCGTTGACCCGGGTGAGGATGTCGCCGGGGTCCAGGCCGCGCTCGGCCACGACCTTGAGCAGGGTCTTGGTCACGGCCATGAAGAAGGCGGCGGGTACGCCCTTGCCGGACACGTCGCCCACCAGGAAGCAGAAGTGGGTCTCGTCAACGAAGAAGAAGTCGTACAGGTCGCCGCCCACCTCCTTGGCGGGCTCGATGGAGGCGAAGACCTCGAACTCGCGGCGGTCCGGGAAGGCCGGGAAGAGCTTGGGCAGGATGCCCATCTGGATCTCGCGGGCGATGCGCAGCTCGGACTCGATGCGCTCCTTGGCCGCCGTGGTGTCGGTCAGGTCGCGGATGAACTCCTTGAGGGAGGTCTTCATGTGCTTGAAGGATTCGGCCAGGTCGCCGACCTCGTCGTTGGCCCGGATTTCCGGGAGCATGAGGTCCAGGTTGCCCGAGGCGATCTCGCGGGCGGAATCGGACAGTTCGCACAGGGGGCGGGTGATGCGCCGGGCGATGCCCACGGTGACCAGGACCAGGAGCACGAAGCCGACCACGCCAATGACGATCATGGATTTGGACAGGCGGAAGACGTCGGCCAGCATCTCGTCGCGGGGGAAGACCACGCCCAGGGACCAGCCGCCGTACTTGAGGCCGTCGCTGAACATGTAGCTGTCCTTGGACGACAGGAGCGTGCCCACGGGCATGAACGCCGCCTTGCCCGAGAGCATGCGCTGGCCCAGCTCGCGCAGTTCCCCGGAGTCTCGTTCCTCGGCCAGGGAGAAGATGGTCTGGTTCATGACCAGCCTTTCGTCAGGATGGGTGATGAAGGTGCCGTGCCGGGACAGCAGGAAGGCGTAGCCCGAGTCGTACAGGCGGATGGAGCCGACGAGTTTCTGGAGCCAGGCCAGGGAGACGTCCGCCGTGACCACGCCCGTGAACGCGGTCTTGCCGTTCACCGTGCGGTAGAATGGTACCGAGTAGGTGGCCATGGGCACGCCGCCGCCCCCTTGGTCGAAATACGGCTCGGTCCAGGTGCTGCGGCCCAATTCCTTGGGAATCTGGTACCAGTCCATGTGGAAATAGCGGTACTTGGCGTCGCCGAGCATGGAGAAGCCGATGCGCCCGCCGGAGCGGAAGTAGTAGGGCGCGAAATAGAGATGGTCCGGCTCCAGGGAATACGGCTCGAAGGCGAGGCCCATGCCGTATATCTCCGGGTTGTTGGCCAACACCCTTCGGTTCAGTTCGATGATCTCCCGCTTGGTCAGGGTGGCGTCCTCCAGGGCGAAGGCGACGTTCTCGGCCACCTTCTGCACTCCGGACAGGACCGAATCGATGCGCCCGGCGGTCCCGGCCACGAGCAGGCGGGAATTGTCCTCGGCCTGGCGCAGGATGATGTCGCGCGAGGAGATGTAGTTGTAGGCCACGATGGCGGTCACGATGACGAAGGCGCAGGACAGGATCAGGAAGGTCAGCTTGAAGGCGATGGGGTACCGTTTCATCGCGCAGTCCCCTTGTAGAAGTCCCCGTAGGCCGGGGCGGCGTCCACGAACCCGGTGTCGGTCAGGGCCTTGGCCACCCGGTCGAAGTCCCCGGGGCGCAGCACGCCCATGGCCCCGTCGTCGGTCATGGTCACGTCCTCCATGCGGTCGAGCATCCAGCGCTGGTGCGCCCGGCTGGCCGGGACCTTGGCCTCGGCCATGCGCGCAAGGACGATGTTCAGGGCCTCGTCCTTGTGGGCAAAGGCGTAGCGCCACCCCTTGAGAGTGGCCCGGACCAGCCCGCCGCACAACTCCGGGCGCTCGGCGGCGGTCTTCTCCAGACAGTAGATGCCGTCTTCCGGGAAGTTCAACCCCGCGTCGTTGAAGAACAGGGGCTGGAGGTCGGCCTCGTCCAGGCCGTAGGTCAGCAGGGTGTGGTATTCATTGTACCACATGGCCGAGCAGGCGGCCACGCCGCCGCGCATGAAGAGGTCGAGGGACGTGGTCTGCGTGACCACGGTGACGCTGATGTGCTCCCTGCTGAACAGGGCCCGCGCCTGGATCTGGAATTCGTTGTCCCACAGCCCGATCTTCCTGCCGTCCAGATCCTTGAAGCTGCGTATGCCCGAGGCCTTTTTGGCGATGAGCATGAGCGCCGAGTGCTGGACGATCTGGCCGATATTGACCAGGGGCATGGACTCGCGGCGCTGCAGCCCGGTGGTCAGGAACAGGGTGGCGAAGTCCGCCCGGCCGTCCTCGAGCCAGTCGCTGGCCAGGATGTCCGGGCCGCCGGGCAGGATGGCAAGATCGATGCCCTCCTCTGCGTAGAACCCCTTGTCCTTGGCCACGTAATAGCCCGCGAACTGGGCCTGGGGCAGCCATTGCAGGATGATGGACGCCTTTTCCAGGTCCTGCGCCCGGGCCGGAGACGCGGGCAGCGCGAGGGCGGCGTACAGGAGCGCCAGGCCGAGTGCCGCAAGGGCGCGGGTCATGCGCCTTCCTCGAGGTCGGCCATGGTCCGGGCAAGGAACCGGGCGAACAGGATGCACAGGGTCTCGGTGGACCCTTCCAGCCGGTGCCCGTCGGCCAGGACGTGCAGGGTGGCCCTGTGGGTCTTGGCGAAGCGGATGGCGTTGTCCACCGGGACCACGTCGTCGTTCCAGCCGTGGACCACGGTGACCCGGCCCGGCAGGTTGGGGAAGACGTGCACCGCGTAGCCGGGGAAATAGAAGGCCGGGGCCAGGAGGAAGGCGGCCGGGACGCGGGCCCGCATGGACGCGGCCGCGGCCACGTAGCCGCCCATGCTCGACCCGGCCAGGATGGCGGGCCGGTCGTCCTCGGCCAGGAGGGACACGAGGCGTTCCACCCGCTCGTCCGGGTCGGCGAGGTCGCTGAAATCAGGGCCCTCCATGGTCAGGCCGAACTCCTCGGCCACGTCGGCCAGGGCCAGGCTCTTGGCCCCCCAGGGCTGGCTCAGGGAGCCGTGACACCACAACAGACGGCAATCAGGCATGATTGGTTTCCTCGGGCCCGGCCGGACGTCTGGGCGCCAGCTTGCGCAGGGTCTCGAACAGGGTGCTCTTCTTGACCGGCTTGGGCAGATGTGAGTCCGCACCGGCCTTGATGCAGCGCCGGGCGTCCTCGTTCATGGCGTAGGCGGTCATGGCCACTATGGGCACCGGATCGACCCCCTGTTCCCTTTCCCACTCCCGGATGGCCCGGGTGGCCTCGAAGCCGTCCATGCCCGGCATCTGGATGTCCATGAGGACCAGGTCCCAGCCGCCCTTCTTGAAGAGCGTGAGGCCGGTGGCGCCGTCCTCGGCCACGGTCATGGTGCACGGGGTGGACTCGAGATAGGTCTGGGCCACGAAGGCGTTGTACCGGGAGTCCTCGAACATGAGGATGTTCAGTGGCGGCAGCGGGTCCTCTTCCGCGGGCCGGGCCGGGGCGGCGGGCTGGACGTCCTCCGACCCGCCCGCGGCCCCGAACCGGGCCGTGAAGTGGAAGATGCTGCCCTTGCCCGGCATGGATTCGGCCCAGATGCGCCCGCCCATCATGTGGACCAGCTCCTTGCTGATGGCCAGCCCCAGGCCGGTGCCGCCGAACTGGCGGGTGGTCGAGCTGTCCGCCTGGGTGAAGGCGTCGAAGATGGCCCCGAGCTTGTCGCCGGACACGCCCACCCCGGTGTCCGCGATGGAGAAGTGGAGCATGGCGGTCTCGCCGTCGGTGGAGGCCAGGTCCACGTTCAAGGCCACCGAGCCCGAATCCGTGAACTTGATCGCGTTGCCCATCAGGTTGAAGAGGATCTGGCGCAGCCGGGTGGGATCGCCGTTGAGCCGGCCCGGCACCATGGGAGCGGTGACGCAGCTCAGGCTGAGCCCCTTTTTCGCCGCCTTGCTCCGGATCACGTCGCAGGTCCGGTCCAGGATCTCGGCCAGCTGGAACCAGGTCTTTTCCAGGGTCAGGTGCCCGGCCTCGATCTTGGACAGGTCCAGGATGTCGTCGAGGATCTCGAGCAGGCTCTCGCCCGCGGTGCGGAAGACGTCCACATAGCGCGCCTGGTCCTCGGACAGTTCGGTCTCCCAGAGGATGTCCGCCATGCCCAGGATGGCGTTCATGGGCGTGCGGATTTCATGGCTCATGGAGGCCAGGAAGCTGCTCTTGGCCGCGTTGGCCATCTCGGCTGCCTTCTTGGCCCGGCGTACCTGGTCCAGGGCGCCGTTCAGGGATTCGTTCTTGCGCTTGAGCTCCTCGGTGCGCTCCTTGACCTTGGTCTCCAGCAGATTCTGGTGGTTCTGAAGCTTGGCGTTGGCCTCCTGGAGGTCGTTGATGAGGTGGCGCACGGACTGGCGCATGTCGTCGATGGCCCGGGCCAGGCTGCCCAGCTCGTTGGCGGCCGAGGTGTCCACGGGCGCGTCCAGGTCGCCGTCCGCGATGGTCGTGGCCGCCTCCTCCAGGTTGGTGAGCGGGGTCAGGAAGTGTTTGCGCGTGTAGCGGACCGCTGCCAGGGTCAGGGTCAGGGTCAGAAGCAGGCCCATGGCGAGGGTCAGTCCCACGTACATGGCCATCTCCTGAACGTATCCCTCGGTGGACACGGCCAGGTTGAAGGAGCCGATCCAGTCGCCGTACTTGCGGATCTCCACCGATTTGGTGAGGAACCGCCTGTCCTTGGTGAAATAGTCGAAGTCGTGCCCGGTGAAGCGCGGGCGGCTCTTGGCGGCCATGACCTCGCGGCCGGTGACCACCTGGGCGAAGGCCACGGTGTCGTCCTGGATCACGGCGTCGATGAAGTCGCGGGCCGAGGCGTAGTCCACCTGCCAGACCGCGCTGGCCAGACTGGTCCGGGCCAGGTGGGCGATGCTGTCCGCGCGCTCGGACAGGCGGACGTGCAACCGGTAGGCATTGAACAGGATCAGCGCACAGGAGAAGACGAGGACGATGGCCGAGATGAAGGCCAGCTGTGCGAATTTGGCCCGCCGGCCGAGAGAGTCGGCTCTGGGCAGCCTGGCCCCGGGATGTATGCTCATGTGTCGCTCGTCGTCCTCCGGTAAAGAGATACCTTTGTATTTCTAAGCTGAACGGGCAACATTGGCAAGGCGTCAGGCGGGATTCCCCGATGCCTGCAAAGGCAAAAAAAAGGCCGGGCGCGAGGCCCGGCCGAAAATCGGTTCCCGGGATCGGCTAGGCGTTGCCGGTCTCCAGGCTGAAGCCCATCTCGGAGGCCATGAACTGGAGCGGACGGATGTCGTGGGTCACCTTCATGATTTCAAGAAGGGTCTCCGCGCCCAGCTTGGCGCTGGCGTCAAAGGGATTGATTTCCCGCATCAGGGTCGAATACGGCTTGTTGATCTTCTGTGCAACGACCTTGGCCTGGATACCACTGTCGAGAATGCAGTCCTGAACCACCTTGGTTACGTTCTTTTCAAACATCGTGCCCTCCCGCAGAGTTTGTAGGTTGCTGGTGAAACGCTATGAGCAATAAAGCAACTGGCGTGCCAAAGTGGTTTTATTCTTATTATAATATGCTATTTCTATGAGTTATAAAAAGTCTAAAGAATTAAGCCTGAGCATGTTGGTGTCGCATGCATGTCGCATGTGTCGCACCAGGCGACACTATGCAACACATATGTCGCACGCGCGACACTTTTCTCAGGGCGCAAAAAAAGGGAGCCGCTTGCGCGGCTCCCTGATACCCGGCAGAGCCGGGGGTGTCCGAAACGTATCTATCAGGCTGTCAGGTGTGGGTTGCGGTCCATTTCTGTGCGCCTTTAGGAGGTGTTGATCCGTTCGGGACTAAGGGTGCTGTCTTTTGACCCGGTCTTCCGACCAGGACTTGAAGGAGTCTATGTAGTTGTGCCAGGCACTGGGGGGGCCCAGCAATACTGCCAGTATTCTGCGGGCGCTAAGATTCATGAACATATTAGTTACCTCTTGGGTTACATTATTTGCAGACGATCCGTTTTACTGAGCCAACGGCAACCTGTTCGATTCCCTGCCGGTCTCGGCCTGGTCCGCGTCGACGGTGATGCTGCGTTCCACGTGGTTGATGGTCTCGGCAAACAGCCCGGTCGACTCGTAGGGAGAGAGGAGGCTGGTACGGACGGAGCCGACGATGTTGCCGTAGATGATCAGCGCGGTCTGTTCCAGAGGCAGGGAGCGGATGGTTCCGTCCTCGATGCCCAGGGCGACGCAGCGTTTCAGTTCGTCGATGAAGATGCTGAACTTCTCCATCACCTTGGCGCCGTCCACACCGGGCTCCATGTGGCTGAAGGGAGAACAGCGCAGCAGGACGGGAAAGCCGACCCGATGCTCTTCGGTAAAGTCAAAATATGCGGTCATGTAGGCGCGGATGGCCTCCATGCCGTTCTTGGCCTTGGCCGTGGCCTCGCTCAGGCAGAGGATGAGCCGGTCGGCCATGTCGAATCCGGCGGCCAGGAAGAGCTCCTGCTTGCTGCCGAAGTAATGGGAAACCAGGCCGAAGGAAACGTCGGCGCGCCCGGCCACGTCCTTGACGGTGGCGGCGTGGAACCCCAGTTGCCCGAAGGCCTCCTGGGCGGCGATGAGTATGGCTTCCTTCTTGGTCATGCGCTGTTTTCCTTGTATCGATTGATTGTGCAATCAGTCGTTGAAAAAGGTATAGATTGATCGAGCAATCAGTGTCAAGCGAGAAATAAGCATTTTTTTGAAAGTGTCCAGTGCAACACCAAAAAAGGCCGCATAATGCGGCCTTTTCATTGGGTATTCTCTTTGTCGCCTAGTCGGTCTTTTTCTGGATTTTGGCCCAGGTGTCGCGCAGGGTGGCGGTCCGGTTGAAAACCAGGGCCCGCCCGGGCTTGTGGTCGCGCAGGTCCGCGCAGTAGTAGCCGGTGCGCTCGAACTGGAAGTTGGTTCCGGCGCCCATGTCGGCCATGGCCGGTTCCACCTTGCAGCCGGTCAGGGCCGTGAGCGAGTCGGGATCGACGTAGTCGGTGAAGGTCTTGCCCTCTTCCACGGCGTTGGGGTTGTCCCTGGTGAACAGCGGGCCGTAGTTGCGCACCTCGGCGTCCAGGCCGTGTCTGGCCGAGACCCAGTGCAGGGTGCCCTTGACCTTGCGGCCGCCTTCCAGCCAGCCGCCCTTGGACTCGGGGTCATAGGTGGCCCGGATCTCGGTGACCTTGCCGTCCGCGTCCTTGTCGTACCCGGTGCACTTGACGTAGTACGCCCCGCGCAGCCGGACCTCGCGGTCCGGGCCCAGGCGGAAGAATTTCTTGGGCGGCTCCTCCATGAAGTCGTCGCGCTCGATCCAGATTTCGCGGGAAAACGGCACCTTGCGCGCGCCGTAGGACTCGTCCTCGGGGTTCAGGGCGATCTCGAAGACGTCCTCCTTGTCCTCCGGATAGTTCTCGATGACCAGCTTGACCGGGTCCATGATGCCCATGTAGCGCGGGGCGCGCTTGTTCAGGTCCTCGCGCAGGCAGGCCTCGAGCAGGGCGTATTCGACCATGGAGTCCGCCTTGGCCACGCCGATCCGCTCGCAGAAGTCGCGGATGGATTCGGGCGTGAAGCCGCGCCGCCGGAACCCGGAGATGGTCGGCATGCGCGGGTCGTCCCAGCCGTTCACGAATCCCTCCTTGACCAGCTGGATGAGCTTGCGCTTGGAGAGCACGGTGCCGGTGATGTTCAGCCGGGCGAACTCGTACTGCCGGGGGCGGTCGGTGAATCCGGGGAGCGCGGCCAGTTCATTATATACGGGCGCGTTCTCGCCGAACAGCTCGGGGCGCTTGAGCCCCTCCATGAGGGTGTCCACGCACCAGTCGTACAGGGGGCGGTTGTTCTCGAACTCCAGGGTGCAGATGGAGTGGGTGATGCCTTCGATGGCGTCGGACAGCCCGTGGGTGAAGTCGTACATGGGGTAGATGCACCAGGCGGAGCCGGTCCGGTGGTGGTCGGCGTGCTTGATGCGGTACAGGGCCGGGTCGCGGAGCATGACGTTGGGCGCACCCATGTCGATCTTGCCGCGCAGGATGCATTCGCCGTCCGCGAGTTCGCCCGCGCGCATGGAGCGGAACAGGGCCAGGTTCTCCTCCACGGTCCGGTTCCGGAACGGGGAATCCGTGCCCGGTTCCTTGAGGGTGCCCCGGTTCTCGCGGATTCGGTCCGCGGACTGGTGGTCCACGTAGGCCTTGCCCATCTTGATGAACAGCTCGGCGATGAGATAGAGCTTCTCGAAGTAGTCCGAGGCGTAGAAATTGTTGTCCCAGTCGAAGCCCAGCCAGTGGACGTCCTCGCGGATGGAGTCCACGTATTCCACGTCCTCCTTGACCGGGTTGGTGTCGTCGAAGCGCAGGTTGCACTTGCCTTCGTAGTCGCGGGCCAACCCGAAGTTCAGGCAGATGGACTTGGCGTGGCCGATGTGCAGGTATCCGTTGGGCTCGGGCGGGAACCGGGTGTGCACGCGGCCGTGGTATTTGCCGCTTTCCATGTCCCTGTCGATGATCTGGCGGATGAAGTCCTTGCCCTTTTCCGGGGCCTCGGGTCTGCTGCTCATGAAAAACCTCGTTGTATGAATGGACCGTTTCCCGGTCGAGTCGTCGCAAAGCGGGCAAGACTCCCCATCCTGCCCGTGGCACAGGAAATACGGTAAAACCGCTTGCCGGTCAACGCAATGCTTGCCGGGACGGGCGCAACAGGACACACTGCGCGGACCATTTTGAAAAGGAGAGAATATGCCGTTGTTCACCATCGACGAGACCCGCTGCAAGCGGGACGGATTGTGCGCCGCCGACTGTCCGGTCGGGTGCATCGTCTTCGAGGAGGGCGGGCTGCCAGAACCCCACGAAAAGAAGCAGGACTACTGCCTGGACTGCGGCCATTGCATGGCTGTCTGCCCGGCGGACGCCATCCGGCTCACGCGCTTCGACGCGGGAAGCGTCCCGGTGGACCGTTCGCTGAACATATCCCTCGATCAGGGCGAGCAGTTTCTCAAGGCGCGCCGGTCCGTGCGCGCCTTCCGCGACGAGTCCGTGGACCGTGACCTGCTCGGCCGGGTCCTGGCCGTGACCGAATACGGCCCGTCGGGCCATAACGCCCGGCCCACCCGCTGGGTCGTGGCCGAGGGACGCGCCAGGGTGGCCGACGTGGCCGGGGCCGTGGCCCGATGGATGCGCGCAGAGTCCGAGGCCGAGTCGGATCTGGCCCGCGCCCTGCACCTGCCCGGCATCGTCCGCGTCTGGGACAACGGCACGGACATCATCTGCCGCGACGCCCCGGCCCTGGCCGTGGCCGTGGGCCCCGAGCAGGGCATCACCCCGCAGGCGGACGGGGTCATCGCCACCGCCTACCTGGAGCTGGCCCTGGCGGCCGCCGGGCTCGGCGCGTGCTGGTGCGGCTACCTGATGGCCGCCGCCGCGCACGCCGCCGGAGTGCGGGAACTCCTCGGCGTGGCCGACGGCGAAGCGGTCCACGGGGCGCTCTTGCTCGGCCGCCCGGCCCGGCGTTACGCGGCCGTTCCTCCGCGTCCGGCCCCGACCGTCGACTGGCTGTGAGCGGCGGTTCCCGGCTGGACTCGACAGTGGAGTCAATGTAGGGTCCCGGCATGATGTGGAGACTGCGCCCCCTGTTCGCCGCGGCCGCGCTGGCCGCGGTCCTGCTGCTCTCGACCGCGGCCCGGGCTCGCGAGATACGGGTCGGCGTGGGCTTCGCCATCGCGCCCTACGCCCTCAGGGAGCAGGACGCCGGGCTCGAGGTGGACCTCCTGCGGGCCGCCTTCCGCGCGGCCGGGATGGAGGCCCGTTTCGTCTATCTGCCCAACCTGCGGCTGCCCCTGGCCCTGGCCGAGGGGGACGTGGACTGCCTGGCCACCAGCGCGGGCTACGACATGGCCGAGCGCACCGGGCGTCCGGTCTTTTATTCCGGGCCGACCCTGACCTTCCGGAACTACGCCGTGACCCTGGCCGACCGAGATCTGCGCATCCGCTCCATCGCGGACCTGTCGGGATACGTGGTCCTCGGGTTCCAGGACGCGGCCAGCTATCTCGGCCCCGAGTTCGCGGCCATGGCCCGGGGCAACGACCTGTACAGCGAGCTGTCCGACCAGTCCCTGCAAGTGCGCATGCTCTTTTCCGGGCGGGTGGACGTGGTCCTTTCCGAGCGGCGCGTCTTCCTCTACTGGCGCAACCGGCTCAAGGGCTCCCCGGCGGGCCGGGCCGTGGACCTGGACCAGGCCGTGACCTTCCATGCGATCTTCCCGGCCCAGGACCGCCAGGTGGTCTTTGTCCGCAAGTCCCTGTGCGACGATTTCGACAGGGGCATGGCGGCCATCCGGGAGAGCGGCAGCTTCGACCGGATCGTCCGGGCCTACGACCGGGCGGAGTACGTCAAATAACCAGCAGCCGGGCGCGTTGCGCCCGATGAGTATACGGAGAGCGCCATGGCGGATGCCCAGTACGCCTTTGGTTCGGCCCAGGTGGAGATCAATTTTCAGGCCATCGACGCCCTGTTCGGCCAGGCCCGCGACCAGGGGCGCGAATCCCTGTTCGAATACGAGGTCTACGACCTGCTCAAGGCCTCGGGCGCGGAGACCCCGCCCCGGTGCGTGCTCCTGCCGCGCTCGGGCCGGTTCACGGACGAGCAGCTTTCGGTCCTGCCCGGCGACAGGGTGGTCCTCAAGATTGTCTCGCCGTCCATCGTGCACAAGACCGAGGCGGGCGGGGTGCGCGTGGTCGAGAATCGCCCGGACGCCATCCGCTCCGCCGTGCGGCGCATGCTCTACGAGGTCCCGGAGAACTACGGGGCCGCCCTGGAGCGCGATCCCGGCTCCGCGCCCGGCCCGTATCGCGGATTGAGGGGCGAGCCCCTGGCCTCGGCCGTGTCCCGCGATCTGCGCGGGGTGCTCATGGTCCAGTTCATGGAGCCGGACTCCATGGCGTTCGGCAACGAGCTTTTGGTCGGCATCCGCAAGACCCGCGAGTTCGGCATGGTCGTCACCGCCGGGCTGGGCGGCACGGACACCGAGCTGTACGCCCAACGCTTCCGCAAGGGACAGGCTCTGACCATCGCCTCCACGGCCCTGACCGACGGGGCGCGCTTCTTCGAGCTCTTCCGCAAGACCATCTCCTACCGCAAGCTGGCGGGGCTGACCCGGGGGCAGAGGCGCATCGTCACCGACGAGCAGCTCATCGAGTGTTTTTCCTCGTTCATCGACATGGCCAACCACTACTCCCCGGACAACCCGGACGCGCCCTTCCACATCGAGGAGCTGGAGATCAACCCGTTCGCCTACGCCGACTACCTGATGGTCCCTCTGGACGGGCTGTGCCGCTTCTCGAGCCCGACCACGGTTCGCGCGGCCCGGCCCGTGGAGCGCATCGCCAAGCTGATCCGGCCCTCGTCCATCGGCATCGTCGGGGTCTCGGCCTCGCGCATGAATTTCGGGCGGATCATCCTCAAGAACGTGCTCGAGGCGGGCTTCCCGGCCGAGGACGTGCGCCTGCTCAAGCCGGGCGAGACCGAGATCGACGGGGTGGCCTGCGTGCCGGACCTGAAATCCCTGGACCGGCGGCTCGACCTGTTCGTGGTCGCCGTGGGAGCGGAGCAGGTCCCGGCCCTGGTGGACGAGCTGGTGGCCCTGGACTGCGCCGAGTCGGTCATGCTCATCCCGGGCGGCATGGGCGAGACCGAGGAGAGCCGCGAGCGCGCGGCCGGGGTCATCGCCCGCATCGATGAGGCGCACGCGCGCGGCGCGGGCCCGGTCTTCCTGGGCGGCAACTGCATGGGCGTGGTCTCCCGGCCCGGCAACTACGACACCTGGTTCATCCCGGAGGAGAAGCTGCCCCCCCTGGCCCCGGGCGGCCATCACCGGGCGGCCTTCATCTCCCAGTCGGGCGCGTTCATGCTCACCCGGCTCTCCCAGTGTCCCATCCTGAACCCGGCCTACATGGTCTCCATGGGCAACCAGACCGACCTGACGCTGGGCGACATGGTCTCGCACTTTGCCGAGGCCGACGACGTGGACGTCATCGCCGTGTACGCCGAAGGGTTCAACGACATGGACGGGCTCAATTTCTGCCGGGCCGTGCAAAGGGCCGTGCGCGCTGGCAAGGACGTGGTCTTCTACAAGGCGGGGAGGACCCCGGAGGGCAAGTCCGCCACCAGCGGCCACACCGCCTCCCTGGCCGGGGACTACGCTGTCTGCGAGGCCTGCGTGCGCCAGGCCGGGGCCATCGTGGCCCATTCCTTCACCCAGTTCGAGAACCTGTTCATGCTGGCCGAGCGCCTCAACGGCAAGACCATCGGCGGCAACCGGCTGGCCGCCGTGTCCGGCGCGGGCTTCGAGGCCGTGGGCATGGCCGACTCCATCCAGACCGACGACTACTCCATGGCCCTGGCCCCGCTGGCGGACAGGACCCGCCGGTCGCTCAAGGCCCTGGTGGGGGCCAATCGGCTGGCCGGGCTGGTCACGGTGACCAACCCCCTGGACATCACCCCGGCGGCCGACGACCACGTCCATGCCGAGGCCGTGCGCATCCTGGCCACGGACCCGGGCGTGGACGCGGTGGTGGTCGGCCTCGACCCCCTGTCCCCGGTCATGCGCACCCTGGCCGACCCGGACGCGCCCCTGACCATGGACAACGAGCGGTCCATCGCCGCGCTTCTGGCCGACCTGCTGCCCCTGCTCGACACCCCGGTCATCGGCGTGGTCGACGGCGGCCGCCAGTACGACCCCCTGGTGGACCGTCTCAAGGAGGCCGGGCTGTGCACCTTCCGCACATCGGACCAGGCCGTGGCAGCCCTGGCCCAGTACATGGACGGGCGGCTCAACGCGGCGCGCATCCGCGCGCGCTGACCGCCGGACCGACCGCTTCCGCCGACTTTATAATACAAACGGCCGCCGCATTCTCCTATCCTTTATAGATGGGAGGACTCTTCCTTCCTGTGGACCGATCTAATCCGCTCGGAGGGTCTAATGAGATTGGCTGATATTCCCATCGGGACGAAAATAATTGGCGGATTCTCCATCATCGTAGTGATTTTTCTGGCCACCGGGGCCTACGTCAAGGTGGCCCAGGACGATATGGTCGCATCGGGCCACATCGTGGATGCCGCCCTTGAGATGAAGTACGCCGTGCGTTCGGACATGCAGATGGTCATGGAGTTTCTGGACGCGTCCGACACGAAGGTCCTGGAAGAAAACTGGGCCGAGCACGATCAGGTCGCCGCCGATTTCGACTTCTATGCCGCAGGCGTCCAGCAGGGCGTATCCGATCAGAGGGCCGAGATCAGGGCCGCGAGAAACCCCGCCATCCGTGACCTGACCGCGCGGGTCCGGACCCGGCACAAGGACGAGTTCCTGCCCGCCATCCGTCATGTCTTCGAGCTCAGGCAGGCCGTCTTCGGCGTCCTTCAGCGGCGCGCGGCGGCCATGGAGGCCATGGTCGGGGCCCACGAGTCCGTGGCCTCGGCCCTGGAGGAGTTTGAAAAATCCGTGGACCTGCTCATCGACAGGCGGCTCAACGCCGGGGCCGACGCCTTCGACGTCCTGTCGCGGGAGATTTCCTGGGCCGAAATGGGCTTTGAGATAAGGAACAACATCAGCGCGTCCCGCATCGTCGTCGAGGAGTACATCCAGCCCGGGTCGGCGGAACGGGAAGCGGCCCTGGCCAAGGAGTACGAGGCAACCATCCAGGACTTCGACCGGCTGGTCGGAATCCTGCTCAAGGGCGGCAGCGTGAACGGCCAGATCGTGGCCGGCATGAACGAGCCGGAGCAGGTCGAGCGGATCGGGAAACTGAGCCGGATTCACGAGGAGGTCTTTCGCGGCGCGGTCGGCCGGGTGATGGCGGCCCAGTCCGAGTACGGGAAGCTCGGGCGCGAGATCGATCTCGCGGACACCCGGGTCGATGAGGTCGGCAATGCGCTGATGGCCATGTTGGTGACCATCGGGCACGACGCCGACACGGACATGAAGGCCGACTCGCTCCATTCGGAGATGGTCGTCATTCTCGGCGTCGGCCTGTCCATGTTCCTGGCCCTGCTCGTGGGCTGGCTGATGGCGCGGATGATCACCCGGCCGGTGAAACAGGCCCTCGAGGTGGCCACGGCCATGGCCGGAGGCGACCTGAGCCGGGACGTGCGGGTGCCGGGCAGGGACGAGATCGGACGCATGCTCGAGTCCATGGGAGAGATGATCGTCCGGGTGCGCGGCGTGGTCTTCGGGGTCAACGGGGCCGTGCAGAACGTGGCCTCGGGCAGCGAGGAGCTCTCGGCCACGGCCGAGAGCCTGTCCCAGGGGGCCACCGAGCAGGCGGCCGGCGTGGAGGAACTGTCCGCGTCCATCTCCGAGATAACCGGTTCCATCGCCCGCAACGCGGGTCACAGCCGGGAGACCGCCGAGATCGCGTCCAAGGTGGCCGGCAAGGCTTCCCGGAGTGGTGAGACCGTTGCCCAGGCCGTGGGGGCCATGAAGGAAATCGCCGAGCGGATTTCGATCATCGAGGAGATCGCCCGCCAGACCAACCTGCTGGCGCTCAACGCGGCCATCGAGGCGGCCCGGGCCGGGGAACACGGCAAGGGGTTCGCCGTGGTCGCGGCCGAGGTCCGCAAGCTGGCCGAGCGCAGCGGCCGGGCCGCGGGCGAGATCAGCCATCTCTCCGAGTCCACGGTGACGTCCTCGGACGAGGCCGTGCACATGCTCGAGGAACTGGTGCCGGAGATCGAGAAGACTTCGGAGTTGATGTCCGAGATCAGTTCCGCCTGCGAGGAACAGGACCTGGTCATCAAGCAGATCGGCACGGCCGTGAACCAGGTGTCGGGCGCCACCCAGGGCAACGCCTCGGCCGCCGAGGAACTGGCCGCCACCTCGGGGGCGCTGGCCGGACAGGGCGAGAACCTGCAGCGGATGATGGCCTACTTCAACTGCGGGCAGGGCGGGGACGCGATTATGTGCACCAGGCCCGCGGCGCTGCCCGAGAGCGGCGGCGGGGACGACGAGCTTGAACGCTACTGACCCGAACCCTGCCGCGCGAAAAAAGCCCCGGGCCATATCCGGGGCTTTTTTCGCGTGTTGGTCCGGGCCCGTCAGTACATCAGCCCGGGCAGGAACAGGATGATCTGCGGGAAGAGGAAGAGCAGGGCGATGCCGATGACGATGGCGAGCATGAACGGCAGGATGCCCTTGAACACGTCCTCCAGGGTCACGTCCGGGGCGATTTTGCGGCACATGCCGTAGACCACATAGACATTGATGCCCACCGGCGGGGTGATGACCCCCATCTCGGTGACCAGGACGATGATGATGCCGAACCAGATGGGGTCGAAGCCCATGCCCGTGACCACCGGGTAGAAGACCGGGATGGTCAGCATGATCAACGCCAGCGAGTCCATGAAGCAGCCGCCGATGAAGTAGATCAGGATGATCGTGCCCATGATGGCGAAGGGCGGCATGTCGAAGGCGGACACCCAGTTGGCGATGTCGAAGGGGATGCGGGTCACGGCCAGGAACTTGCCGAAGACCACCGCGCCCGCGATGAGCACCAATACCATGCAGGAGGTGCGCAGGGTCTCGTACAGCGAGTTGACGAAGGCCTGCCAGGTGAGTTGGCGCTTGACCAGGGCCAGGGCGATCACGCCGATGACTCCGATGGAGGCCGCCTCGGTGGGGGTGAACCACCCCCGGAACAGGCCGCCGATGACCAGGGCGAAGATGAGCAGGGTGTCGACGAGGTTGGCCAGGGATTTGAGCTTCTCCGTCCAGGTGAAGGTGTCGCCCTTGGGGCCCAGCGCCGGGTTGATCCTGCACTGGATGTGGATGCCGGCGATGAACAGGCAGGTCAGCAGGACGGCCGGGAGGATGCCGGATACGAAGAGCGCGCCGATGGACTGCTCGGTGAGCACGCCGTAGATGATCAGGACTACCGAGGGCGGCATGATCATGCCCAGCCCTCCGCCCGAGGCCACCGAGGCGGCGGCCAGGGAGTTGGCGTAGCCGTAGCGCTTCATCTCCGGGATGCCCACCGTGGACATGGTCGCGGCCGTGGCCGGGCTGGATCCGCAGACCGCGCCGAAGGCGGTGCAGGCCGAGACCGTGGCCATGGCCAGCCCGCCCCGCGTGTTGCCCAGGAAGCGGTAGGCGGTCTGGTAGAGCCGCCGGGAGATGCCGCAGTTGAAGGCGATCTGGCCCATGAGGATGAACAGCGGGATGGTCGACAGTTCGTAGGAGGCGAAGGCGTCGTAGATGTTGCGGCTCATCAGGTTGAGCCCGCCCCGCCAGGAGGTCAGCAGCGAGAAGCCGACGAATCCCACGAGCATCATGACGAAGGCCACGGGCATCCTGGTCATGAACAGGAAGACCATGATGCAGATGCCGATGATTCCGGCGGTGGTCGGATCCATGGCTAGGCCCCCCGCTTTGTGAAGAATTTGACCACGTCCGCCAGCAGGCAGAGGGCGTAGACGAAGAAGCCGAAGGACAGGACGTAGACCACGTAGTACTCGGGCAGCTCCAGGTTCATGGAGACCTCGCCGGATTCGGCCAGGGTTCCGGCGTAGAGGAACATGCGCCAGGTGATGATCGAGACCAGGGCCAGGGTGGCCAGGTTGGTGGCCAGGCCCACCCCGTCGCGGACCCGCTTGGGCAGGCGGCGGACCAGGATTTCCACGCCGATGTGGCTCTTCTGGTAGTGGGCGTATGGCAGGGCGAAGCCCACGGCGACCACGCCGAGGATGGCCACGATCTCCTCGCAGCCGAAGATGGGGGTGTTGAACGCCCCGCGCAGGAACACGTCCGCGCCGGTCATGGCCGCCATGCCCACCAGGCAGGCGGCCGCGATGACGCGCATGATCTTTTCCGTGATGTGGAGCGGCCGCTTGGCTTCTTCCATTTTCAATCCTTTGCACCATGAGCGGGGCGGGAACCGGTCCCGCCCTGTCTTGTAATCGGTTGTTTCAGGGCGGACCGGGTGAATCCCGGGATGGCCGCATGGGGTCGGGGAGGAGTCCGCAGTCTCCCCCCTGCCCATGCAATGCCCGGGCCCTGCCCGCGAACGCTCTTCTCCGCAGTGCGGCCCCGGTTCCGTATTGCCGCTTGGAACCGGGGCGCATGTCCGCAGAGAAGCCGCTTCGTTGACTCGGCTTACGGGGTTTTGACCATCTCGGCCTGGATGAATTCGACCACGGCCTTGCCGTCCACGGCCTTGCCCTCGCCGTCGGCGTAGCCGTCGAGCACCGGCCGGGCGGCCTGCACCCAACGTTGCGCCTCGGCGGGATCGAGTTCGGTGAAGTCGCCGCCCTTGGAGGCCAGGAACTGCTTGCCCTCGGCGTCCGAGGCGTCCCAGGCCTGGCCGTGCTTGACCGACCATTCCCGGTTGATCTGCTCGATGATCTTTTGGTTCTCGGGCGAAATCTCGTTCCATTTGCGCTTGTTCATGACGATGAAGAAGGTGGTGGTGTAGCCCACGCACTGGGACTGGGTGCAGTGCTTGACCACTTCGCCGAGTTTCCATCCCTTGTTGGACTCCATGGGATGGACCGAGCCGTCGACCACGCCCTTTTGCAGGGACTGGTAGGAGGCGGGCATGGGCTGGGCCACCGGGGTGCCGCCCAGCGCCTCGATGAGCTTGGCCGAGTTGCCGGTGGAGCGGATCTTGAGGCCCTTGAGGTCGGCCAGGGTCTTGACCGGCTTCTCCACGGTGAAGAGCAGGCCCGGGCCGTGGGCGTGGAAGTACATGGGCACCACGTCGTCGAATTCGGCGGGCGAGAATTTGTCGTAGACCGCGTTGGCCACGGCCGTGGCCTGGACCCCGCTCTGGTAGCCCATGGGCAGGTCCACGGCGGCCATGACCGGGAAGCGGCCGCGCGAGTAGGCCAGGGCGCTTTGCCCGATGTCGGAGATGCCCTCGACCACGCCGTCGTAGCACTGCTTGGCGGGGCTCAGGGTGCCGCCGGGGTAGAAGTCGATGATGACCGCCTTGTTCGTGCGCATCTCCACCTCGTTGCACCACTGCTCGGCCAGTTTGGACTGGATGTGCGTGGGCGGGAAGAAGCTGGAATAGGTCAGGCGCACGGACTCGGCGCGGGCCGGGGAGGCCAGTCCGGCACCGATCAGGGCCAGGGCCGTCAGGGTCAGCAGGATCTTACGCATGATGCATCTCGCTTGTAATGAAGTGATATGGTCGCAGCGGGATCAGTCCCGCCTGGTTCCGTTCCTCACGGCCAGGTCGATGGCCGCCTCGCGCACTTCCGTGAGGGAAAGGGTCTCGGTGCCCAGCGCGCGGTGAATGAGAAAGCCTTCGAACAGGGCGGTGTTCAGGGCCCCGATCTTCTCGGGGGGAAAGTCCCCGGTCACGTGGTCGCGCACCAGGTCGGCGAAGACCCGGTCCGAGAGCCGGTAGTCGGACTGGTTCAGGAGGCGGCGCAGGGACTCGTTGGTGGCCGCGTGGATGGTGAACTCCAGGAAGATGGCCGACCAGTTGCGGTCCGCCACGATGGTTTCCAGGAAATCCCAGATGATGCCCATGGCCTCGCGCAGGTCGGCGGCCCGCTGCACCCGGTCGTGCCGGGTGGCCCGGTACTCCTTGAACTTCCGCTCCACGATCTGGAGGAAGAGCTCGTCCTTGGAGTTCCAGTGGCGGTAGAAGCTTCCCTTGGCGTAGCCCGCGTGGTCGGTGATCTCGGCCACGGAAGTGGAGGCGAACCCCTGGGTGCCGAACAACTCGATGGCCGAATCCATGAGTTCCCGCATGGTCTGCCGGGATTTTTCCTGCTGTCTGGTCGCCATACCCTGTCCTCGTTCCCCGGAATCGCAAGATTTTTATTGCGACCGCCGGTCGTTTTGCGACTTCCGGTCAAAAAGTGACCGATGGTCACATCGGAGAGTTCAGGGGTAGCAGCGCGCCCCTGTGGAGTCAAGCCGTTTTGCCTAAAAAACGGCTGAACCCGACATCGTCGTCAGGCAGGCAAATAACACGGGTACTCCCGCGAAGCGGCGCCAAAAAGCTTTGGAAAAGGATGGGGATGGGGGTCCGGGGAAGGGGAAGGAAAGAACCTTTCTCGAAAGGTTTTTCCTTCCCCTTCCCCCGGCCGCCGGAGGCAACTCTATTCTTTCCAGTAGGGGTGGGAGATGTCTTCGAAGGCGGACATGGCGGCCACCGAGCCTTCGCCGATGGCGGTGACGATCTGTTGCAGGCCGCCGGTCAGGTCGCCGGCCACGTAGACGCGCGGCACGCTGGTGCGCATGTCCGGGCCGGCCTCGACGTAGCCGTCCGCGTTCAGCTTCACGCCCATGGACTTGGCCAGTTCGGTGGCGGCCTTCTGGCCGATGGCCATGAACACGCCGTCCAGGGGCAGTTCGGTCTGCGCGTCGTCCTTGACGTTGCGCAGCTTGAGCGAGGTGGCCTTCCTGCCGTCGCCCTCTATGGATTCGACCACGGTGTTCCAGAGCACCGGGATGCCTTCGCGCTCCACGGAGTCGGCCAGGGATTTCTGGGCGCGGAACTCGTCGCGGCGGTGGACGATGGTCACGTTCACGCCGAGGTTCTTGAGGTGCAGGGCGTCGGTCAGGGCGGTGTTGCCGCCGCCGATGATGGCCACGGACTTGCCCTTGTACAGGTAGCCGTCGCAGGACGCGCAATAGTTGACCCCGCGCCCGAAATAGGTCTCCTCGCCGGGGATGCCGAGCTTGCGGTAGCTCGCGCCCGTGGCCAGGATGACCGCCTTGGCCGGATATTCGCCCCGGGCCGTGGTGATCACGATGGGCTCGTCCCTGGCCGGGTCGCCCACGGTGATGGACTCCACGCCCTCGCCCTCGTGCACGGGCACGTACTGGCGGGCGTGCTCGCTCATGATGTCCATGAGCTGCTTGCCGGGCACGTTGGTGAAGCCCGGGTAGTTCTCGACCACCGGGGTCAGGGAGACCTGGCCGCCGACGATGGACTTTTCCAGGACCACGGCCTTGAGCCCGGCGCGCACGGCGTAGATGCCCGCGGTCAGCCCGGCCGGGCCCGCGCCAATGATGACCAGGTCCACGGCCCCGGGCTCGATGGTCCCGTAGCCGGTGGCGGTCTGCAATCCCTCCACGCCGGGCAGTTTGCCCTCGTCCAGGAGTTCCTCGGCGGACTTGAGGTAGACCATCTCGACCACGAAGCGTTCCTCGGGCATGAGCCCCAGGGCGTCGTGCGCGCCGCTGTCGAAGATGGTGTGCGGCACGGAGCCGATGTTGTGCTTTTCGGTCAGTTCCCGGTTCTCGTTCATCTCCACGCACTCGGCCTTGACCTGGCCTGGCCGGGCGATGGCGGTCTTCACGGCGTGCATGACCTGGCCGGGACAGTAGGGGCACGACGGCGAGACGAAGACCTGGACCAGGCGCTCCTCGTCCAGGGGGTCGAGCAGGGAGAGGGAAGCCTCGGACAGCCCGTTCATGCGCAGGGAGACAAGCATGATGGAGGTGATGAAGGACTTGCCCTCCTCGCCCAGCGGCGCGCCCAGGAAGCGGATATGAAAGTCGTCCGGGTTGAGGCACAGGGTGGGCGAGGCGGTCACACCCAGTTCCGCGGCCCTGTCGGACGGGATGTCGAACCGTTTGAAGGTGATCTTGTCGGTCAGCCGGGCCAGATCGGCGCCGAACTTGGCGGTGTAGTCGGAGAATTCGTCGTTGACGCCGGGCTGGGCGAAGAGTTCGAGGTGCACGGGCTCCTTCAGGGCCTGGAAGGTCTCGGTCAGTTGCTTGCGGACGTCTTCGGGAAGGAACCAGTCTTCTTGCTTGTCTTTCTTGAAAAGGGACATGGGGGGAACCTCGCAGTGGTCGCAGTATTCATTATCGGAGAGGGTAGGGAGACGGACGCGGCGAGTCAAGGGGTCAGAGGACGATGACCCGGTTCCTGCCGCTGCGCTTGGCCTGGTACAGGGCGTCGTCGGCCCGCTTGAGCAGCCCCTCGATGGACTCGTCGTCCGGGGTCAGGGCGGTCACCCCGATGCTGATGGTGAAGGTGATGATCTGGTCGTGGGTCCTGACCTCGCACTGCTCCACCCGGCGGCGCAGCCTTTCCGCGGTGTTCTCGCCCGCGCCGATGCGGGTCTGGGTCAGGGCGGCCTGGAACTCCTCGCCGCCCACGCGGCCGAAGAGGTCGGTGGTGCGCAGGGTGGACCGGCACAGGGCGACCAGTTCCTTGAGCACGTCGTCCCCGGCCGGGTGGCCGTAGGTGTCGTTGATGCGCTTGAAATGGTCGATGTCCAGGGACAGGAGGACCAGCGAGGTGTTGTACCGCTTGCAGCGCTCGAACTCCTCGCCCAGGCGCGACATGAACTGGCGGCGGTTGCTGGCCCCGGTCAGGGGGTCGGTGGAGGCCAGGGTGCGCAGCTCGTCCTCCATCTGGCGCTGCTCGGTGACGTCCATGCTGATGCCGATGAGCCGGATGGGCATGCCCTTGTCGTCCACCTGGACCAGCCCTTCGATGCGGATGTGCCGGACGGCCTTGTCGGCCCGGACGATGCGGAACTCCAGGTAGAGCGGCTCCTTGGTCTCGATGGACCGGGCCAGCTGCTGCTCGGTGGCGGCCAGGTCGTCCGGGTGGATGCAGCCGCGCCAGAAGTCGAACAGCTCCTTGGGGGGGAGAGGCTCGGCCTGGTAGAGGTCGAACATCTTGCGGTCCCAGAGCAGGTCGTCGGTGCGCAGGTCCCACTCCCAGATGCCGAGATGGGCGGCGTCCGTGGCCAGGTCGAGGCGCTCGGCGATGGCCTTGAGGTCCTCCTCGCTGCGCTTGAGGTCGGTCATGTCCCGGGCCTCGAAGGAGACGTATTCGGCGTCGTCGCCCTGGACCCGGACCGGCTGGTAGGTGATGGACATGTAGCGCTCGCCCGCGTCGGGCAGGGGCAGCCAGGCGGCCTCGGTCAGGGTTTCGCCCTTGAGGGCCCGGTCGATGGCGGGCTTGAAGCGCTCCTCGAAGTACCGGGAGCCGAACAGGATGCCCACGGGCTGGCCCACGATGGACTCCCGCTTGAGCCCGAAGATATGGGTGTAGGACTCGTTGACGATGACGTAGCGGTAGTCGCTGTCGATCAGGGAGATGAGGTCCGGGTTGGTTTCGATGATCCGCTGGTAGCGCAACAGCTCCATGCGGGCCTGCTCGCGCTCCTGGTCCTTGCTCATCAGCGTCAGGTTGAGGCCGGCCAGCTCGCGGTTGACCTGCTGCAGCCGGTCCGTGCGCCGCCTGACCTTTTCCTCCAGCTCGGCATGGGCCGCGGCGAGCTCCGCCCTGGACCGCCGCCGCTGGATGATGCGCCAGGTGCCGTTCATGATCAATTCCATGTGGCGGATGTCGTCCTCGGTGTAGTCGCCGGGCTTGTTGCCCACCCCGGCCAGGAAGACCACGCGGTTCTCCTCGAAGACCGGCACCCCCAGGTGGTTGCGCACCGGGATGTGGCCGTCGGGGTAGCCCTTCTTTTTCTTCAGGTTCGGGTAGTCGTTGGTGATGACCGGCCTGCCCTGGCGCAGGGGTTCGCCCCACAGCCCGGTTTCGCAGATGCTGTAGACCTCCGGGACGTCCTTGATGGAGCACCGCTCCATGACGCTCTCGGACCAGGCGTGCAGGGTCAGTTGGGTCTGGTCCTCGCTGACCCGGTAGATGTACCCGATCTCGCTGCCGGTCACCTCGGTGATGGCCTCCAGGGCGAAGTCGAGGATTTCCTTCTCGGTATGCTGGGTCATCTCGGACAGGGCGTAGAGCCGCTCGAAGCGCAGTTCGTCCAGCTCCAGCCGCCGCAGGGCCCGGCGGTGCTCGGTGATGTCCGTGAACGAGACCAGGTTGGCCGGTTCCCCGCCGTAGTCGATGGCCCGGGCGCTCAGGCTGGCCCACATGGAGGCCCCGTCGAGGCGGTGCATGAGCACCGGGTAGTTGCGGATGTGCCGCTTTTTGCGGATCAGGGCCAGGAGCCGGTTGCGGTCTTCCCGATTGACGTAGAAATCCTCGGCGTTGCGTTCGCCGTCGGCGCCGGACAGGCCGAGAAATTTCTTGGCCTCGGCATTGGACAGGAGGATATTCCCCTGCTCGGTAATGATGGCCATGCCGCCGGGGGCGTTCTCGAAGACCATGCGGTAGCGGTCCTCGCAGGTCGCCTTGGCGGCTTTGGCAAGTTCCTCTTCGAGTTCCTCTATGCGCTCGCGCGCCTGTTCAAGCTGCTTGCGCAGGGACGTTTCCGTCATCATATGTCTCCCGTGCGGTGGCCGCCCGCCCCGACGGCCAGGCCGTTCGGGGAACCCCATTCCAATTTCTAATATCGCGTTTTTTCTGCGGAAGGTCAATGCGGGACGGCAAGGCTTCCGGCCGGCCGGGTCGGCAATGAAAAGGGGGGCGCGAACGCCCCCCGTATCGGTTTGCCGGATATGCCCCTACTGCTTGCCGAACAGCTGCTGCGGGCGGGTGGTGTCGCCGGTGGCGTTGGGGAAGTCGGGATAGCGGTAGGCCTTGGTGTTGGTCTCGATGAGGTGGCGGGCCTCCTCCATGTACTGGTTGTAGCGGTGCTTGCACTCGTAGAAGCCGTGCCACCAGGCGTAGTCCGGGGCCATCATGGCCGTGCCCATGCGGGCCCGGCGGCCCTCGTGGTGCCACAGTTCATAGAACTGCACCTCGAGGTGCTCGTCGAAGAACTTGGTCTTGTCGAGCAGCCCCTTTTCATAGAGCTCGTCCAGGGTCTTCTTGGCGGGCTTGAAGTAGACCTCGTTGTACTCCTGCACCGAAGTGTCGAGCTGGGTATAGAAGTCGTCGATCCAGGCCTGGCCGTGGCACTGGCTGCAAATGTTCTTCATCTTGTCGCGCTCCACCTTCCAGTCCGTGGCCGCGGGCAGGGCCTTGAATTCGGACGGGCGGACGGTCAGCGGGGCCTGGGTCTCCCAGGAGAGGCGCTCGGTCACGTCGTGGGTGGTGGCCACGTCGCCCGAGCCGGACATGTGGCAGGAGGCGCAGGTCGGGGCGCGGTAGTCCACCCCCGGGGTCCAGGCGCCGGGCGCGGAGTCGAAGTTGTACTCCTGCTTGAACGCCTGGTAGATGTCGCCGTGCTTGGATTCGTTGAATATCTCGATCTGCGGATGGTCCGGGCCGAGGTGGCACTGGCCGCAGGTCTCGGGCTTGCGGGCCTCCATGACCGCGAAGCGGTGCCGGGTGTGGCAGCTGGTGCAGGAGCCGAGCGAGCCGTCCATGTTCAGGCGGCCGACGCCCACGTTGGGCCAGGTGGCCGGGTCGAGGGAGCCGTCCTTCATCTTGAGCACGGTGCCGTGGCAGTAGAAGCAGCCGGTCTTGCGCTCGTTGTCCGAGTTCATGCCCCCGTTGAGCCAGGGGTCGATCTTCCAGATGATCTCGAGCGTGTTGGCGTGCTTGCTCTTGGAGTACTGCATGGCCTCGTCCGGGTGGCAGCGCGAACAGTCCTTGGGCGTGACCGCCGAGGCCACGGGCACGAAGTATTGCTTCTCGCCCATGGGCAGGTTGCCCATGGAATAGTACTTCTCATGACTGGTGCTGATGTCCCCGTCGCCGGGTTGGGCCTGGTGGCAGTCCAGGCAGGTGATGCCCGCCGAGGCGTGGCGGCTCATGGCCCAGTCGGCGAAGATGCCCGGGGTCTCCTGCTTGTGGCACTCGATGCAGGCCGTGCCCTGGGGCGGGGTGGCCCGGTCCATGCGCAGTTCGCGGACCTTGGGGTAATTCTGCGCTCCGGCCGCCACGGTGGTCAGGATGATGGCCGCGAACGCGGCGGTGAGGATGAACGTCGTTTTGCGATACATAAACCAACCTCCTAGATACCCAGATTGGGCAGCCCGCTGGCCCGGTACGGGGCGCTGAACTGCTTGTACTCGTAGAATTGCCTGTCGTTGTGGACCAGATGCCGGTGGCAGTCGGTGCAGCGGTACTCCCGGCCGTTTCCGGCGTAGAGAACCCTGCGGTGGGCCAGCATGGCCCCGCTCTTGCCGGGCATGTGCAGGATGTTCCGGTGGCACTTCATGCACTGGTCGTTCTTCATGGTCGCCCAGATGCGCTCGCGCATGACCGCCCTGTCGTACCTCTCGTCTCCACCGGTGAAGTGGGAGAACACGTCCTTCATCCCGTGCATGGTCTTGGTGAAGAAGAAGTCGACGGTGTCCTGGGGCGCGGGCAGATGGCAGTCCATGCAGTCGGCCACGAACCCTTGCGCGTTGTTGTGGTGCGTCGAGCTCTCCCAGGCCATGACCGCCGGGCGGATCTCATGACACGACCCGCAGAACTCCGGGGTCGAGGTCCTGACCATGGTGTAGTAGGTCATGCTGAAGATCGGAAAGGCGATCAGGATGCCGAACAGGACCAACAGAACCGATTTGGTTTTTCGCTGCATACCTCCTCCTGGATGTTCCCCTCCCTTCGCGGACCATTGCCCCCGGTCCGGAGAGAAGGGGTTTATCCTCCGTTAGCAGAAAAACGGGGAGAACGGCAGGTGCGGGGGATTATTTTCTGTCATTTGCCGCTTTTTTTGTCTCAACGGCCGGGAGCCGGGCGAAAGAAAAGGCCGGGAAGCTATTCCCGGCCCGAAAGGCGTCAAGTTCCGGCGGGCCTACAGTTCGCACTCGGCCCGGGGAAAGGATATCTCGAAACAGGCACCGCCCTGTTCCCAGGAATCGGCCTTTATCTTCCCGCCGTAGTCGGTGACGATGCCGTAGGAGATGGACAGGCCGAGCCCGGTGCCCTTGCCCACGATCTTGGTGGTGAAGAACGGCTCGAACAGCCGCTCGCGGATGGCCGGGGGGATGCCCGCGCCCGTGTCGCAGATGCGGAAGACCACGCGCTCGGGCGTGCTGAAGGACTGAAGCAGGATCCGCTTGTCCTCATTGCTTTTTTCGTCCTTCCAGCGGTCCTCGATGGCGTCGCGGGCGTTGAGCAGGAGATTGATGACCACCTGTTCCAGCCGGTTGGAGTCGGCCATGATCAGGGGCAACCCCTCCTCCAACTCCCAGTCCACCCGGATATTGTGGATCTGAAGCTGCTGGCTGAAGAACTCGAAACCGCGCTCCAGGACCTCGTTGACCTGCACCGGCATGGTCCGCAGGTCGGACTTGCGCCCGAATTCGCGCATGTGCTCGATGATCTTGGCCGCCCGGTCAACGTGGGTTGAGATGCCTTCGGCCATCTCGCGCATGATCTCCGGCGATATCTCGGTGCCGTTCTCGGCCCTGTGGGTGAGCAGGTTGGAAATGGCCTGGAGGATGGTCAGGGGCTGGTTCAGTTCGTGGGCCACGCCCGTGCTCATCTCTCCCAGGGTGGTCATCTTGCTGGCCTGGATGAGCTGCCGCTCCATCTCGATCTTGCGGGTCACGTCCGTACAGGTCACGATCAGGGTGTCGCGGCCCTCGAACCGGGCCGGGGAGATGCTCAGGAAGACGAAGAACGGCCGACCCGACTTGTCCACGTGGGTGCACAGCTCGATCTCGGACTGGGAGCGAACGGCCTCCTCCCAGTCCCCGGCCTCGTCGTGGCGGAAGAAGTCCATGAAGCTGCGGCCGCGCATCTCGAGCTGGCCCCAGCCGTACATTTCCTGGGAGGACTCGTTGCAGTTCAGAATCTCCAGCGTCTTGCGGTCCAGGACGAAGACCGCGTTGGGGATGGAGTCGAAGATGGCGTGGTAGCGGTGCTCGGACGCGGCCAGCTTGGATTCCAGCTCGCGGCGGTGGGTGATGTCTACCATCATCTCCATGGCGGCCACCACCCGGCCGTTCTCGTCGCGCACCGGGGAGGTGTACACGATCCAGTGGATCGTGTGGCCGTCCTTGGACATGCCGGACTCCTCGGACATGTGCGCCTTGCCGTCCTGGAAGGTCCGGTCCACGGGGCAGACCTCGCATTTCTCCAGGCGGCCCTTGTTCACCTGCCAGCACCGCTTGCCGCCGGGCGTGCCGAAATGCCGCTCATAGGCCGAGTTGTGGCGGATGACCCGGTAATCGGTGTCCACCACCGAGACCAGGCAGGGCACGTTGTCGAACAGGTTGCGGTATTCCTCGCGTTGCTCAAGCAGTTCGCGGTGCTTGTCCGAGACGCGGCGGCCCATCATGTTGAAGGCCTGGCCCAGGGTGCCGATCTCGTCCACCTGCTCGATGTCGATGTCCGTGTAGTCGGTCCCGCCGCTGATGCCGCGCGTGGCCGTGATGAGCCGTTTTATGGGCCGGAAGATGAACCGGTAGGTGAAGGCGAACAGGGCCAGGAAGGTGGCCGCGAACACGACCACGGAGATGCCCATGTTGGCCCGCTCGAACATTCGGATCAGGGCGTTCTTGGCGTCCATGTTCACGGTCACGTCCAGCAGGCCGAGGACCTGTTCGTCCCCCGAGTGGACGTGGCAGGGGCCGGGCGAGCACCCCTCGGAGTTGGCGATGGGGGTCATGATGGCCATGAGCTGGCGGCCGTCCGACTCGATCATCCTCGTCCGCTTGGACAGGGGCAGGGCCGGGGGCGGCGGCGCGTACTGATGGCAGGCCCGGCAGGCCGGGGTCTGCTGGCCGATGACCGTGCCGATCTCGGCCGGGATGTTGGAGAAGACGATGCGTCCCTGCTTGTTGTAGACCCGGATGTTCTCGATCTCCTCCTGCTTGGCGATGTTGTTGATGTTCTCTTTGATGTCCTCTTCGTTGTCGAGCATCATCGCGTAGTGCAGGGCGAGCATGATCGTGTCCGAGACCATCTCGATGTCGGACATGACGTTGGAGACCACGTTGTTCTTGAAGTAATAGACGTTGAACCCGGTCCACAGGAAGACGCACAGGATGAGCGTCACCCCGCCCGACAGGATCATCTTCGCGATCAGGCTCTCGCGGTACCGCTTCAGCACCTTGGCACCTTCCTCTCGGGCGGCCGTGCCGGCCGGGCTAGTCGTCGCTCTTGGGCGGATTCTCGGGACACAGGTACGCGTCCTTCATCAGGTCGGCCAGGGAGTAGGAGTCGAGCATCCTGTACATGGCCAGGGAGGCGTCGTCCCAGATGGAGCGCTTGAGGCAGACGGCCGCGCGCGGGCAGGTGGATGGGTCGCCCTCGCAGCCCAGGACCTGCTCCTCGCCGTCCAGGATGCGGGCCACCTCGCCGATGGAGATGTCCTCGGGCTCGCGCACCAGGACGTTGCCGCCGTTGGGGCCGCGTTTGCCCTTCACGTAGCCCGCCTGCTTGAGCATCTTGATCAGCTTTTCGAGATACTTCAGGGACAGCTTTTCACGCTCGGCCGTGTCCTTGCTCGGGACCGGACTGCCGTTCTCCGAATGGAGGGCGATGTCCAGGAGCAATCGGGTGCCGTATCGGCTGCGTGTGGTCAGTTTCATCGTCTTTGTCCCCGGCTGTGAAAGTGGTGGGCGCGCGGCGCGCGTCCCGTAAGCATAGGGAAAAATACCGCGACAATCAATCGGCGGCCGTTTTTGAACCGGTTTTCCCGGCCTCCGGCCCCCTTATTTTCCGGCTCCGGCCTCTTGCTTCCCGGCCCGGTCGGGCAGGGTGATGATGAAGGTCGAGCCCTCGTGCGGGGCGGACTCCACCCGGATGGCCCCGCCGTGCTGCTCGATGGTCTGGTTGGAGATGAACAGGCCGATGCCGGTGCCGCGCTTGCCCTTGGACGAGAAGAACAGGGTGAAGATCTTGTCCCGGGTCTCGCGGTCCATGCCCATGCCGTTGTCCGATATGGTGATGACCAGCCCGGTCTCGTCGCGCCTCGCGGACAGGGCCAGTCTGCCGTCCTTGCGTGCCTCGCAGGCGTCCACGCCGTTCTCCAGGAAGTTGACCAGGGCCGCGGACAGGGCCGCGGTGTCGGCCTGGATGGTCCCCAGGTCGTCCGGGATGTCGCGGACGAACTCGATCTTGCCCGAGGCGGCCCTGGCCGCGCCGATGTCGGCCGTGTCCCTGAGGAACGCGGACGCGTCCACGGCCTCGGTCTCGAGCTCGCGGGACTTGGCGTAGTAGAGGATGTCCAGAACCATCTTCTTGACCCGGCCGATCATGGCCTTGAGGGTCCGGGTGGCCGCGGCCACGCGCTCCTCGTCGCCCTTTTTCAGGCCCGACTCCAACCGGTAGATCCCGCCGTCCAGGGAGGTCAGCATGCCCTTGACGCCGTGGGACATGGACCCGAGCATGATGCCCAGCGAGGTCAGGTGGTCCTGGAGCCTGCGGATCTCGGTGATGTCCGTGGACAGCTCCATGGCCTGGAAGATGCGGCCCGAGGCGTCGTGCAGGGGCGCGGCCTGGACGAGCATGTGCTTCTGCTCGCCGGAAAGCGTGGTCACCACGGTCTCCTGCTGCCGCGATTCGCCGTCCAGCAGGGTCTTGTCCACCAGACACCCCTCGCACGGCTCGCTTCTGTGCTTGTAGGCCTCGAAGCAGAAGTGCCCCTCGACCTCGCCGAAGTCCTGCTTGAACAGCCGGTTGGCCTCGACGATGTTCAGGTCCGCGTCCTGCACGGTGATGTAGCAGGGGGCCTCGTCGAACAGGCGCTGGTACTTGTACTGGGTGGTGTACAGTTCGTCCTGGAGGCGCTTGAGCTCGGTCATGTCCACGGAGATGTCCAGGACCAGTTCGATCTCGCCGTCCTTGTTGGGCAGGGGCGCCGTGTAGACCGTGACCGGTATCTCGTCGCCGTCCTTGGACAGGAAATTCTCCTTGCTGCGCTGGCCCTTGCCGGTCTCGAAGGTGCGCTGCACCGGGCAGGCGTTGCCCGGCGAGGTGCGGTCGGAGTAGATGTCGAAGCTGTTGTTGCCCACCTGGTTGCCCAGGCGCTCCTCGAACAGGCGGTTGTGGGCCACGATCTCGAGGTAGCGGTTGTGGATGGACACCAGGCAGGGCAGTTCGTTGAACACGCCGTAGCCGGTATCCGCCTCCTGGGCCGCGTCGGACAGGGCCGAGGACAGCCCCTGGACCACCTGGCAGGCGGCGTTCTGGCGCTCCAGCTCCACGATGCGGTCGGTCTTTTCCTCGACCAGCTTTTCCAGGTTCTCGGTGTATTCGCGCAGCTGCAGCTTCATGCTGTAGCGCTCGCGGGCGCGCTCCAGGGAGACCTCGAGCACGTCGTTGTTGATCGGTTTGGTGATGAAGTCCGAGGCGTCGAACTTGAGGGATTCGATGGCCAGGTCCATGTCCCCGTGGCCGGTGATCATGACCACTTCGGTGTCCGGGGAACGCTCCTTGATGGCCTTGAGCAGGTCGATGCCGTCCATGACGGGCATCTTGATGTCGGTGAAGACGATTCCGGGCTTGAAGGCGTCGAAGACCTCTAGGGCCTCCTTGCCGTTGGCGGCGGTTTCCACTTCGTAGCCCAGGTCCATCAGCGAGAGGCCGAGGAACCGGCGGACGCCTTCCTCGTCGTCCACGAGCAGCAGTCGTTTGAAATCCATCACACCCTCCGGGAGAGTCGTGCCGCCGGCCGCCCCGGGCGGCCGCTTCCCTGCGGGTTCTCTCCTCAGTCCAGGATTGCGGACCGGGTTATTCGCCCAGTGCCTCTCGTACGATCTGGATCACATCCGCCGGGTCGAAGGGCTTCTTTATGGTCGCCACGGCCCGCCGTATGGCCAGATGGATTCCCGAGAGCCCGGAGATGACGATCACCGGGATGTCGGAAAACTCCTTTTCACTGGTCAGCCGACGGTAGAAACGCGGTCCCCACTCGTGGGGCATTTCGATGTCCAGCGTGATGAGGTCCGGCTTTTCGGCCATGGCCACCTCATAGGCTGAAATCCCGTCGGAAGCGCGGCAGGTGTCGTATCCGTGGTCTTCGAATACGCTGATGAGGTAATCGACGATGTCCGGATCGTCGTCCACCACCATGATTTTCTTTGGCATGAGCTCAACCTGGTTTCAAGTGGCGGGGACCCCCCGCAACGCCTGCAACGTATACTCAACCCGCGCGCGAGTTCAAGTCGGAAAATTCGGCCCGCGAATCGACGTCGATCCGCGGGCCGGTAAAACACCAACCCGTCGGGCCGCTAGCCGATGGCGTCCTTGACGATCTTCAGCAGCTGGGCGGGCTCAAAAGGCTTGGTAAGGCTTGCGATCGCCTTGGGAATAGCGTATTTGATCGCGTTGAGGCCGCTGATGACCACCACCGGAGTGCGCTTGAGGGCGTCGTCCTGGCTGATCTTGCGGTAGAACCTCGGACCCCATTCATTGGGCATTTCCAGGTCCAGCGTGATCAGATCGGGCTTCTCGGCCTTGGCGATCTCCACGGCCTCCGCGCCGTCGTTGGCGGTCACGGTTTCATATCCGTTGTCCCCGAGCAGTTCGGACAGATACGAACGGATTTCCTGGTCGTCGTCGATTATGAGAATCTTCTTGGACATGATGTTCCTCCTGGTACTCACGAATCAATGCGTTTGATTCTTGATTTGCCGCAGTCGCTCCCGCCAAGGCCGGCTGCGGCATTTATATTTTTCAAGGCGCGCCCGGCACCCGCCGGGCGCGCCGCTCTGCTTTTCTAGACCTTGTCCGGTTTGCTCACGCTGACCACCGGGCACCCGGCGCGCAGGATGACCTGCTCCAGGGTGGACCCGAGGGACGCCAGCTCCGGATCGAGCTCCCGGGAGTGGTGCGCCAGGACGATGAGGTCGGCGCTGCGCTCGCGGGCGATCTTGACTACCTCCACGTAGGGCACGCCTTCCCAGACCTCGATGTCGAAGTCCTTGAAGTCGCCCATGAGCGGCCCGTAGGTCTCGCGGATGCGGGTCCTGGCCTCGATGAGCTTGTCCTCGATGGCGTTCTGGTCCAGGACCTTGCCGCTGATGTCCAGGGCATGGAACAGGGTCAGGTCGCAGCCCAGTTCCTTTGCCGAGTTGAGGGCGAACTTGAAGGCGTTCTCGGCCTGCTTGGAGAAGTCGGTGGCGAAGACGATGTTGCCGAACCCGCCCCAGTAGGAGGCGGTCTCGCGGTGCACGGTCATGACCGGGCAGCGGGCGGCCTTGGCCACGCGCTGCAGGGTGGAGCCGGGGTAGCCCTTGCGGTAGGCGCTCGAATCGCCGGAGCTCGCGCCCATGACGATCAGGTCGGCGTCCTCGGCCCGGGCGGCGCGCAGAATCTCGCGGCTGGGCACGCCCGTGGTGGTCACGATCTTGGCGTACTCCACCGATTCGATCTGCTTCTCGAAGGTGGACTTGAGCTCCTCCTCGACCCAGGCGCGGTATTCGTCGTCGACCTCGATCTCCTCGCCGGTGCGCACGTCGTTGACCAGCTGGGAAAAGGCCTTGGTGGGCACGCCCATGACGTTGAACACCACCACCTCGGCCCCGTAGCGTTTGGCCATGTCGAAGGCCACCCGCGCGGCGCCGAAGGTGGACGGAGCACCGCTGGTCGCCAGTAGAATCTTCTTGAACATAGATCACCTCGTCCTTTGGTTACACGGTCTCCGGTTTATTCCTCGGGGGGCAGCAGGTGCTTGGGCACGTCGAGCATGCCGATGACCAGCGGCTTGAGGAAGGACCAGCGGATGCCGATCTCGTACTCTTCCTCCAGGTCGCGGATGGCGTCCCAGCAGTTGTGGCAGGGCGCGATGACCAGCTTGCAGCCGGTGTCCAGGATCTGGTCGCGCTTCTTGCGCAGGGCCACGTTGCGCTGCTCGCGGTACTTGCCGATGCCGTTGAATCCGCCACCGCCGCCGCAGCAGTAGTTGTGCTCCTTGTTCGGGGCCATCTCCACGAAGTACCCGGGCTCCACGATGTAGCTGATGATCTCGCGGGTGACGTCCTTGAGCCCCTGGTTGCGCACGTAGTTGCAGGAGTCCTGCAGGGTGACCGGCTCCTTGATCCGCTTGGCCGGGTCGATCTTGAGCTTGCCTTCGCGCAGGGCCTCGGCCAGCCATTCCACGTAGTGGATGTAGGGGACCGGCGGCTGCCCGTCGGGGCGGCCCGCCCAGTAGGGACCTTCGATGACCGTCGCGCGGTGCGCGTGGCCGCATTCGGTGCCGATGGCCCGTTTGGGCTTGAGGCGCTCCAGCGCGGCGTAGACGTTCAGGACGTTGTCCTTGCAGCATTCCCAGTCGCCGGCGAACATGGACAGGGAGGTCTGCTCCCAGCCCTCGGAGGGCACGGTCCAGTTCTCGCCCGCCACGTGGAAGAGGATGGCCGCCTCGGCGATGTCCTCGGGGTAGTGCTTGGGCTCGCGGGCGTTGCAGGTGTACATGATGTCCGCGCCTTCCTTGTCCACGGGAATCTCCAGGCCGGGCCAGTCCTCCTCGTTCTCCTCGGCCATCCACTCGCAGGTCTCGACCCAGTCCTCGGTGGTCACGTCCATCTGGGCGCGGTACACGCGGTGCATGCCGGAGCCGATCTTGAGCTCCCACGGCACGAAGCCCTGGGAGTAGAGCAGGCCGCGCAGGTAGCTGAACATCACGCCCATGTCGATGCCGTGGGGACAGTACATGCCGCACCGGTTGCAGCAGGTGCACTTGGACCAGGCGGTCTCCATGCACATCTGCATGAACTCGTTGTCCACCTTGCCCTTCTTCTTGACCATCACCCCGAGGGTGGACTGGATCTTGTAGGACGGGACCTGTTCGGGCACCCGGCCGTTGACCTGGTACAGGAAGCAGGACTCGGCGCACAGGCCGCAGTGGGCGCAGATCTCGAGCCAGGTCTTGGTCCGGGACTTCATGGTCTTCTGGATGGAGGCCCAGAGCTTGTCCGAGTCCACGTCCAGATGGTTCATCTCTTCGTAGTATTGCTTGCCGCCCTTGTCACCGAGGGTCGCTTTGAGCTGTTCGTCGGTGGTGATCGGCGTCTTATTGCAGAATTTACCTTCAGGCATTTCGGTTCTCCGTTGTGTGTGGCTAAAGCCCGGTTACCAGGCCATGTCCGTGCCCTTCATGCCGCCGCGCTTGATGCCGTAGTCCATGCCCAGCTGCATGCGGGACATGAAGAACAGCAACACGTGGCTGAGCTTGGTGAAGGGCAGGGCCAGGAGCCAGATTTCGCCGCTCAGGATGTGGGCGGCCAGCCAGAAGTTGTAGTCCCCCATCTCGTACCGGGCGATCAGGCCGGTGACGAAAGGGAGCACCGAGATGACCAGCAGCAGGTAGTCGTAGAAGGTGGTGATGATCCGCACCTCGGGGAAGGCGATGCGCCGCAGCAGCAGGAACAGGCCGCCCACCAGGCAGACCCAGGCCAGTCCGTCGGCCACCCCGGTGGGCAGGGCGGGCAGACTGAAGCCCAGGGCGTTTTGGAGCATCACGTTGTGCGCTTCCAGGAAGACCGGGGTGACCAGCAGCCCGATGTGGAAGGCGAAGAAGATGAGGGTGAAGCCGGGGCGGGTCCGCCACAGCCGGGCCTTGAACGGGATGATGAAGGCCAGGATGGAGCGCACGCCCCCCCTGATGCCGTATTTCATATGGGGACGGTACGCCACGCGGTCGAGCTGCCAGCTGAGGCCCTTGACATACATCACGGCGCGAACGAGCAGGCCGCCGAAACTGACGGCGAACGTCAGCCAGAGCATGGGCCCGGTCAGGAAATCGTACATTTCCGCTTCTCCTTGATTGTCGTATCGTTAAATTGAAAACGATGGCCTTAGCGGCTAGTCGTCCTTTTTGTTGCCGCCCATCAGGAAGCGCCAGTACAGGGTCGCCGCCACGAGGATGCCGCCCATGATCAGGTATATGGTTCCCTTGGTGAACGTGTAATAGTCTTGGAGCGTGTAGAATTCCATGGCAACCTCCTAGTGTTCGCCCTTGTAGTCGGGATGCTCGTAGAAAATGGGCATCCTGGTGGAGATGAACCGGAAGACCACCACGCCGAGGGTCACCACGAACAGCGAGATGGTGATCTCGCCCCAGCTCGGGAAGTACCGCTGCGCGGCCGGGAGCTGGTAGTTGAAGGCGACCAGGGAGATGTTGAACCGGTTGACGACGATGCCGAGCACGGTCAGTCCGGCGGCCCATCGGATCACGGTCAGATTCCTGTCCCGCACGCCCACGGCGTACAGGAAGGACGGCAGGGCCACGAAACCGAGCATCTCGACAAGGTACCACGCGCCGAAGCCGGTGGTCAGGTAGTGCCAGTTGTTGTCGTAGGCCAAGCCGATGAGCTTGATGGCGAAGTACCCGAACAGCACGAGGGAAGCGGCCTTGCCGAAACCCAGGATCAGGCCGTCGTGGTTGTCCAGGTACTCCTTGTCCATCAAGTGGTGCATGGGCTTGTGGGAGAGGGTGCCCTCGAAGATGACCATGGACATGCCCGCGCAGATGCTCGACACGAAGAAGAACACCGGGAGGTACTGGGAATACCACAGCGGGTGCAGCTTCGAGGGGGCGATGGTGAACAGCGCGCCCAGGGAAGACTGGTGCAGCGTGGACAGGACCACGCCCAGGATGGTCAGGGCCAGGGTCATCTTGACCACGATGTTGCGGATCTTCCTCATGCCCAGCCACTCGAACAGGGCGGGCGTGAATTCGATGAACAGCACGGTCAGGTAGAGCATGACGCACAGGCCCACCTCGAAGAGCAGGGACGTGGTGCCCTGCTGGACGAAGATGGGGTAGGGCAGCCGCCAGGGGCGGCCGACGTCGTAGCCCAGGGCGAAGACCACCAGGGCATAGCCCAGGAAGGCGGTCAGGATGGCCGGGCGGACCCCGGCGTGGTATTTTTTCAGTCCGAAGAGGTAGCAGGCGGCGGAGGTGGTGTACCCGCCCGCGGCCAGCGCGACGCCGCAGAGCAGGTCGAAGCCGATCCAGATGCCCCACGGGTTGTTCTGGTCAAGGTTGGTGACGGCGCCCAGGCCGCCGGTGAAGCGCATCACCGTGACCACCAGCCCGGCGATGAGAATGACCGTTGCGATAAGATTGAACGGGGTGAAGAGGGATTTCTTCGCCACCGCAGTGGTTTCGACAGACATCTAGGACTCCTCCTCGTTGCTTCCGGCGTCCTCTTCCTTGGGAGCGAGCGCCTCTTCGACGGCCTTCTTGACCTCGACCTCGATGCGCCGCTGGCTGGCCTGCTCGGCCTTGCCAAGCTCCTCGTGAAGCTTCTTCTCGGCCTCTTCGCCCGCCCGTTTCAGGGCGTCCTTGACCGCCTTGACGCGCTCGTCGTTGGCGACCTTGGCGTTGCGTTTGCTCACGGCGTAGATGCCGCCCAGCAGCACGGGCCACAGGCCGACGACCATGGGCACGGCGGCCAGGGGACCGGCGGTCAGCTCGGGGGCCGATGCGGTGCCCAGGTCCTCGCGCATGCCGATCTCGGTAAAGGGCACGCCGGACAGGTACATCCAGCTGGTGCCGCCCATCTCGTGCTCGCCGTAGACGTGGTCCACGTACTTGTCCGGGTACTGGGCGATGCGCTCGCGGGCGATCCGGATCAGCTCGTCGCGCTTGCCGAAGACCAGCGCCTCCTTGGGACACCGCTCCACGCAGCCGGGGAGCTTGCCCTCCATCAGGCGGGGGTAGCACATGGTGCACTTGCGCACCCGAGGGGTCAGCGGTTCGTCGTATTCGTAGGCCGGGATCGAGAACGGGCAGGCCACCATGCAGTAGCGGCAGCCCACGCAGACCGAGGCGTCGTAGGTCACGGCGCCGTTGGGCTGCTTTTTGAAGGCCCGCACGAAGCAGGCCGAGGCGCAGGCCGGTTCCAGGCAGTGGTTGCACTGCATCTTGCGGAAGACCGGGCCCAGGGCGGTCTGGTACTTGTTGACCACGGTATAGGTCTTCTCGTCGGTCCGGCGCTCGGTGTCGAGCACGGTCAGATCGTCGAGGGGTTTATCGGGTGCGGGCAGCTCGTTGACCTCGTTGCAGGCCTGCTCGCACTGGCGGCAGCCGATACAGCGGGTGGCGTCAAAGAGCACGCCGTGGGTGTCGGGGTGCGGGCCGAAGTGCTTGTTTCCGGCCTGGGTCGGCTTGACCAGCGCTGCGCTCGCGCCCGCGGCACCCAACAATCCGAGGAAGGTTCTGCGTAACATCATAGGCTCCTTCGGCTAGTTGGTTTTCTTCTCGTGGCACGCGACGCAATTGGTGGAGGCGGGCTTTTCGAGCTTCATTTGCTTGTGACAATCCATGCACTGCCCGTGATAGGCGGCCTTGAGGCTCGGCCGGTTGCCGTCCGTCTGGGTGTGGCAGCTGCTGCACTTGGGCGTGGCGTAGGCCGGGCTGTTGTGGTGGCAGCCGGAGCAGATGGCCTTGGGCGCGGAGTGGAAGGCCGTGGCCAGCGGGTCGTCCTTCATGCCTTCCATGAGCTTGAGCACGATCTTGCGATGCGGCATCTTGCTCGGCTGGTACTTGTCGGAGATGGTTCCGATGGTGACCACGTCCGGGATGTCGTCGATGGCGACGGCCTCGGGCCGCTTGTCCGCGCGGGCGTCGACGAACCGCTGGGCGATGGCCTGCTTCATCTCCTTGGGAGCCTCGGCGGTCAGGGCGGGCTTGAGATCGTCGCCGACCTTGGTGTGGCAGACGCCGCAGGTGGCGTCCGAGGGCTGCTTGACCGTGGACCGGGCCGCGTGGCAGCCCGCGCATTCGGGCTTGGCCTGTTCCTTGATGTGGCAGCCCACGCAGGAGGTGTCGACGGAGGCGTCGTGCATGGCCACGTAGCTCTTGTTCAGCGGCGCGTTCACGCCGTCCACGTGGCAGGTCAGACAGCTGTCGGTGACCGCTTCGTGGGACTTGTGGTCAAAGGCCACGATGGTCCCGATCTCGCCGGGCTCGCCGTGGAACATCAGCGCGGCGTCGGGCTGCTTGCGCGGCAGGCGCGGCAGGGTGCCGCCCATGGCCTTGAGGTTCTTGGCCAACTCCACCGCGCGCTCGGCGGTTTCCTTCTCGCCGTGGCAGCCGGCGCACTGCACCGGGCCGGAGCGGTCGGCCTTCTTTTCGATCATACTCTCATGGCAGGTCACGCACTGGCTGTGAAAGACGTCCTTGAGGGGCTCGGTCTTGGCCGCTTCGGAGTACCGCCAGCTGTCCTCTTCGCCCGCCTTCTTGTGGCAGGCGCCACAGTTGGTGTCCTTGCCCGCGTCGGCCGGGATGACCTTGGAATCCCAGTGGACGAAGTGGAGCATGTTGTCCATGCCCGCCGGGACCCGGTCGGCGGCCTCGGGCCGCTCCTGGTGACAGCTGCGGCATTCGCCGGCCTTGGGACCGGTCTTGAAGCCCTTCTCCTCGCTCTTGACGTGGCAGGAGATGCAGCCGTTGTGGTACATGTCCTTGAGTTCGGACGCGGACATGTTCGCCCGGGCCCCGTCCTCCAGCCGGTCGAAGGCCAGGGTCATGCTCCCCTCGGCATCCTTCTTGTGGCAGGATTCGCAACTCATGCCCTGGTCTTTCAGGGCCTTGGTGTGCAGGTCGTGCCTAAACACGGCCGCGGGTTGTTCAAGTGACTCCAGCTTGGCGATGGTGTCGATCATGATCACGTCCGGTCGCCCGGCGGTCTCGCTCGCCGCGTCGAACATGCCCATGGCTTCCAACTGGAAGCCGAGCACGCCGGCCAGCGCGATCACGATGGCAGTCAATCGCAGTATCCGTTTACCGTTTGCCATGTGTCGATCCCTTTCTCAAAAGCGTTGATGGCAATGAACCGGCCTCGTCGGCCCGTTCCCCTGGTCCCGTTTCCGGGCACCTCCGGCCCCCCATGCGCGGCTTTGCGCGCCGCGCGAAAATCCGGTCTCAAACTCCTCCCGGCTGAGTGGGTTAAAATACCTACTCAACAACGAGGTTTTAATACCTACCTGCCCGGTATGTTAGATGTCATGTATCCGTCAAGCAGAAAGTTTGATGTGGGAATTGTTCTTAAAATCAACACAACGTTTCGAAATAGAATAGGAACTGCCTGAGTAGGTTTTTTGAAAATCATTCTCAGGACAGGGGGCAAGGCCAGGGACGGTATAGGGTTTGCGAGGGGATTCTCATGCGCGATATCGGCATGGAAAAATATGGAAGCGCGGTTTTGGGACAGGTCGCGGGGAGAGGACTCCCGATTTCAGGGAGGAGAGTCCGGCCGCCGGCGCGGCGGTACGGGCAAGGGGGGGTGGCGGGTCCGGCCGAAGGGCCGGTCCCGTCCGTCGGAACTGGGCGGAGTTAGGGTTTTTTCACGATTTCGTGGACCCAGCGGTTCTCCGAGACCCGCTCGGAGATCACATAGCCCTTTTCGCGTAGAAAGCGCATTTTGCGGCCGCCGTCACCAGTGGAGAAGAGCCGTTGGCCGACCTGGTGCTGGGAGAGGAACTTCATGGCCGCTTTTTTATAGTTGGTGAATAAACTGAACATGGTAAAGACCTCCAATCTTGCCGGGGGATGCAACCTAGCACCGACATGCCGGGCAGTCCATCACAACTTGCGGCTCCTTTCAACCTTGTGCAACATATTTTCATCATTACCTAAGTTGTGAAATTTATGCCGGTTGTTGCACAAGTGCCGACGAGGTGTGCAGGATCGCTCACCAACGCGGCGGCCGATCGCCCCGTTCCCGGACGCGAAACCCGGATCGGTCTCCGGCAGACACGCCCGTATACGCCTTTTTGGCCCTTGTGGTCACCTCTTTTCGCACTATTGCGGCCGGTATTTATTCCCGGCAAAGTATGAATATTGACGCATGCGTTCAAATGGACCAGTGAGGAGGAACAACTATCCACAGGAGGTTCGCATGGAAAAGATTCTCATCATCGGGTGCCGCAATACCATGGATGACGTCTGCATCGGCTGTTCCCGCTGCCTGGTTGCCTTCAACCGGCGGGAGGGGCAGTTCGAACGCTACCGGGACCGGGAGGCCGAGGTCCTGGGCATCCTCAATTGCGGCGGCTGTCCGGGGGCGTCCATTGTCCAGCGTCTGGCCCAGGTCAAGCTCTGGAACGTGCCCTTGAACGAGCAGCCCACAACGATTCACATCGGTCCGTGCCTGTCCGACCACTGCGCCCACGCCGACGACGTGATCACCAAGATCCAGGCCAAATCCGGCATCGAGGTCATCGAGGGCACCCACCCCTACATGCCCGAGAAGATCTGGTCCTGAGCCGGGCGAAACCCGTTGAATCCATGCGGCGGCCGGGGCGTGCACTCCCCCGGCCGCCGCTTTTGTCCGGCGTACGTCCGATGGGGACCCGGTGATTATTGTTGTCAGTATAGCGGAATATCGTTAACATATTTGATGTTTTGTAAGTCTCCAGGGGGGCGGGTTCCGCCTCGCCCCGGTATTGCATGGCTCCCTTCGTGAGGGCGACGTTTTCCATGACGGTAAAAGTATCCGTAATCATACCGGCGTACAACGCCGAGAAGGTGATCTCCGAGGCGATCGGCAGCATCCTGGCGCAGGCCGGGGGCTACGACCTCGAGATATTGGTCGCCGACGACCGCTCGACCGACGGGACGCGGGAGGTGGTGGCCCGGCTGGCGCAACGCCACCCGCAGATCGTCCTGCTCGACAACGCCGGGGCAAAGGGGCCGGGCGGCGGGCGGAACACCTGCCTGAAACGGGCCACCGGGGAGTACGTCGCGTTTCTGGATGCGGACGACGTCTGGCTGCCGGACCATCTGGAGAGCGGGGTGTCGTTTCTGGAGCGGTGCCGCGATTTCGACATCGCGTTTTTCAACTTCGACATCGTGGACTACGAGACCAAGGAGGTGGTCGGCGACTGGTTTTCGAACCGGAAAGCCATCTCCCGGTTTCGGACCGAGCCCGTGGAGGACGGCTTCTTCCAGGTCATGGACGATCTCTACGAGGCCCTGCTCGGCGAGTGCTTCATCCACGTGCAGTCGACCATCCTCCGGAAGAGCAGCATCGGCGGGCTCCTCTTCAACGAGGCCTACCGCTGGGGCGAGGATCTCATGTTCGCCATCCGGCTCTTCCGCGACTACGGTCTCAAGTGCGCCTTCAACGGGCGCAAGACCGTCCTGTATTACCGGCACCAGGGGAGTCTCACCGATTATTCCGCGCCCCACGCCCTGTCCATGGTCGAAACCCAGATCCGTCTGTACGAGGAATGCCGCCGCTATGAAAAGCTGACGGTCAAGGCCGCGAAGACCATCGACGAAAAGCTGCTCGCCAGGCACCTGCTCGCTGCCTACTACAACAGGAGACAGGGACGGATGCGCCCGGCGGTCCGGCACGTCTTCCGGAGTTGCCGGTACGGCCTGAGGACGGGACAGTTCCTGGAGCTGGCCAAGATACTGATCCGGACGCCAGGGGCGTTGATGGCTGGGGATTAACCTGAGCTCGGCGTGGCGAAGGGTCGCTCAGGATCGAGGGGCTCGCGTTGATTACCTGTATCCGGGCTTCTCTCCTTATGCCTGCTTCCTGTCGGGCGTTTTCAGGCTGACTACCGAACGCCATTCGGGGCAGGGACAATACTCGCTGGAAAAATTACCAAACGTTGTCTGGTGGTTAAGGAAAACCATGGGGGATTCAAGATAACCCTGGCCAACAAAGCTCAGGCTGCGGGCCGGGGAACAGCCAAGCGGTGAGTCAGAAAGAGGGAGAGTTGTTTTGGACAACCGGTATTTCCGGTTGACAGGATAATTAATTGAAATATGTTAGCTAAAAGTTGTTTATCCAGCGGCTATGCTCCAAGGCGGCAAGGATTCTTAAGGGCGTTTGCCGTGTCGTTGCGCCGGTGCGGGGACTATGAAATCGCGTCCTGTTTTTCCCGATTGAATACGTATAAGTTTCCGCCGATATTCGTAGGCGTGTCTTGTCGGCTGCGTTTTATCTACCTGTCTTGAAAAATTATTGTCGGAGCGGAAGGCAAACGCAAGTTGCCGAGTGGCGAGCGCCGCTGGATTTGAGAGTGTGGAAATCAATGCATGACTTCGAGCAATGCGGTATGTTTTGTATGAATGGCTTTGCTGCGTAGTCATAAAAATTGTGCCATATTGAACAGAAGCGATGAATAAATTGTAAATGCCAGGTGTCGTATCCGGGGAAACGTATGTTGTACTTACTTATGGGAAGTCTTTTCCTTCTCATTGTTCGCCCATATGAACATTTTGGTATCCTTGGTGATCTTCATTTGGAGAGATTCTATCTGATTACTTTACTCATCGTTTTTGCTGTTTCGACACGAAAAAAGATCAGAATGGATTCAGTTGTCGTCCTATACTTGATGTATTTTATATCACTTTGGATTTGTTCATTGTTTGGCATTGATTTCTATAACTCATACTCAACGATATATTCATACACGACAGAGTCAATAGTATTTATCCTGATGCTATTCTCCATCTATGACGAGCGAGGGTATATAAAAATAATTGAAGCGGTCATGGTCATTACTGCCCTTTATGTATTGCTGTCGCTGCGTGAATTCCTTGGCGGAAGGTTTGAATATGCAATGGGAATGGTGAGGATGAAAGGGTTTGACAATACATATGGACAGTCAAACTCGTTTGCGACAACGATAGTTTTGTCATATCCTATGTTGTGGCTTCTCTTGAGAACGAATTTTATATCTAAACTAGTCAGATATGGGTTGTATTCATATATACCTATTTCCCTTCTTTGCCTTTTCGAAACAGGGTCTCGTGGGGGATTTGTTCAGTTTGTTGCCTTCTTGGGTTTGCTCTTTTTGAAGAGCAAAAGGAAGTTTTTGTATATTGTGACCACACTGGTGGTTTTTTCCGTTGTCTGGAGTTTTCTTCCCCCGGAAATCCACAATCGTTATTACTCTCTGATAGATCCCAGTGTGGCGCCAAGTGCCAAAAGTGCACATGAGGCCGCAGAAGGGCGGATACAAGGGTTCAAGCAGGGGATAGCGGTGTGGAGGCAATATCCCTTGTTGGGAGTCGGTCCGGGCAACTTGATATACACTTGGTCGAATACGGCAAAGGGTCTTCAGGCCCATAATCTAGTAGCACAGCTGTTGTCCGATACAGGTTTGTTAGGCACTATCCCATTTGTGCTACTTTTTTCCATCTGCTATTTTAGATCCAATTGGATTGCGGCAGCGGGGCGGAAGCTGGTTGGGGAGTATAGCCAGTACCCTGATTTGACGAGAGAAGCACGTATTGTGGATTTTGTCTCCAAGGCCGGGGTGGCTATAAAACAATCGATAGCGGTTCTATTCGTTGCCGGTCTGACAGGGCACAACATGCTACGTTACAATTGGGTGTATGTTGTTTATCTTACAGCAGTTGGAAGCTGGATAATGCATAGATATATAAATATGAAACTTGAAGACGATGAGTCCAGACGGTTACAACATGCTTGATGTTGGTGTTTAATTTTCGGCATGATGCAGTTTGGCAGCCGCTTTTGACGCATGTTTTCAGCGAGTATTCGCTAGGCGGCATCATCTAAAACAACTTGTGGCCGGATGCCGGAAGAGCGTGTCATGCGGAGATCGCCTTTTCTGTCACAATTGTGGGGCACTCCTGTTCACCGAAAATGCAGTATGAGGTACGGCGTTCTTTGTGCCGTTGAGCCGGGTTTTATTGATATTGAACGGGAATAAGGCGTAAAAGATTTTTTAAGCGATATTGTAATTTCTGCGAATTGCCTATAAGTTCGCAACATGTTGGAAAAACATTCTTCAATTCGTAGGCGAGGACGCTTGTGAAAGTTATAGATCAAAATTACAGTATTCTGGGCAAAGTCCAACGCCACTTGAAACCCAGCCTGAAATCTCTGACTGTAAAGAAAAGCATTAATGCTTTAAAATGCTTAGCGGACTTCTCTTTGAAAAGGGAACAGGTCCGCGGCTTGCCTTTTATGTTGAAGATCGAATCCGCCTCGATGTGCAACCTGAAATGCAAGGGGTGCCGCACCGGGGCGCATCCCGAGATCGGGACCGGCGTGCTGACCGCGGATGAGTTCGTCGAGATAGTGGAGCCGATCAAAGAGTATCTACTTGAGGCCGCCATCTATATTTGGGGCGAGCCACTTATGAATAGGAAGCACCTGCCCGCTATGGTGCGGCATTTAACCGAAAATAACATATCCAGCATGATCAGCACCAACTGTCATTTTTTAGATGAAGCTATGTCGAAACAACTTATTGATGCGGGGCTGACCAAACTCATCCTTGCCGTGGACGGCATGTCCCAGGAGTCGTATGGGCAAATTCGCCTGGGTGGGAATTTTGAAATTGTAAAGAGCAACATCATTAATTTCGCCAGAATCAAGCGTGAGAAAAAAAGCCGCTGGCCTCTTATCGAATGGCAGTATGTGAAAACCGACTTCAACAAGCGGGAGCTCCCGCAGGCAATGGCGTTGGCGGAGGAGCTGGGTGTTGATTTCTTTACGGTTTTGCCTGACTGGTGCCGGCGGGACACCGATGAGAAGGTCGTCAAGTCGAGAGCTCGGTTGAAAAAGATTCGGAAGCGGGCATGTTATTGGCTTTGGTCTTCCATTGCGGTCCAGTGGGACGGTACGGTGTATCCCTGTTGCCATACCGCGAATAATGGGAGGAATTCATTTGGGAAAATGCCGATAAACGAGATATGGAATTCCGCCATATACAAGGAGTCCAGAGCGATTTTCAACAATACAGGGGATGGAGCCGAGAAGAAGGGGAAAAGTGTCTGTTTCCGTTGTCCGATGTAGCGTGTCGGCAGTGTCCTTTTCCAGAGTTGTCCGGCCTAGCTGATTTTGACAAGAAGATATGGGCATGACGCCAATTCGCCAAACGCTCATTGATTGTCGGGGCCATGCGCCGAATCCTGGAGGAGGACCTCGGCCAGGTCTTCCGGGAATGCCAGGCCACGCCATCGAGCGCTACGACGTGAGGAAGACGGCCGACGGCATGAAGCGGCTGTTCGCCGGGCTGGCGGCAAAACGGGCCTCATGACCGGACAACCGTATTGAAAGGGTAATGACGATGCCGGAAGACAGGGGACAGTTGGTCAACGCGATGTCCGTGGACGTGGAGGACTACTACCAGGTCGGCGCGTTCAAGAACGTCATCGACCCGGCGGACTGGGACTCCTACCCGTTCAGGGCCGGGGACAACACCCGGAGGGTGCTTGATCTCTTTGATGAATTCGGCGTCAAGAGCACGTTTTTTTCGCTGGGCTGGGTGGCCGAGCGGGACCCGGCCCTCATCCGCAGGATCGTGGACGCCGGGCACGAGCTCGCCTGCCACGGCTACGGCCACCAACTGGTCTTCGAGATCGGGCAGGAGGCGTTCAGGGAGGACATCCACCGGGCCAAGTCCATGCTCGAGGACATCGCCGGCACGGCGGTCCACGGCTACCGCGCGCCCAGCTACTCGGTGACGCACAAGTCCCTGTGGGCCTACGACATCCTGATCGATGAAGGGTTCACCTACGATTCCAGCGTCTTCCCCATCTATCACGACGTCTACGGCATCCCCCACTCCCCGCGCTTTCCCTACGTTGTCGAGCGCGAAAAGGGGACCATCAAGGAATTTCCCATCACCACCTACCCGTTCCGCTTCCTGGGCAGGAAGCTGGACCTGCCGTTCTCCGGCGGGGGCTATTTCCGGCTGCTCCCGTTCCCGATGATCGACAGGGCCCTGCGCCGCATCAACGAGGGCGACGGCATGCCGGGCGTGGTCTATTTCCATCCCTGGGAGATCGATCCGGGGCAGCCGAGAATCTCCGGGGCCGGGCTCAAATCGCGCTTCAGGCATTATGTCAACCTGAGCCGTACCTGGGGGAAATTGCATAAATTACTTGGCAAGTACCGATTCGCCCCGGTACAGGATGTCCTGGCGGCAATGACGCTCGATCGGGCGTCGGCAATGGAGAATGCGTGATGAACGTCCTTGTCGTCGATGAAGATTTTCCCTACCCGCCCAATACGGGCAAACGTCTGCGGACATACAATCTCCTGTCCAGGATGCAGGAAAAGCACCTGATCCACTACGTCTACCACGGCGGGGAGCGGGAGCTTCCAGGCTGCCCCAACATCCGCTGCCACCCGGTGGACAAGGCCTTCACCGGAAAGTCCGGGATTCGATTCTATCTGGAGCTGTTGGGGAACCTCGCCTCTTCCAAGCCCTACCTCGTTTCGCGCCACCACTCGCCGGAGATGATCCGGCGCATCGCCGGGATCGCGGACCGGGAACGGATCGACCTGGTCCACTGCGAGTGGACCCCGTACACCGAAAACATCCGCTCCCTGCTGGGCCGGTTCCCTTCGGTCCTGTCCACCCACAACGTCGAGTCCCACATCTGGGGCCGCTATTTCGAAACCGAACGCAACCCCCTGAAAAAGGCCTACATATACCCCCAGTGGAAGAAGATGGCCGCCTACGAGCGGGCCGTGGCCGGGCTGTACGACCAGGTGGTCTGCGTGTCCGAGAACGACGCGGACTTTTTTCGGCGATGCACCCCGCCGGAGCGGGTCTCCGTGGTTCCCAACGGGGTGGACGAAACCTTTTTCACGCCGGGCGGCAAGGGACCCGAGCCCGGCAACCTGGTCTTTACCGGGTCCATGGATTGGCGGCCCAACCAGGACGCGGTCTCCCATTTCGTGGATGAAATCTTCCCCCTGGTCCGGGAGCGGGTGCCCGACGTCCGCTTCCACGTGGTGGGCCGACGCCCGCCGGATCGGCTCAAGGCCCAGTGGGAGCGGGTCCCGGGCGTGGTGGTCACCGGCACCGTGGACGACGTCAGGGGATACATCGACGCGGCCTCGGTCTACGTGGTTCCGCTGCGCATCGGCGGCGGTTCGCGCCTGAAGATCCTGGAAGCCCTGTCCATGGCCAAGGTGGTGGTCTCCACCAGCGTGGGCGCCGAGGGGCTGGACCTGGACGACGGGAAGCACCTCCTGCTCCGGGACGATCCCCAGGCCTTTGCCCGGGCCGTGACGGACGTGCTCGGGGACGGCGGGGCATACGGCGGCCTGGCCGACGCGGGCCGGAAAAGGGTCCTCGAATCCTACGGCTGGGACGCCATCGCGCAAACCCTGGACGCGGCCTGGACCGCCGCGACGGAGCGTGGCCGTGCCGGATAAGGTGACCATCGTCCATCTGCGGGACTCGAACTTCCTGGGCGGGCCCGAGCGGCAGATTCTCGAGCATTTCAAGCGCATGGACGGCGACGCCTACGAGATGATCCTGGTCTGCTACGAGGAGCCGGGCCGACCGAACGACCTGCGCCTGAAAGCCGAGGAGCAGGGGCTCACCTGCCTGACCCTGCCGGTCATGTCCCCGTTCAGCCTGAAGAACATCACCCGGATCATCGGCATGCTGCGCGCGGTCGGGGCCGACATCCTGGTCACCCACGGGCACAAGGGCAACATCTTCGGCAGGCTGGCCTGCTGGCGGCTGGGCATCCCGACCATCGCCGTTTCCCGGGGGTGGACCATGGAGAGCCGCAAGATCCGCTTCTTCGAGTTCCTGGACAAGGTCTTCCTGCATCTCGCGGACCACGTGGTCGCCGTGTCCGAAGGGCAGCGGCGCAAGATCCTGGCCTGCGGGGTGCGGGCCGACAAGGTGTCCGTGATCCACAACTGCATTGACGTCGGCAACTGGCGAGGAGCGGGGCAAAACGACGTGCGGTCGCGTCTGGGCATTCCGGCCGACGCCGTGCTGGTGGCCACCGCGGGCAGGCTCAGCCCGGAGAAGAACCAGCGGATGCTGCTCCGGGCGGCGGAGCGGATCGCGCCGCAGGCGGACAACGTGTATTTCGCGGTCTTCGGCGAAGGCGTCTTGCGCGGGGAACTCGAGGCCGACTGCCGCAAGGCCGGGCTGGAAGACCGGTTCCTGCTGCCGGGATTCTGGCCGGACATGGCCCCGGTCATGGAGGCCACCGACATTTTCACCCTGCCGTCGCTGACCGAAGGGCTGCCCAACGTGGTCCTGGAGGCGTTCGCCTGCGCCACGCCCGTGGTGGCCACGGCCGTGGGCGGCACGCCGGAACTGGTCCGCGACGCGGAGAACGGTTTTCTGGTCGAGACGGACGACGTGGCCGGGCTGGCCGAACACATCCTGTCCCTGAGCCGGGACAGGGAGCTGCGCCGGCGGATGGGGCGCGCCGGGAGGGACATGGTCGCCGGAGAATTCACCTATCCCCGCCAGGCCGAACTGTACCGGGAGTTGTACGGCTCCCTGGTCAACGGGAAGAGCGCGGACCGGTAGTCATGCATGCTCCGCCCTTCATCACGGTCGTCATCCCGGTCCACAACGAAGAGCGCTTCATCGGTGGGACCCTGGCCCAGCTGGTCCGCCAGGATTACCCAGAGACGTCCTTCGAGATTCTGGTCTGCGACGGAGGGTCCACGGACCGAACCCGCGACGCCGTCCTGGAAGTCGCCGCCCGCCACTCCATGGTCAGGCTCCTGGACAACCCCGGCAGGCGCTCCAGCTCGGGCCGCAACGTGGGCTTCAAAAACGGGCGCGGGGATTACTTTGTGGTCATCGACGGGCATTGCGCCATCCCGTCCGCGACCCTGCTGCGCGACATCGCCGCCGCCTTCGAGAAGAGCGGGGCCGACGCTTTGGGGCGGGCCCAGCCCCTGGCCCCGGATGGCATCACCGTTTTTCAGCGGGCCGTGGCACTGGCCCGGGCCGCGCGCATAGGCCACGGCGGGGACTCGCTGATCTATTCCGACCACGCCGGGTTCGTCAGCCCGGTCAGCAACGGGGCCATGTACCGCAAGGAGGTCTTCGACACGGTCGGATACGTGGACGAGCGGTTCGACGCCTGTGAGGACGTGGAGTTCAATTACCGCGTGGAAAAGGCGGGACTCACGGCCTACATGAGCCCCGAACTTACGGTGCTCTATTATCCCCGCGACAGCCTCGGCGGTCTGTACCGGCAGATGCGCCGCTACGGCGAGGGGCGTTGCCGCCTGTGGCGCAAGCACCCGGAGACGCTGTCCCCGAACACGCTGGTCCCGCCCGTGTTCGCCGTGGCGGTCCTGGCCGCCTGCGGCCTGGCTCTGGCCGTCCTGACCGGCCTGCTGCCCGCCTGGACGCTGTGGCCCGCGGGCGCGGGGTTCGGGCTCTACGCCGCGCTGGTCGCGATCCAGACCGTGGCCTGCTGCCTCGGGGCCGGCTGGCGTTACGGACTTTATCTGCCCGCCATTTTTTTCGTCGTGCACTTCGGGCTGGGAATGGGCTTTTTAAGGGAGCTGTTTGTCGGCGACCGGGTGGGTAATCCCAAGAATCGCAAAGGGCTTTTTCATGGCTGAGAAAATCATATTTGTCGCGGACATGATTCCCAACCCGTATTCCGGAACGGAAAAACAGTTGGTGGACCTGATTCTCGCCCTGGACCGGACGCGGTATGAGCCGATTCTCTGTGCACTCTCATCCTCTCCCTGGTTCGAGGCCTTTGACGGCTGCCCCACGTTCTGTCCCGCTACCCGGACACTGAAGACATTGGACGGCTGGCGGGGGTTCGTCCGGCTGGTCCGCTGGTTCAGGGAGCAGCGGCCTTCGGTGGTCCACGCCTATCTGCGGGATTCCTCCTACATCGGTGTGATGGCCGCCCGCCTTGCGGGCGTCAGGGCGATCACCACGTCCAGGCGCGGCGACCATCGATGGGAAGGGTGGGGGCCGAGGCTTTTCATGCGCCAGGTCAACCGGATACCCCGTTTGTTCATGGCCAACTCCAGCCTGGTGGCCAAGGCCACTGCGGACAAGGAGGGGGCCGACCCGGCCCGCGTCCAGGTCGTTCCCAACGCCATCGACCCGGAACGGTTCCGCGCGGCCGGGCGGGAGGACCGGGCCGCGTGCCGCGAGGCCCTGGGCATCCCGCCGGAGGTCTATGCCGTGGTTGCCGTAGCCAACATCCGGCCCATCAAGCGGCTCGACCTGCTGGTCGAGGCCCTGCCCCTGGTCCGGGAGGCCGTGCCGAACGCAATCGTTCATCTGGTGGGCGACGGGGTCGGCACCGGGGAGGTCAAGAGTCTGGTCGCCGACCGGGGGCTGGAGGACGCGGTCGTGTTCTGGGGGTCGCGTACCGACGTGCCGCGTATCCTGCGGGCCATGGACGGCGCGGTGCTCTGCTCCGACTTCGAGAGCCAGCCCAGCGCGGTCCTGGAATACATGGCCTCGGGACTGCCCGTGGCCTGCACCGACGTGGGCAACTGCGCGGAATTGATCGAGTCCGGGAAAACCGGATATGTTTTTCAGCCGGGCGACGTGCAGGCGCTGGCCGAATCGGTTATCATGATGGCACGGGGCGAATACGACCCCGAGGCGATCGCAGCGAGGCGGGAGACGCTGTTTGCCGAGCAGAATCCGGAAAGGATAACGGAACGGTACATGGCATTGTATGACGAATTGCTGAGACCCCGCTCCGCGTAGCGGTTGCGCGCGGAAGGAGCCTGTCAGCCGACGGGAGGGAGTGTTTCCATGACGTTGATGGATGTTATCGCCTCAAGGCTCACCGGACCGCTGTATGCCCGGTACGAGGGCAGCAAGCGGTATGCGTACATGGGGGAGATCGCCGGGGTCCTCGGCGGCTCCCTGCCGGAGATTCGGGAATACCAGCTCGGCCGCATACGGGCCGTGGCCTCGGAGGCCGCCCAAAACACCGCCTACTACGCCGGGGTCTTCCGGGACCTGAACCTGGACCCGGCGGCCCTCACCTGGGAGGAGTTCCGGCGCCTCCCGCTGCTGACCAAGGACATCATCCGGGAGCAGGGCGAGCGGCTCGTCAACAGACGCTTTCCCCCGGACAGCCTGCGCGAATCCGCGACCGGCGGGACCACCGCCTCGCCCATGAAGATTTACATGGACTGGGATTCGGTCCAGAGACGGCACGCGGCGACCATGGTCTTCGACCGCTGGACGGGCTTCATGCCGGGCATGCGGGCCGGGTATCTGTGGGGCGCGACCCGGGATTTTCCGGCCAAGGTCTCGTTGAAACGAAAGATCCTGAACGCCCTGGTCCAGCGCAACGCCTTCTACACGACCGAATCCCTGGATGACGCGACCCTGCGGGGCTATTGCGAAAGGCTGCGGCGCACCCGTCCGGCCCTGCTCCAGGCCTATCCCACCCCCCTGCGGATTCTCGCGGAATACATGCTGGCCCACGGCATAAAGATCGATGTCCCGGCCATCACCTGCACGGCGGAACCGCTGACCGACGACGCGCGCGCGACCATCGAGAAGGCCTTCGGCAGGAAGGTCCATGAATGGTACGGCTCGCGCGAGGCGGGGCGGATCGCCACCGAATGCGGGGCCCACCAGGGGATGCACGTCAACGCCTACGGCCTGCACGTCGAGGTCCGGGGACACGACGATGCTATCGGGGGCGGGGAGATCATCCTGACCGACCTGTGGAACGTGGGCATGCCCATGCTGCGGTACGCCTCGGGCGACCTGTCCAGCCTGGACGAGACCCCCTGCGCCTGCGGCAGCAGTCTGCCCAGATTGTCGCCGGTCAAGGGCCGGACCGCCGAGGTGTTCGTCAGCGGTTCGGGCCGCAAAGTGCCGGGCGTGGCCTTCACCAACCGGATCGTCAAGGACGACTCCATGATCCGCGAAATGCAGATTATCCAGCAGGATTACACCAAGTTCCTGGTGCGTGTGATCCCCGGACAGGGATACGGGGAAGACGCCCGGCAATGGCTTGTCGGACGGTTGGAAGAGTTCATGGGGCAGAAAAACGAGGTTGTTTTTGAGGAAGTGAATTCCATCCCCCGTGAACGGTCGGGAAAACTGTTGTTTTGCAAGCGGGAGTTCGATCCCCGCGAGCCGGAACCGGAAAGACGGGAAGCGGAGGCCTAGATGCGCAATCTCTACGAGACGTTCCACAAACATGTCATACATCCCCTCTGGACCTGGAAGGACGGTGAGTACAACGCGCCGTACGTCAAGGAGTTCGAGCGAACCCAGTACCTCGGCCTGGAGGAAATCCGCGATCTGCAGTTCCAGAGGCTCGAAAAGCTGGTCCGGGAGAGCTACGCGTTCTGCCCCTTCTACAAGGAGCGCTGGGATGAGCACGGTTTCCATCCCGACCAGCTGAAAAGCCTGGAGGACACGCATCTGATCCCCATGGTCTCCAAGCTCGACGTGCAGCAATATGCCGACCGGATGATCCGCACGGACAAGACCCGGGACGACCTGGTCAGGAACATGACCGGCGGGTCCACGGGCGAGCCCGTGGTCTTCTACATGGACCCGGAGCGGGTGGCCACGCGCGCGGCGAGCACCGTCCGCCACAACCGCTGGGCCGGGGTCGACGTCTGCACCATGAGGGCGAGCCTGTGGGGCCACCCCCGCGACATCCGCTCCTTCAGCGGGGAGATCTGGGACGCCGTCCGCGAAAAGTGGATCTACCGGAACATGTTTCTGGACACCTCCTCCATAGACGAGCAAAAGATGCGGGAGTTCTTCGAGGCCCTCGACAGGGAGAGGCCCGAGGCGTTCATCACCTACGCCAACTCCATGTATCTCTTCACGCGCTTCATGGAGGACCGGGGGCTCAAACTCGGCTACACCCCGAAAGCGATCATCAGCACCGCCGAGATGCTGGAGGATTCGCGCCGGGAGGCGATCGAAAGGGTCATGGGCTGCCCCGTGTTCAACCGGTACGGCAGCCGGGAGACCAGCGTCATCGCCAGCGAATGCGACCGCCACGACGGCATGCACGTCAACGCCGAGGCCCTGCTGCTCGAGACGGTCAAGGACGGGAGGCAGGTGGCCCCGGGCGAACTGGGCGAGGTCGTCATCACGGATCTCCTGAACTACGGCATGCCGCTCATCCGCTACCGCATCCGGGACGTGGCCACGACCGTGGAGGGCGTGTGCGCCTGCGGGCGCGGGCTGCCGCGCATCAAGCTCTCGGGCGGCCGGGTCACGGACTTTCTGGTCACGCCCTCGGGCAAGATCGTCTCGGGCGCGTCCATGACCATCTTTCTCACGGCCAACGCGCCCAACGTCCAGCGCATGCAGATGTACCAGGCCCGGCCGGAGCTGGTGGAATTCAGGGTCGTCCGGGGCGAGGGCTACACCGTGGATACCGACGACTACATCCGCAGTGAGGCCGCGAAGTATCTCGGCGGCGACGTGGAGGCGGTCATCCGGTACGTGGACGAGATCGAGCCGGCCGAGTCCGGCAAGCTCCTGTACTGCATCTCCGAAGTCAGCCCCTTCCTGTAGGCCCGTCATGATCAGGGCGGACATAGACTTCCCCGGGGCCAACCCGAATACGGCCGAGGCCATCCTCCGGGTCGGCGACCGGCTCGTCATCAAGCCGTTTGCCGAGGAACCGGCGGGACCGGCCTACACGTTCATGCTGCGCTGCCGCCTGATCGTGGAGAAGCCGGGCCCGGCCGTGGTCGAGATCGACTGGGACGAGCCGGACTACATGCACTTGCGGACTTCGCTCTACTTCTCGGAAACGGGCTCGCCGGACTGGCGCGTCCTGTCCGGCTCCGTGGTCGGCGAAACCCGCTGCGAGTTCCTCTTTGACCAGCCCCCGGGCACCTACGAGATATCGCTGCTGCCGACCTATGGCCTGGACCGGCTGGATCGCCTGGCCGAGGACTGCCGAGGCAAGGTGGAGGCATGGACCGTGGGCCGGACCGATGAAGCGGCGGGCGTCCATTCCTTCCGGCTGGGAAGCGGGAAAGAGGGCCGTCCGGTCATCGTCGCGGTGGGCCGGGTGCATCCCTATGAGACCGCCGGGAGCTATTGCCTGGAAGGGGTGATCCGGCGGTACCTCGAGGACCGGGACTACGCCGGGCTTTTGACCGGAACCTTTGACTGGATCGTGGTCCCCGTGGCCTCGCCGGAAGGGGTCAGGAAGGGGTTTTGCCGGTACAGCGGCAGCGGCGGGCAGGGCTACGACAACTGCCGGGAGGTCGGGCCGGACGATCCGTTCGTTCGCCTGCTGGGCGAGTTGCGCACCCAGGAAGCGGTGGCCGGGTACCTGGACATCCACAACTGGATGCACCAGGACCGGGACGGGATCAGCTACGCCAACTGCCTCGACATGCTGCGCTTCCGGCGGCTGCTCAACGCCCGGCGCCCCCACGACAAACCGTGGCGCGGCACGCGCGGACGGATGTGCATGGCCCGGAAGACGCGCGGCGTGATGCGGGTCATGCAGCGGGCGGGGGCCTTCTGCCTGGCCCTGGAATATCCCTGGGGCGGCCGGACCGTTAAGGACATGGCGCAACTTGGGCAGGCCAGCGCCCTGGCCTTTGCCGGGTTGGTCGCACGCCGCCGGAGAGGATAGGCGGGCAGGGAACCCCGCCGGTCAGTCCGTCATGGCGACCGGCGTTTACCGTCAACCGCCGAGGTCGACCGTGACAGCCAGGCCGGTGCCCTTGTCGATGGTGGCGTTCGCCGCTCCCTTGTCGCTCTCGACCGTCACCGTGTACGGGGCCGCCTCGTCGATGGTCTTCATGTATATCCCTTCGGGAGCCTGGTCGGGCCGGTTGGTGATGCGGTGGTCCAGCAGCCGGGCCTCGAAGCGCCCGGCCTCATCGGTTGCGCCTTCCGCCACGGTCGCGCCGGTCTTGTCCTTGAGCACCACCCGCGCGCCGGGCACGGAGTTTTCCCCGTTTCTCACCTGGATTGCGCAGGGCCGCATGAACAGGACGTCCTTGACCCCCTTGCCGCTCAATTCCAGGCGGGTGCTGTCCATGGAGGCCCCGTCCTCGTACCGGTTGTCCATGAACACGCCCGTGGAAATCCGGTAGTTGGCGTCGGAGCGGATGGTGTAATAGTCCTTGTAGTCCTTGAGGCGGATGAAGTCATTGTCGATGAACCGCGGATAACCGCCCGCCTCGCCGTAATAGTCGGCAAGCATGACGTTGGCCCAGGAACTGGCCACCTTGTTGTTGATGAAGACGAGCCCGGAGGATTTGTTGTGGCCGGTCACGCCGATGGCCGGGACCTTCGAGCCGCCGCCTTCCGAAACGCCCGTGATGACGTTGTTCTTGAATACGATGGACTGGCCCTTTTCAATGGCGACCCAGATGGTCCGGCCCCAACTGTCCTTGCCCCGGACGGAATCGGGCGCTCCGTAATAGACGAAGCGGTTGTTCTCGACCAGAATCTTGTCGGCACCCCACGTGGTGCGGTAGCACGCTCCCCCGATGGGCTGGTTGTATTCGTCGTTCCATGCGGTGACCATGGCCTCGACGTCGTTGTTCCGGATGATCCCCTTGGCCGCGTTGTGGACCACGCCGATCCCGACCGGGTGGACGCCCTTGCCCCGGATGATGTTGTCCTCGCAGACCCAGGTGTCCCACCCTTCCTTCACGCCATAGTATCCGATGCCGAAGGAATTCGAGGCCACGCTGTCGATGTTGACGATGTTCCCCTTGCAGGTGGTCTTGAGCAGGCCGGGGAATATGCCGGACTGCCTGACCCGCTCGACGAAGTTGGAATGGACGTTCAGGTTGTTGGCCCTCGCGGCGTTGATCGCGGCCACGCTCTGATGCCGGTTGATGACCACGTGCCCCTTGTCCCGGATGACGTTGTGGTGGATTTCACCGGGGCTCCAGGGCAGGAACATGCCGCTCGTCTGCGGCGAATGGTATTCGAGCGTCAACCCGGCCAGGACCACCCGGTCGACCCCCTGGGCGAAATGGATCGGACTGCTCTCGGCCAGGTTCGAATCCTTTTCATCCATTGCCGACGACTGCCTGATCGTGCCGTTGGCCACGACCAGGTTGTTTCTGTGGTATCCGTCGTTGGTGACACCGTAACACCTTGATTTGCCTGCTGTACCGTATTCAACGACGTGCCCGTTGAGATCGAGGGTGACGTCCGTCGCCTTGATGACGAAGGCGGTCTTGGCGGCGCTGACGTCGTTTTGCAGCACGTAGGTGGTGTGCCCCTTGTCCAGTACGCCGGGCTCGGTCAACTCGACGACCTTGTCCTGTTTGCCGGTCTCATACCGGTAGTCCGTCAAGCCCAGTTTGGCCGCCGCTTCCTCGTAGGTGATGAACCGGACGTGACTTTCCGCCTGCGCGAAGGAACAAGGCGGTGAAACGAGACAAAGGACGGCAAGCAGGGGAAAAAGGAAACGATACATACGATACCTCAGCGTTGACGGATAAAACGTTTCGCCAGATTCCGGCATGGCCTCGGAAGAAGCAGCGAGGCGAGTCCGTTCCAGGTCTTGGCCATGAAGGGTTGGTAAAATAGGGACTTGCAAAACATGGAGAACGCCTGGCCGGGTTTGCCCTCGGCTGCCCGCAACCTGCCGTAGGCGGAGAACACGGATGCCCATGCGGTCCGCACCGCGTGCCGGGACAACCTGGAGGCGATGTTTGAGTCGCCCAGTTCCTTGCGCATGATGTTGACGGTGTTCGCCAATAATCTCGGTGTGTTGGATGTCAGGTTCGAATGGCCCCGGCGGTAGCAGATCAACGGTTCGTCGATGTAGTCGAATTCGCACAGCGCGGCCATGCGTATCCACAGGTCGTAATCCTCGCCGGTGGACAGGGCGAAGTCGTAGCCCCCGGCCCGCTCGAAGACGGACCGGCGCACGACGGTGGATGAGAAGGCAATGAAATTGTAGGCGAAAATTTGATTAATGATGTCCCCCCGGTAGAAGGGGGGATGCTGAAACGAGGAGCGTTCCCCGTGCTCGTCGATGATGAACCGCTTGGAGTAGACCGCGCCGATCCTCCCGTTCTCGAAAAGGGGCAATTGCTTTTCCAGTTTGGTCGGCTCCCACATGTCGTCGGCATCGAGAAACGCCAGCAACTCGCCCGAGGATTCCTCCACCGCGCGCTGCTTGGCCGCGGACACGCCCGCGTTTTCCTGGTGGATATACTTGATCTGGCCGCGCTCGACGTAGGGTGCCGCCACTTCCCTCGTGTTGTCCGTGGATCCGTCGTCGACGACGACGATCTCGTCGGGCTGCCTGGTCTGCGCCAGGACCGAGTCGAGTGTTTGGGACAGGTAGCGTCCGTAATTGTACGATGCAATCACTACTGAGCACGTCGTCATCCGCTGGTCATCCTCTCCGCAACAGTGTCCGTCGTATGCCCTGCCCGCGCATCGCTTCGCCGCAGGGCCTTTTCGCCATGTCTTGAGAATGTATAATATCGAATCGCGGAAGGCCAAGGCTAATTTGACCCGATGTGGTTGAATCCGTGGAGCCGTAACCCGTTCGCCGCACGGGGCCGGATGCGGGAGGAACGCCCCTGCCGGGGCGGGGGATGGGAGGGAACTTCCCGAATGTATCGCAGGGTGCCGGCACCGCCGTGTCGTTCTTTGTTTTGCTTACAATATGCTGTCGTTTAATGCTATTTTATGTCGTGGGTCGACGGGTGCCGCCGTTGGAGGCGCGCCCGGGAAAGCGTTTCGCACGACTATGGATGAATCCCCGCTCATATCATCATTTTGTCGCATGTTATTTTTTGTTCCGGCGGCTTCGCACATCACGTATTTTTATTGTAAAACGGATGGGTGCGGGTAGCCAATCGTACCCGAATCTGGCAGAATGTATTTCAGAAGCCGACGGGGTGTTCGAGGACCTGGCCCGTCATGGCAAACACAGCATCCGCGAGACCGTTCGCATTCCAAAAAATGAGACAGGAGGGAGGCCGTGGCTGAGAAGGTGAGCCGCGAAGAGCGAGTCAAGGCTATCGAAAAGCGCCGGACGATCCGCATCAGGCGTTCGTCCCTGACCAAGAACAAGCTGGACGATATCGACAAGCCCGCCATCAAGATCGCCGAGACTCTGGACGAGTACCGGCAGGCGTTCAATATCGTCTACAAGGAATACGACCTAGTGGGGTACATCACCAAGCCCCATCCGGCGCAGCTCCACTACGGCATCCACAGCCTGCTGCCCACCACCTGCGTCTTCACCTTCAAGAGCTGCATGGACGTCATCTCCACCCTGACCCAGGTGGAGGATACCCGTCTGTTCGGCCTGCCCATGGACTCCCTGTACAAGCCGGAGATCGACGAGTTGCGCGCCCAGGGCCGCAGGGTCGCGGAGATCTGCGCCCTGGCCACCCCGAGCGAGGGGCGTTGGCACAACCTGCTCATGTTCCTGGGCAAGGCGTACTTCCAGTATGCCCTCGAGGCCAAGATCAACGACATCCTGATCATGGTCAATCCCAAGCACGTCACCTTCTACAAGGCCATTTTCATGTTCGAGGAGTTCGCTGAGGAGCGGTTCTACGCCCCGGTGGGCGCTCCGGCCGTGGGATTGCGCATCAATTACGACATTTTTTGGGAAAAGCTGGAGGAAACCTTCAAGGACCAGGAGTTCGAGACCGACCTGTACACCTTCTTCCGGCGCATCCACAACGCCGGGGTGGACAAGTACATGAAATTCAGCGGGGCGCGGAACATCCCCCTGGACTACGACGCGGCGCGGTATTTTTTTCAGGTCCGGCCCGAGATCCTGGACAACCTCGACGATGAGCAGATGGAGTACATCGAGACGTTGTACCACAAGGCCCTTTACAGCGCCGAGGACATCCAGAAGAGATATCCGGTGACGGTGTAGCCATGGCCGGCACGGATCAGGCAGCCGCCCTCAGGGCCATCGCCGCCGAATGGGGGCTGCGGGATATCTACGCCTACAACGAGGAGGCGTTTTCCCGGACCATCGGCTTCCTGGACGCAGCGGACATGGACCGGCTCATCAACGCGCGGGTGGCCGTGCCCGGCCTGGGCGGCGTGGGCGGCGTCCACGTCGTCACCCTGGCCCGTCTGGGGGTCGGCAAGTTTCACCTGTCCGACATGGACTCCTTCGAGCCCGCCAACATGAACCGCCAGTTCGGAGCGCGGGTCCAGCATTTCGGCAAATCCAAGCTCGACGTCATGGCCGGGGAGGCGCTCTCGGTCAATCCCTACATCGAGGTGGCCACGTTTCCCGAAGGGCTGAACGCGGACAACATGGACGCCTTCCTCAGGGGCGTGGACGTGGTGGTCGACGGCCTGGATTTCTTCGTCTTCGACGTCCGGCGCATGCTCTTCAACCGCGCCAGGGAGCTGGGCATCCCGGTCATCACCGCCGGGCCGCTGGGCTTCAGCTCGGCCCTGCTGGTCTTCACCCCGGACGGCATGTCCTTTGACGAATATTTCGACATCACGGACGGCATGGAGGAGACCCGCAAGTACCTCCACTTCGCCATGGGGCTTGCGCCCAGGGCCACCCACGCCCGGTACATGGACGCCTCGGTGGTCGATTTCGATCTGGGCAAGGGGCCGTCCACGATCATCGGCTGCCAGATGTGCTCGGCCCTGGCCGCCACCGAGGTGGTGCGTCTGCTGCTCGGGCGCAAGGGCGTCCGGTCCGCCCCCTATTACGTGCAGATCGACCCGTACCTGCGGAAAATCCGCCGGGGCAGGCTGCGCAAGGGCAACAAATCCCGTGCCCAGCGGCTCAAGGCCTGGCTCTTCGAGAACGTCATGCTCAAGCGGGCCAAGCGCGTGGGCTGCGAGCCCATGGCCGCGCCCAAGCTGCCGGCCGAGGGCGAGAGCCTGCGGCCGGTCCACGATTACCTGCTCAAGGCGGGCGTCCAGGCGCCGTCCGGCGACAACGTCCAGCCGTGGCGCTTCCAGGTCGGGGACCACGGCGTGGAAGTGCGCATGGACCTGGCGGCCGACGATTCCTTTTTCAATGTGGGCAACCTGGCCACGGCCATCGCCTCGGGCGCGGCCGTGGAGAACATCGCCATCGCGGCCAGGGCCTGCGGGCTCACGCCAGCCGTCGCCATGGGCCCGACCCCGGACCGCCCCGACCTGGCGGCCTCCATAGGGCTGGAGCGGGCGCAACTTCCCCGAGAGGATATTCTGGTGGACGCCCTGTGGCGGCGGCACACCAACCGCAAGCCGTACCGCAAACGGCAGATTCCGGCCGGGATGTTCAACCGCTTCGGCGCGGTGGCCTCGGAGGCGGGCGGCAATCTCGGCTGGATCAACACGCCGGAGCAACTGAACAAGCTGGCCGACGCCATCTTCCTCGCCGACCGCATCCGCATGGAGCGCCGGGACTTGCATGAACATCTGGTGAGGATGGTCCGGTTCACGCCCCAGGCGGCCGAAGCGACCCGCGACGGCCTGCCGCTCAAGAACCTGGAGGCGGGGTTGGGGGGCGAGCTGTTCCTCAGGGCGACCAAGTCCTGGAAGACCATGCGGGCGGCCAATATTTTCGGCGCGAGCCGGGTGGGCGCGGGCATCGCGGCCAAGGGCATCCGCCACAGCGGCGGGGCCGGACTCCTGACCGTGCCCGGCACCGGCATCGCGGACTTCCTCCAGGGCGGCCGCGCCCTGCAACGGGTCTGGCTGACCCTGACCCACTACAACCTGCGCATGCAGCCCATGACCGCGGTCACGCTCTTCCGGTTGCGCTGGCTGCTGGAAGGGCCCGACACCTTTTCCCCGAAGCACCGGGACATGCTCTCCTCAGTATGGGCCAGCCTGGCCGAGCTCTTCCCCAAGGTCTGGGCCCAGGGGCCGGTCATGCTCTTCAGGGCCGGATTCGGCAAGCCCATCCACTTCGGCACTTACCGCCGTCCCGTGGAATCCTTCCGCATCTAGACGGACCTTCCCCGGCCGTCACCTTTCGAGGGCGGGGCGCTTTCGCCTTAGCCGGGTTTCCTTTGTCTTGCCGTTTCGTCTGCCCCAGGGCAGGGGAGCCCGCTCGTATTGACAAGGGCGGTCGAGCCCGAGGATGGGACGGAAGATGTCGAAAATAAGAACACCCGCCGGGACGGCGGGCGCGGGAATCGCGGCCTGTCCGGCCGCTGCAATGTATGAAGCGGGTGCGGCTTGCGCCACACCCGCTTGATACCGTATCGGGGATTTGCTTGCTCAGACCTTGATGACTTAGGCCTTCTTGAACTTCCTGCGGAAGCCGACCAGGCCGAGCAGTCCGAAGCCGAGGATCAGGAAGGTGGAGGGTTCCGGAGTGGCCACCAGGGTGATGCGGGCGTCGCTGCCGACTTCGAAGACGGTGGTACCGCCAGCCCCGCTCCCGGGGGCGATGGCGCGCAGCGCGTTGTCGAAGTCGAACTTCAGGAACGTGTCGAGCCAGGGGTAGGCGGCGGCCAGACCCGCATCGGTCGGCGTGAAGGAGATCAGGGTCTCCAGCGGGTTGGCGTCGAACAGGGCGGTGATGTCCGTGTCGCTCTGCTCGTAGGTGCCGTCGCCGGGGGTGGAGGTCCTGGCATCGCCAATGCCGGTGGTCAGGGACAGGGTGGCGAGCATGGTTGCCGTCCCGATGCTGTCCTTGTTGCCGATGTACATGCCGATGTCGCCGCCCGTGTATTCATAGGAGAAGTCGGTGGCGGAGGAGCCGGTGATGATGCCGGTCAGATTGTCGGAATAGAAGAACAGCTGATCGATAGTGGCGCCACTGTCCTTTGTCAGGTACAGAGGCGTGGAAGTACCGCCCACCGGAGTGTAGGACACGGTGTAGATCAGGGAAACGACGTCAAAGGCGTCGCCCGGGCCGAAGCCGGGATTGGTCGGGGTGGGCGTGCTGCTGAGTTGCTGGTAAATGGTTCCGTCGCCGGTGGCGGACAGGAATTCGATGTTATTGACGGTTCCGTAAGCACCGAGATCGAGATTCCAGCCGAAGATGGTATCGGCCTGGGCCATGGCGGGCATGGCAAGCACGGCCAGAGCCAGTGCGAAATGCATAAACAACTTCTTCATAACGAGCCCCTTTTGGTATTAGGTTCAAAGTTGCTCTCATTGATGCAGTTGGCGTGCCAAAATATAATACGCTGAATTTATGTTGTTTTATTGCGATGAGACAGCGCAAAAGAAGGAATGTGTTAAGGGTTCCGACAGGTTTTCGGGGTGGTTTTTACAGTTTTTCGGCCTACCAGAACCGCCAGTTCTGGGTGGTCAGAACGTAGGCGGCCAACAGGCCGTTGGTCACCGCATGGCTGAGGATGCATTGGGCCAAGCTCTTGGTTTTCCAGTAGATGGCATTGTAGGCCAGACCCGCCAGGACGCCGGCGAGGTAGAGTTGGTGCTCCAGGCCGAACAACACGGCCGTGGCCGGGAAGGTGAACAGGGTGAAGGTTCCGGCCCGGACCGCCATGAAGTCCCGGTCGATCAGGTAGCGGGCCAGGAAGGAGCGCCAGAACAGCTCCTCCATGACCGGGACCACGACGACCGCGCCCGCCACCCGGGCGAAGATAAGCGCGTATGCCCAACCCGGCGCGGCCTCCGTGGGATCATACGAGGTCAGCTCGCCCTGGACGGCCCAGGGCAGATCCAGGTTGATCCACAGGAGGAAGACGGCGGCCCCGGCGCAGACGCTGAGCGCGGTGGGCACCGCCCGGCGCAGCGAGCCCCAGTCCAGGTCGGTGTAGAATTTCCTGAAGGCCAGCAGGGCCGTTGCGACCAGGGCGATCTTGGCCGGGTAGAGGCCGAGAATGAAGGACGGGGACGGCGGTTCGCCGCCGAACAGGGCCGGGATTTCCAGCGCGGCCACGAAGGCCATGTACAGGCCGAAGGGGATGACCCGCGCCGGCAGGTCGTGGGTGTTTGGTCTCATGGCTATTGACCGCCTGCGCCGGACCCGACCTGGTTTCTGACCAGGCCGGGGTTCTCGCTGGTGAGGATGAACACGTCGCCGGTCAGCCCGGTGACCAGGCCGTCCTGGTTGTCCAGGGCGATGATGGCCTCGAGTACCTTGGTGTCCGCCTTTTCGCGGGGCAGGTCGAGGGTCACGGTCTTGGGGCCGGTCATGTCCCCGACCCGTTCGATCCTGCCCTGGAAGCGGAGGCCGCCGAAGGCTTCGGAGGTGAAATACGCCTCCTGGCCCGGTTCGAGGAGGGCGGCGTACTTCTCGTTGATCTCGGCCCGGATCTGGTAGCGGCTGATGTCCGCCACGGTCAGCACCGGGCACTCGAAAAAGATGGACACGTTCTCGCCGGGCTGGCGGTGCACGCGCAGGACCCTGCCGTCGACCGGGCTCCTGAGCCGGGTCTTCTCGAGCTGGGCCCGCATGTCCACGGCCCGCTGCACGGCCGCCTCGTACTCGGCCCAGGCCGTGGCGATGTCTTCCTTGCGCGAGAAGTTCTTCATCACCAGGTAGCGCTGGCGGGCCTCTTCATATTCCTTTTCGGCCACCAGGTACTCGGTCACGGTGCGGTCCACCTCCTCCTTGGCGATGAGGTTCTGGTCGAGCAGTTCCTTGCGCCGCTTCATTTCCACCCGCGCGTTCTCCATGACCGACTTGGTCCGCTGGACCACGGACAGGGTCTCGGTCTTTTCCTCCTGGCGCGCCCCGGCCATGAGCTTTTCATATTGCGCCTTGAGGGCCTGGGCGTCGGACCGGGCCGCCTCGAGCCGGGCCGAGTATTCGTCGTCCCTGAGCCCGGCCACCACCTGCCCTTGTTTGACCGCGTCGCCCTCCTCCACCAGAACCTCGTCCAGCAGGCCGCTGATCTCGAAGGCCAGGCGGCGTTTCTGGGAGACGGGTTCCACCCGGCCGAATCCGGCCACCCAGGGGGAGTGCCCGTCGATTTCGGGCATTTGTCCGAAGGTCTCGGTCCGCCGGTCCGTGGCGGGCAGGTAGTCGTCGAGCCATTGCGGAGACCGCCAGTGGACGAAGGCGGCCACTCCCAGGATGACTATGATGATGGCGATAACGGTTTTCATGCTACTGTCCGCCGTCGGTCGGCGTGGTTGGGGCCGCGGCCAGGGCGCCGTCCTCGATGGTCAGCATCCGGTCCGCGTAGCCTATGGTGCGCGGGTCGTGGGTGACCATGACCACGCAATGGTCGCGTTCATGAGCCAGTCCGGTCATGAGTTCCACTATCATTTTCCCGTTGGCGGAATCCAGCGCGGCCGTGGGCTCGTCCGCCAGGATGATGCTTGGCCGCCCGGCCAGGGCGCGGGCGATGGCCAGCCGTTGCTTCTGGCCGCCGCTCATGGTCTCGGGCATGGACTCGGCCTTGGCCTCAAGCCCCACGGATTCCAGGGCGGTCAGGGCGCGCTTGCGGGCCTCGGCCCCCTTGATCCCCCGCAGGTGCAGGGCCACGAGGATGTTGTCCACCACCGACAGGGTGGGGAAGAGATTGTATTCCTGGAAGATGAACCCCAGGTGCTCGAGGCGCAGCGCGCCGAGCCTTCGGGCGCTCAGCCCGGTGGCTTCGATCCCGTCTATGGCCAGGGTCCCTGAACTGGGCCGCAGGATGCAGCCCATGATGGAGAGCAGGGTGGTCTTGCCGCTGCCCGAGGGGCCCATGAGCATCAGCACCTCTCCCCTGTCCACGGACAGGGTGATGTCCTTCAGGGCGTAGGTCAGGTTGTCTCCGGAGCCGAAGTGCTTGGAGACGCCGTTTATTTGTATGACGGTCCGGGAATTCGCCATGCTACCTGCCCTTGAAGACCAGCGCCGGGTCCAGGCGCATGACCTTGCGGATGGAGATGACCGCGGAAATGATGCACATGGCCAGGGTCAGGCCGAGCATGGCCAGTTTCAGCCCCCAGGGGAGGACGATGACCATGGCCGAAAAGGCGCTCATGTCCGAGATGATGCTGGCCGCCAGGATGCCCAGCCCGTATCCGAGCAGGGCGGAGATGGCCGCCTGGACGATGATGATCGAATATATGTAGGCGTTGGGCGCGCCCATGGCCTTGAGGGTGGCGAACTCGGCGATGTGGTCCAGGGTGGTGGCGTACAGGGTCTGGGCCACGATGACCATGCCGACCACCAGGCCGAGGAAGGCCGCGATGAGCAGCCCGGTGCCCGCCCCGGTGTTGAACATCCAGTATTGCTGGGTCTTGGCGCTGAACTCCGGGGTGGTGTAGACGTCCACGTGGTCCACCCGCCCGGCGATGGCTTTTTTCAGCCGTTCCGGCGTCGCCCCGGCCTTGCCCCGGACCAGCAGGTAGGTGAATTCGCCCGGCTCCAGGAAGGTGTAGCCCCGGGCCACGTCCAGGGAGGCGAACACGTAGGGGGAGGTGGTGAACGACCGGATGCCCTGGGTCAGGGCCGCCACCCGCGCCTTTTTCCTGTTGATCTCCACCTGCTCTCCCAATTGGGTCACGCCGAGCTTCTCCATGTATAGCTGGTCGATGACGATGGAGTCCCGCAGGTCGAGCATCTTGCCCGAGCCGCGCACGAAGTTCCACGGGCCGCCCATGTCCTTGTCGGTCTCGTAGCCGATGATCTCGATGGATTCCTGCAGCCCGTCCGGTTTTTTCCAATCCGCGAACCGGATGATGAACTTGGCCACGTCCTCGACTTCGGGCAGGGACAATACCTCGTAATACTTGCGCTCCTTCAGGGGCAGGGCGATGTCGAAATTCTTGACCCCCCGGGACGTGACCCAGACATCCGCGCCGGAATTGTCGATGACCGCCGAAATGGTGTGGGTGAAGCCGAGAAAGAGCCCTATCTCCACCGTGATCAGGACCACGGCAAAGACGATGCCGGTCAGGGTCACGCACAAGCGCACCCTGTCGTGGAATAGGTTCTGTCTGGCTATCCGGTATATCATGGAGGTCGCTCTTTTCGAATATAGGCCTATCCGTATCAAGTTCACGGACCTTTGTCTTCCTCAGCTTTGCAAAGAAGTTACGGTCGGCCGGACCGCTTGATGGTACGGGCCGGGGCGGATTTTCACGCAATCAACACACCCTTTCCGGCCCGGCTGTCCGGGCCCGCCCAGCCCCTGTCCGGGAAATCCGGAAAAGTCGGAATAGGAATCAATATCAAGCAATGTGATGGAATGGAGTGGATCAATCCGAATCACCGATATTTAGAGAATATTTAGATAAAATTTAGAAAATACTTCCTCGGGGCGGCCCGTTCGCCATCGCCTCGAGCGGCCAGGAGGAACATGGAGGTAATGGGCCATTTCCGGCGAAAAAATGGTCCGGTGCGGGACAGCCTGTGGAAAAGTGAGAACCGAGGGTCAGTGACGATGTCTCTTTTTTTCACATTTGCCCGGGCGGCCAGCGGGGACAGGGTCGGATCCCCTCATTTTTTGAGGGGAATTGGGGGCCCGGCCAGACTCGAAGGGGTGTCCGGTTTTCCCGGACAAAGTATGGATGAAAACCCCGCCAAAGGAGAGCTGATTGTCTGTTATAATCAGTTATTTTATATGGTTACTTGTTTGTCGACGGCTTGGCATACTTATCGCAGTAGTGGTCGTCCCAACGGCCGAACGGCTGGCCGCGAACGACAATTGACATCTCTCTGGAGGCTGTAGTGAACGCTCGAGTTGCATCCATATTCTTCCTTCTGCTCCTGACCGCCGCGCTGCCCGCGTGCGGACAGAACTCCGAGGCTGATCTCATGGCCGAAGGCCAGCGCTACATGCAGGAAAAGAACTACCAGGGAGCCATCGTCATCTTCAAGACCCTGCTCGAGCAGTCTCCGGAAAAGATGGAGGCGCGCTTCGCCCTGGGCAAGGCCTACCTGCGGACGGGAAAGCTGGACCAGGCCGAGAAGTCTTTTGAGAAGTACGCCCGCCAGAATCCGTATGACGCCGAACTGCTGCTCGAGACCGGCCGCCTGAAGCTGTTCCGCCAGGACTATGCCGGGGCCGCCGAGACCCTGGCCGCGTACACCGAAAAGGAACCCAAGTCCGCCGAGGGCTTCAGCCTGCTCGGCCGCGCCGACTGGGCCCAGGGCAAGGACGAGGAGGCCAAGGCCATGTTCGAAAAGGCCCTGTCCCTGGATCCCAACCAGGAGGAGGCCGAACTGGCGCTGGCCCAGATGTCTCTCGCCCAGGACGACCCGGACAGGGCCAAGTCCCTCGTCGACAACCTTCTCGCCGCCTCCCCGGACAACCGCGAGGGGCTGTATTTCAAGGCCAAGCTCGCGGGCATGCAGGGCGACCAGGAGACGTACCGCGACACCATGAAGGCCCTGGTCAAGGCCCATCCCACCGACGGCTACGCCAAGTTCCTCTACGCCAAGACGCTGCTCGCCGAGGGCGATTTCGACGGCGTCACGGCCCTGGCCAACGAGCTCCAGAGCGGCGCGCCGAAGATGCCGTTCGGCAAGATGCTCAAGGGCATGGTCAGCTATGCCCAGAAGGACTACCGGGCGGCCGTCAACGCCTTCCAGGAGGCCGTCGCCATCCAGCCCGACATCGAAGGGTATTTCTACCTCGGCATGAGCTATTACGGCATGGGCGACCTGGAAACGGCCATTTCCCAACTGCGCGTGGCCGCCGACCGGTCCGACGACTTCCTCAAGGCCCGCGAAATGATCAGCCTCATCCTCTTTCAGCAGAAGCGCTTCAACGAGTCCATCGCCGAGGCCCAGAAGATCATCGAGGTCGATTCCAACAACGTCCTGGCCCGGGTCATCCTGGGCGACGCCTACACGGCTCAGGGCGACCCGGACATGGCCCTGGGCGAACTGAAGGAAATCACGGAAAAGAACCCGAATTTCGCCAACGCCTTCATCAAGATGGGGGCGCTGTATTACGAGAAGGGCGAGATGGGCGAGAGCGAGGAGGCCCTCAAGGGCGCCATGAACGCCGCCCCGGACAACATCCGCCCCCGTCTCGTGCTGTCCAGCTTCTACCTCCGCAACGGGGACAAGGATCTGGCGCAGAAGGTCCTCAAGGACGGCCTCAAGGGCACCCCGGACGACGTCCCGCTGTATGTCTCCCTGGCCCGCATGTCCCTGTTGGACAAGGATTCCGCCAAGGCGCGGGAGTATCTGGACCAGGCCCGGTCCCTGGATGCCAAGAACCCGGCCCCGTATATGATGCTCGCGTCCATCGACCTGGCCGAACGGGACACCGACAGCGCCCTGGCCGAATACAACGCCCTGCTCGCCCAGCGCGAGGGATTCGTCAGGGCCCTGCTGGCCAAGGCGGTGGTCTTGGATACCCTGGGCAATGCCGGCGAGGCCGTCGCGGCCTACAAGGAAGCGGTCAAGTCCGGCGATGCCACCGCCTACATGGCCTACGCCGGTAGCCTCCGCAAGGCCGGGGACAACGAGGGCGCGCTGGCCGTGGCCAACGAAGGGCTGGGCCATTCGGCCCACAATATCCGGCTCACCCAGCTGAAGGCCGACATCCTCTACGGCATGAAGCGGTACGAGGAAGTGCTGGAAATGAGCAACGGGATCGAAAAGATCAACCGCGAGGCGGGGCTCAGCCTGCGCACCCGGACCTTCGTGCTCATGAAGGAATACGACAAGGCCGTGGCCGCCGCCCGCCAGATGTGCGATTTCAATCCCAAGAGCCCGGCCGGGTATTTGATCCTGGCCGACGTCAACATGAACGCGGGCCGGTCCGACGACTGGGGCAGGGCCTTGAGCGAGGGCGTGGAGAAGTGCGGCCCGGATTCGGCCCTGCTGCTGCAGCTCGGCCGCTATTATTCCAGCCTGGGCGACTATCCCAAGGCCCTGACCTATTTCGACTCGGTCATCAAGAGCGACGGGAACTCCTTCCAGGCCCACGCCATGCAGGGCGACGTCTACCTGACGACCGGCCGCACGAACAAGGCCGTCGACAGCTATTCCAGGGCGCTGGAACTGAACGACAGATACATCCCGGCCCTGAACAACCTGGCCATGATCTACGTCGAGGACCCCAAGACGGCTCCCGAGGCGTTGCGCCTCGCCTACAAGGCCTATCTGCTGGCGCCGTGGAACCCCTCGATCATGGACACCTTCGGCTACGCCCTGGCCATGAACGGCAAGGCGGACACGGCCGTCTCCATCCTGGAGAAGGCGGCGTCGGTGCAGGCCGATGACCAGAACATCAACTATCATCTCGGTTACGCATATTACAAGGCGGGCGACCGGGAGCAGGCCCAGGCCAGGCTCAAGACCGTGGCCGACTGCGCCCAGTGCGAAAAGAGCAGGGACGCCCGCGAACTCCTCAAGGCTATGGACGGCGAATAGGCCGCCCGATCAAGAGGGAGGGACAATCATGGTAGCAATAGCATCACTCAGAGTATTCAAGGACTTTTTGTCCCTGGCATTGGCCCTGGTTTTCGGCTCGCTGCTGTTCTTCAACGACTTCGGCGAGATCCTCTCGGTATTCCAGGGACGCTACTACGACCTGGCGGCCCTGGTCGCCGTGGTGCTGGTCTCGTCCTGCATCGTGCACATGACCCTGTACGCCACCAAGGGCGACAAGACGGACGGCTATCCCAGCCTGTTCATCAGCCTGATCCTGGCGACCAACGTGGCCTTTGTGGTCTACTGGCAGACCGGTCTGTTCATGCGCCTGGAAGAGATGGTCCTCCTGGTCCTGTGCCTCTTCGGCCTCTTCCAGTCGAGCTGGATCGTGCTTTCCCGGAACTGGCGGAAGATTCCCGGCATGGTGCACCGCGTGGTCATCGTGGGCAACGGCGAGCTGGCCGACGAGATGAAGGGGCTGGCCCTGGCCTCGAACGGCCGCTACCAGTTCCGCGACTTCATCGAGTGCGTCCCTGGCCAGTGGTCCGATCCGGAGGCCCAGGTGGACAACCCCACCCGCGAGATTCTCGACCGGGCCAAGAAGGCCAAGGCCACCAAGGTGGTCATTTCCCTGACCGAGCGCCGTGGCGCCTTCCCCCTGCAGGAGATTCTGAACTGCAAGCTCAGCGGCATGGAGGTCCTGGACGCCCCCGAGTTCTACGAGCGCGTCAACGGCAAGCTCATGCTCGAGAACATCACCCCGAGCTGGTTCATCTTCTCCAAGGGGTTCAAGATCATGGGGTTGCGCCGCTTCTTCAAGCGCATCGGCGACATCGTCCTGTCCCTGATCGGCATCATCCTGGTCTCGCCGCTGCTGCCCCTGGTGGCCCTGGCCATCAAGCTGGATTCCCCGGGCCCGGTGCTCTTCAAGCAGATCCGCGTGGGCAAGGCGGACGAGAACTTCGTCATCTACAAGTTCCGCTCCATGCGCCAGGACGCCGAAAAGGAATCCGGCGCCGTGTGGGCGGTGCAGGGCGACAACCGCATCACCAAGCTGGGCGCCTTCCTGCGCAAGTCCCGCATCGACGAGCTTCCGCAGCTCTTCAACGTCCTGATCGGGGACATGAGCCTGGTGGGCCCGCGCCCGGAGCGGCCCGAGTTCGTCAAGGACCTGAAGAAGGTCATCCCGTACTACTCCGAACGCCATTTCGTGAAGCCCGGCATCACGGGCTGGGCCCAGGTCCGCTACCCCTATGGCGCGTCGGTCGAGGACGCCATTGAAAAGCTGCGCTACGACCTGTATTACATTAAGAACTATTCGTTGTTTCTCGACCTCAGGATCATGATCGACACCATATCCGTCATGGCCAGGAAGATGGGACGCTAACAAGGAGATCGGTATGCGGATTTCAGGCGGTATCGTTAAAACATGCGTATTGGTTGCGGCGCTGGTCCTCCTGGCGCCCGCCCCGGGCCACGCCGAGGACTACGTCATCGGCGAGGGAGACGTGCTCTCCGTGCACGTCTGGGGCGAGGACGAACTGAACTCCACGGTCACGGTCCGGCCCGACGGCAAGATATCCATGCCCGGGGTCGACGACATCGAGGCCGCGGGCTATACCCTGCCCCAGCTCAAGGAGCAGCTTCAGAAGCGCATAGCCAGCCTTATCAAGGATCCCATCCTCAACGTCTCCCTGGTCGCGACCGTCAACAGCCGGGTCTTCGTGGTCGGCGGCGGCGTGGAGCCCCGGGTCTTCGACATGCCGCAGCGCACGACGCTTCTGCGCGTGCTCGCCTCCCTCGGTTCCCTGGCCCGGGCCGACCTGCGCAAGGCCTACGTCTACCGCGACGGCAAAAAGGTGATGTCCGACTTTGACGGACTCTTCTACAAGGGCGAGTTCGACAAGGATATCCGGCTTGAACCGGGCGACACCATATTCATGCCGGTCAAGTACGACCAGAACGTCTACGTGGTCGGGGCGGTCAACCAGCCCAAGGCCATCCTCTACCAGGACGGGCTCACCGTGCTGGACGCGCTGCTCATGGCGGGTGAATTCAGCAAGTACGCCAACGAGGACGAGATCGTCATCGTTCGCACCACCGACGGCAAGAAGGAGCGCATCCCGGTCCGCACCAAGGACCTCCTCAAAAAGGGCGATCTGAAGCAGAACGTCCAGCTCCAGGCCGGCGACTACATCATCGCGCAAGAAAGCTTTTTCTAGGAAATACGCATGGCCAATCCGCAGTCAGATGCCTTTTCCAGTGAAGGCAGCTTCGATCTCATGCGCTATGTGCAGTTGGTGCTCAAGCGCAAGGGCCTTTTGGTCCTCATCGCCCTCGTAGCCATGTTCGCGGCGCTCGTCGCCGCGTACGCCATGCCCAAGAAGTACAAGGCCGAGTCCATCGTCTTCGTCGAGCAGAACGTCATCAGCGACCTGGTCAAGGGCATAGCCATCACGCCGTCCATGGACACGAAGATCAAGGCCATCAAGGTGACCATGCTCTCCAGAACCATGATCCTCGGCGTCATCAAGGCCCTGGACATGGATGTCCACGCCGCCTCGGACCGCGACCTCGACGCCATGATCGCCGGGTTGCAGAATAACATTCAGGTCCGGCTGGACGAGCGCAAGGGCGTCTTCATGATTTCCTATGAGGACGCGATCCCGGTCAGGGCCAGGGACGTGGTCAACACCCTCACGCGCATTTTCATCGAGGAGAACACCTCCACCAAGCGCAAGGAGTCCTTTGAGGCGACCCAGTTCCTGGCCGAGCAGATCGAGGTTTTCAAGAAGCGTATCGACGCGGCGGAGAAGGAGATCGACAAGTTCAAGGCCGAGTCCGGGCAGGTCCTGTTCGCGGACGAGGGGGCCATACGGTCGGAACTCAACGACGCGAGCGTCCGGCTGGAGGAGCTGCGCATCCGCATCAATGCGCTGAAGACGTCGAGGAGCCTGCTGGTCAGCAACACGCCGCTTCGGCTGCAGCTGGACGAGCAGCAGAAGGTCCTGGAGTCCATGCGCGGCCGGTACACCGAAAACCATCCCAAGGTCCGGCAGCTGGAGAACGCCATCGCCGCGACCAAACAGCAGATCAGGAGCAGCGGCGATTCCGAGCTGAACGCCGTATACCGGACCTCCGAGTACCAGTCCATCAAGGTGAACCTGGCCTCGCTCGAGAACACCAGGCAGAACCTGGAAGAGGAGGTTCGGAAAAATCGGGAAATCCTGCGCAAGATCCCGGCCGTGCGCAGCGAGCTGGCCGAGTTGGAGCGCAAGCGGAAGAACGAGACGATCATCTATGAAAAGCTCGTTTCCCGCTACGGGCAGTCCGAGGTCTCCAAGGAAATGGAGCTTCAGGACAAGTCCATGTCCTTCAGGGTCCTTGATCCGGCGGTGGTGCCTTCCACCCCCTCCAAGCCGAACAGGCCGTTCATCATCCTGCTCGGCATCGTGGGCGGGATAGGCCTGGGCATCGGCGTCATCGTTCTCCTGGACGTGATCAACCCGAGCATCAAGACCCTGGACGACCTCAAGGAGTACGGCGTGCCCGTGCTGGCGGTGATCCCCAAGGTCCGGGACGAGGAACAGATTGCCAGACAGCGCGTCCGCGACCGGTGGATCTATGCCGTGGGCATCCTCGGCATCGTGATTTCCCTGTCCTTCCTGGTCATGGAATTTCTCCACCTCGGTTTGGTGGACAAAGTGATAGCCACAGTCGTCGACATGATCGGCTGACGGGAGAAGAAATATGAGCAGAATAGAAGAAGCACTGAAGAAAGCGACCCAGTTGCGCGGCAGGGAGGAACAGCGGCAGGACCGCGCGATCCCCACCGGCCCCCACGGCGGGGAATCGGCGAACGACCTGGGCCGCGCCCCCAGGAAGGAGATCCCCCAGGAGGTGCTCGACCGGGTGGCCGGGCAGCACATGCTGGTCTCCCTCAACGATATCGTGTCCCCCGCGGCCGAGGAGTTCCGCAAGCTGAAGCAGAATCTCGTCCGGCTGACCAAGAAGAAGGGATTCCAGAATACCATCGTCATCACCAGCGGCACCGTGGGCGAGGGCAAGAGCGTGACCTCCACCAACCTGGCCATCAGCCTGGCCCAGGAATTCGACCACACCGTGCTCCTGGTGGACGCCGACCTGCGCAAGCCCTCCTGCCATGAACTGCTGTGCTTGGACCAGGCCTACGGGCTTTCGGACTGCCTGCTTGAAGGCACCGACGTCAGCAACGCGATCATCCGGACCGGCATCGGCAAATTGTCCTTCCTGCCGGCCGGAACGCCCATGGCCAACCCGGGCGAGCTTCTGGCCTCCCAACGCATGGCCACGGTCCTGCGCGAGATGAAGGAACGGTATTCCGACCGCTTCCTGATCATCGACACGCCGCCGGTCCTGCCCTTTGCCGAAAGCCGCATCCTGGCCCGGCTGGCCGACATGGTGGTCCTGGTCGTCAGGGAGCAGCGGCTGTCCAAGTACGAGCTGAACGAGACCCTGGAGGCCCTGGGCGGGGCCAACGTGGCCGGAGCCGTGTTCACCCAGGCTTCCAGCGGGCATTCGGTGGCCGGCTACAGCGGGTACGCGCACTACAGCTACAAATACTCTTACAATGCCTGATCGGGCATTGAGGCGGCGCCATGTACGAGGAATTCTTCAACTTCAGGTCAAAACCCTTCGACCTGCTGCCGAACCCGGACATGCTCTTCATGAGCCGTTCCCACGGCAAGGCGCTCTCGTACCTGCGGTACGGCATTGAGGAGCGCGTCGGGTTCATCCTCCTGAGCGGCGAAGTGGGCGCGGGCAAGACCACGCTCATCCGCGAACTCATCAAGCGCCACCTCGACAACGTGACCCTGGCCAAGATCTTCAACACCAAGGCGGACTCCCATCAGCTCCTGACCATGATCAACGACGATTTCGGCCTGGAGACCGACGGGCGGTCCAAGGCCGCGCTGCTGCGCGACCTGAACGAGTTCCTCATCGACCAGTACGCGGCCGGGAAGCGGGCCGTCCTGATCATAGACGAGGCCCAGAACCTGTCCACGGACCTGCTGGAGGAGATCCGCATGCTTTCCAACCTGGAGACCGATGGCGGCAAGCTGCTTCAGATCGTCCTGGTGGGTCAGCCGGAGCTGCGGGACACCCTCAACAGCCCGGAACTGCTGCAGCTGCGGCAACGCATCCAGATCGGCTGCCACCTCAAGCCCCTGGACCGGGAAGAGGTCACCGAGTACATATATTACCGGATGGAAAGCGCCGGGAACAGGGAGGCCGTGACCTTCGCGCCCGACGCCCTGGACCTGATCCACGACCTCAGCCGCGGGGTGCCGCGCCTGATCAACATTTTGTGCGACTATCTCCTGCTCGACGCCTTTGCCGCCGAGAAGCGTGACATCGCCGGAGAGGACGTCGCGGCCATCGCCGAGGAACTGGATTTCGAGCGGCAGTACTGGCAGAGCGAGCAGGAGAGGCCGACCGGGGCGGCCACGGGCATTCACAGGGCGAGGAAGCTGCCCAAGCGGGCGTCCCAGGTGCTCAAGACCATAAACGATCTGGGGAATCGCCTGGATGCGCTGGAGCGCTCTTCGTCCCGGACCGACCAGAACGCCGTGGCCGTTCTGATGAACCGGCTGGAAAGCGTGGAGAAGAGGCTGAAGATGCTTGAGGACGGCATGGAGTCCGTCAAGGCCATGTGCTGGAACAGGATGGCCCAGCCGAGGCTGGAGCCGACGGCAAAAGTTGAAAAAAAAGAGGAACGTCCGGCGAAGAGAGGATGGGCCTACAGGCTCTTGTTCGGAGGTGAGTAGGCGGAGATTCCGGGGCAAGCGCCTTGCAATGCAATTGAATAGCTAGTAAAGCTTTTAAAATTCATTGCATGGGTCTGCATTGTTCGTCCGCAGAGAGGGTGTTGTGTTCACAGTACGCATGTCGATAATTCCCGTGGTACTCCTGGTTCTCGGCCTGCTGTTCCCGTGGGCGGGCGCGGCCGAAGGCGCGGACTTCGTGTTCAAGCCGAGAATCTCGACCTCCATGGAATACAACGACAACGTCACGGAAACACAAAACCCGGAAGGGGACTACGTGTGGATCGTCAAACCGGGACTGAGCGCGACGTACGAACATTCCAGGGTCCTCTTCGATTTCTCCTACGATTTTGAAAACAAGAAATATCTCGATCAGAAAAAGGGTGACGAACAAAACAATTTCCTGAGCGCACTGGGGAATTTCGAGGCCATCAAGGATCTGTTCTTCATAGATGTTTCCGACTCGTATAAACAGGTATACCAGAACGTCACCAGGGGCGACGTGGAAGAGGGCGACACCTCCATCGGAACCACGGACCAGAACACCTTCAGCTTCAGGCCGTATTTCGTCTTTCCGCTGCAGGCGAGGACCAACCTGACCACCGGAGCCTCGTTTCAGGATATCTGGTATTCCGAGGAAGGCAGCGTCGACAAGCGGCTATATGATCTCTACGCGGACGTGAACCATGAACTGACCGACAGGTGGACGATAACAGGGGGAGTCGGGTTCCAGAAACAGGAGCCGCGCTGGGAAGACGGAGAGTTTGAACGGTACAATCTGAATCTCGGAACCACGTACTCCTATGCGGAGGGTTCTTCGATTGAAGTCAGCATCAAGCCGACCTATACGGATTACAAGGAAGAGGGCACCTCGGACAAGCAGTACACCCCGTACACCATCGCCATAACCCACGCGTTCTCCCCGACCATCGTCGGCAAGATGTCGTCGGCCATGAATTTTACGGAGGATCCCGAATCGTCGGACACGAGGAACCAATTTGTCCAGCAGGCCAGCCTGACGGGCGCGTACGAACGGGGAAACATCACTGCGGCGGTCGCGTATTATGACTATGAAACAACCGATTCGGGCGGCAATACGACCTATTGGCGGCCGAGCATAAGGGGGACGCACAGCCTGACGGAGCGGATGAGCTTCAATTACAACACCTACATGAACCTCTATACGAACCCGGACTGCGAAAAGACGATATTTTCTCTGGTCAGCCTGAGCTACAGCATGTCCGAAAGCCTCTCCTCAAGCTTGTCGTACCGGTACAAGATGCACGACGAGCAGACGGACGGGAACGACTACAGGTCCAATTCCGTCGCGTTGACGTTGACGTGGCAGCGATGACGGATCGGTGTCCGGAGTAATTGCAAGGGGAGGGTAGCGAGCGGTACGAGTCGACGAATACGGTACAGGGATGTGGTCCAAAGGAATGATCTATGAGACGTTTGCCTGAAATGCCCGATACCGCGTGCGAGCGCAACCTCGCCGCGGCCGCAGCCCCCAAGCCGTATGGTTCTTCGGAACGTGACGGACGCAATGCCGCAGCCATGGGCGGGCATGCGCCCTTTTTTTCGCATGACGGAGGCTGCGGATGCTGAGCGGCGCCGTGCAGATGCTGGCCATCGTCCTCGCGGTCCTGTATCCCCTGGCGGCCGTCATGCGCGGCGGCCGGAGGTGGGAGACCGTATCCCTGCTCATCCTGCTCTGGCTCGTGGCCGGCCTGGGCGTGTGCGACTACCTGCTCCTCGAGTATCCGGCGGACTTCCTGGTCCTCAGCCAGGTCTCCCTCTACTGCATGGCCCTGGTCTGCCCGGTCTGCATCCTGTTTTCCAATGCCTACCGCCGGGAGTTCTCGTTCCCGGAGCTGCCCGCCACCCAGATGCTGCTCATGGGGATGTCCCTGGTGCCCCTGGTCATGACCCTGGTCTTTCCGGCCCGGGATTTTTATTATTCCCCCGACTTCCACACCGATAAGACCCTCTTTCTGGAGCCGGTGGCCTTCTTCTTCTACCTTCAGGTCATCCTGTTCATGGCCGTGTCCCTGTTCAATCTCGAGGCGACCATCGCCAACGCCCCCCACGGGGTGAAGTGGAAGATCAAGTTCTCCATCGTCGGCGTGGGCACGATCCTGGCCTCGTACGCGCTCTACTACAGCCAGTCCATGATCTTCCGGGCCATCGACACCGGGTTCATCACCACGCGTTCCCTGGGGCTGACCGTGGGCGTGCTGCTGATGGCCTACTCCGAGTTCACCCGGGGCAACGACGAGAGGATCACCATCTCCAAGAGCCTGACCTACCGCTCGTTCGTGGTCCTGTTCTGCGGCCTCTTCCTGGTCCTGGTCGGGCTTGTGGGCGAGGGGCTCAAGATATTCGGCAGCCAGTTCAACGCCTACGCCTTCGCCACGGTAGCTTTCCTCGGCGTACTGGGCCTGGTGGTCATCTCCCTTTCCGAATCCATGCGCCGCAAATTCCGGCTGGCCATCCAACGCCACTTTTACGGCGAGAAATACGACTACCGTATCGAATGGAAGCGCTTCACGGACCGGGTGACCAACTCCCGCAGCCGGGACGAACTCTACAAGAACATCCTGACCGTCTACTGCGAGACCTTCGGCATCGTCGGCGGGTGCATCTTCCTGCAGGGCCGGCACAGCACGGATTTCGCGCCCATCTGCTTCCACGAGATGGACGAGTCCAGGATGACCATCCCGGCCCGCTCGCCCCTGGTCCGCCTGCTCAAGGACCGCCTGCACATCCTGGATCTGCGCCGCGAGGAGGTCGACCTGGGCGAGGAGGCGCAGGCCTTTCTGGCCGAGCGCTACGGCCGGTTCATCGTGCCCATCCGGACCGCCCGGTCCCTGGTCGGGATCATCGTCCTGGGCGCGCCCATCAACGTGGTCGAGAACTACGACGAGGAGGACATGGAGCTGATGGAGGCCGTGGCCATGCAGGCGGCGGCCGTGCTCATGAACATGCGCCTGGGCGACGAACTGGCCGAGGCCCGCGACATGGAGGCCTTCGGCAAGGTGGCGGCCTTCGTCCTGCACGACCTCAAGAACCAGGTCTACCCCCTGTCCCTGCTCGAGGAGAACGCCCGTGAATACATCAACGACCCGGAATTCCAGCAGGACATGCTCGACTCCCTGAGCAACATCGTGGGCCGGATGAACACGCTTATCGCCCAGCTGACCAACATCCCGACCAAGGGCTCCCTGAGCCTGAAGGTGGTGGACCTCATGGAGGTGGCCAAAAAAGCGGCCGAGGCCCTGCCGTCGGCCAAAATCGAGTTCACGGGCGCGCCGGTGCTCGTCGAGCTGGACGTGGCCGAGTTCAAGAAGGTGGCGGTCAACCTCTATCTCAACGCCATGGAGGCCGGGGACAACGCGCCGTTCAAGGTCTTTGTGGGCGACGAGAACGGCCCGGTCATGCGGGTCTCGGATTCCGGCGCGGGCATCGACGAGGAGATCCTGGAAGGCGGGCTCTTCGTGCCGTTCAAGACCACCAAGAAAAAGGGTATGGGCATCGGCCTGTATCAGAGCAAGCAGATTCTGGAAGCCCACGGCGGCTCCATCGTGGCCACGAGTCCGGAAGGGGGCGGGGCGATCTTCACCGTGACCCTGCCCGCCCCGGCCGAAGCGGGATAAACGAGACAAACCAACGGGTTCTTATCCATGCAGAAGCTTTTGATCATAGACGACAACGACGAGATCCTCCGGCAGCTCAAGTGGGGGCTGTCCAAGTCGAACTACGAGCTCGTCTTCGCCCGCGACGGCGAGGAGGGACTCAGGCTTTTCAAGAAGCATACCCCGCCGGTGGTCACCCTGGACCTCGGGCTGCCGCCGCACGAGAACGGCATCGGAGAGGGGCTGCGTTGCCTGGGCGAGATGCTGCGCATGGACCCCACGGCCAAGGTCATCGTCATCACCGGCAACGAGGAAAAGGACGCGGCCCTGCAGGCGGTCCGGCTCGGGGCCTACGACTACTACAAGAAGCCGGTCAACCTGGATGAGCTCAAGGTCATGGTCGACCGGGCCATGTACCTGCAGAACATCGAAAGCGAGAACCAGGAACTGCGCAGGAAGACCGTCAACGAGAGCGGCATCGTGGGCGAATGCGCGCGCATGCAGGCCGTCTTCAATCAGATCGACCGGGTGGCCGCCTCGGACGTGCCGGTCCTGATCTGCGGCGAGTCCGGCACCGGCAAGGAGCTGGTGGCCCGGGCCGTGCACCAAAAAAGCCTGCGCGCGGACATGGAGATGGTCTCGATCAACTGCGGCGCCATCCCCGAGAACCTGCTGGAGTCCGAACTTTTCGGACACGAGAAGGGCGCGTTCACCGGGGCGAACAAGCTGGTCAAGGGCAAGGTCGAGTACGCGGACAAGGGCACCCTGTTCCTGGACGAGATCGGCGAGATGCCCATGGCCCTGCAGGTCAAGCTGCTGCGCTTCCTCCAGGAGATGGTCGTCACCCGGGTGGGCGGGCGCAAGGAGATTCCGGTGGACGTGCGCATCATCACGGCCACCAACATCGACATCCAGAAGGCCATGGAGGAGGGCGCGTTCCGCGAGGACCTCTTCTACCGCATCGGGGTCATGACCATCAACCTGCCGCCCCTGCGGGAGCGCGGCGACGACATCGAGCTTCTGGCCAACTATTTTCTCAAGTCCGTGTCCGTGGGGCAGCGGACCACGTCCAAGCGGTTCTCCGGGGAGGCCATGGCGTGCATCAGGGGGTACGAGTGGCCGGGCAACATCCGCGAGTTGGAAAACCGGGTCAAGCGGGCGGTCATCATGGCCAACGGGCCGGAGATCATGCCCGAGGATCTCGGCATGAAGGGTGACGAACCTCTGCGCCAGAAGCTCCAGACCAACGACATCTCCCTGAAGGACGCCCGGCTCCTCCTGGAGCGGGACATGGTCGAGAACGCCCTGGAGAAGTTCTCCGGGAACATCGTCAAGGCCGCCGCGTCCATCGGCGTCAGCCGGCCCACGTTCTACGACCTGATGAAGAAGCACGGGCTCAAGAGCTCCTAGGGCGCGGTGGAAACCAGAAGACAGACCAGGCCCCGGACCGACGGGGCGAAACATAGCGAACGAGGTTGAACATGTTGCAGCCAGTCATTCTTTGCGGCGGGGAAGGCACCCGCCTGTGGCCCCTGTCCCGGACCCTGTACCCCAAGCAGTTCATCGAGGTGTCCGAAGGACGCGTGCTCTTCGCCGACGCCGTGTCGCGCTGCATGTCCCTGCCCAAGGCCGCCGAGCCCATCGTGGTCTGCAACACCGAGCACCGTTTCCTGGTGGCCGAGCAGCTGCGCAGGCTCGGCACGTCCGGGCGCATGGTCCTGGAGCCCTTCGGGCGCAACACCGCACCGGCCGCGGCCGTGGCCGCCCTCATGGAGCATGGCGGCGACCCGGTTCTGCTGGTCATGCCCGCGGACCACTCCATCGCCGAGGGCGAAGCCTTTGCCCGGGCCGTGGCCCTGGGCTATGAGCGGGCCAAGCAGGGGCGCTTCGTCTGTTTCGGCGTGGTCCCGGACCACCCCCACACCGGGTACGGCTACATCCGCAAGGGGCAGGCCGCGTCCGAGGGCGTGTTTTCCGTGGACAGCTTCGTGGAAAAGCCCGGGCGCGAGGCGGCCGAGGAGTACGTGCGGTCGGGCGAGTATCTCTGGAACAGCGGCATCTTCCTGTTCAAGGCATCCAACTACCTGGACGCCCTGGCCGCCCACGCCCCCGGCATCCTCAAGAGCTGCCGGACGGCCGTGGAGAACAGCTACCGGGACCTGGACTTCATCCGGCTGGGCGAGGAGGAGTTCGGGCAGTGCCCGTCGGATTCCATCGACTACGCGGTCATGGAAAAGGTGGACGGCATCGAGGTGGTCCCCCTGGACATGGCCTGGCGCGATCTCGGCTCCTGGAAGAGCCTGCACGACATGCACCCGAGCGACGAGGCGGGGAACAGCCTGCTCGGCGACGTGGTGGCCGAGGACACCGGCAACTGCTACGTGCGCTCGTCGGGCCGTCTGGTGGTCACCCTGGGGCTGCGGGACACCACCGTGGTGGAGACCACGGACGCGGTCTTCGTGGCCGCCAACGACAAGCTGGACAACATGAAGTCGGTCATCCGCCGCCTTAAGGACGCGGGCAGGCCCGAGACCGAGGCGCACAAGATCGTCTACCGTCCCTGGGGCAGCTTCGAGTCCATCTCGGCGGACGACCGGTTCCAGGTCAAGCGGATCATCGTCAAGCCGGGCGAGGTCCTGTCCCTGCAAAAGCATTTCCACCGGGCCGAGCACTGGGTGGTGGTCAAGGGGACCGCCCGGATCGTCAACGGGGACAATGAGTCCATCCTGTGCGAGGACGAATCCACGTACATCCCGCTGGGCAACATCCACCGCCTGGAAAACCCGGGCAAGATTCCCCTGGAACTCATCGAGGTCCAGACCGGCAGCTACCTGGGCGAGGACGACATCGTCCGGCTCGAGGACAAGTATAAACGCTAGCCCCGGCCGATGCGGCCAGGAGAATGTGAGCCATGTGCGGAATCGCGAGCTTTTTGAGCAACAGGCTGTGGGTGGCCGTGCCGGACGTATCCTGGCTCGGGGAGCTCGAGGCGTCCTTTGCCGAGGCCAACGCCGGGACCGACCTCCTCGCGGCGTCCAAGCCGCTGAATGAGCTGGCGGGTCGGTTTTATGATCTGATGTCGTTCGGGGTGCACATGCGGCTGGTGGGGGATGCGGAGGCGCTGGGGGCGTTGTCGTCCATCCGGGACACCATCCGGGCGTTGCGCAACGCGGCGGCCGTGAAGCTGGAGCAGGGGCCGCGCACGGACGAGCTGGAGTCGCTGCGCGAGGCGTTGGACGACTATCTGTGGCAGATCGAGCGCGAGGTTCTGGTCAACGTGGACCGGACGCTGGCGCTCATGCCCGGGGAGTTGGCCGGGGACGTGGAGGCGCGGGACCGGCATTTTCTGGCCTGGGGGGCCGAGCAGGTGCTCCAGTCCATCGACAAGCTCGAGGTGCGCGGCCGCGACTCGGCGGGCGTGGCCCTGGCATTCGTCCTGCCCGAGGGCGTGGATCCGGAGGCCGGTCTGACCGCCGCTCAGAAACAGGAATTGGCCGACCGCTCGTCCATCAACAACGCCGACACCCGCCAGGTGCTGGTGCGCAAGCTCGCCGACGGCCGGACCGCCTGCCGCTTCCTGTACAAGGTGGCCCAGCTGGTCGGCCAACTCGGGGACAACGGCGCGGCTCTGCGCGAATTCATCAAGCATGACGAGCTGTTGTGGACCATGTCCCAGGGGCTGCGGACGCTGAACATCATCGCCCACACCCGATGGGCGTCCAACGGGATCATCTCGGTGCCCAACTGCCATCCGGTGGACGGCCTGGTCGAGGGCGACATGTCCACGGGGCTGGAAAAGACCATGTTCGTGCTCAACGGCGACGTGGACAACTACCGCACCCTGGTGGAGGAATCGGTCCTGTCCAAGGGGGCGCACATCCCGTCGGCCATCTCGACCGACGCCAAGATCCTGCCCGTGCTCTTCCACCTGGGCGTGGAGGAGAGCGACGACGCCGAGGAGCGGTTCCGCAACGTGCTCAGGCGCTGCGAGGGGTCCCTGGCCGTGGTCATGCAGAATTTGAACGACTTCGACTCGCAGTTCCTGGCCCAGAAGGGGTCGGGCCAGTCCTTTTACATCGGCCGCACGCAGGACGGCTGGCTGGTGGCCAGCGAGGCCTACGGCATGGCCGCCCGGGCGCGGTCGTCCTTCCCGGTGGCCGTGCACCGCCAGGGCGGGGTGTCCGTGGTCCTGCGCGACACCGACCCCTCGGACGCCGTGCCCGTGGCCCGCTACCTGGACAACGGCGAGCCCGTGGCCCTGGCCGAGGAAACGATCGAGATCTTCTCGCGCGACATCTTCCGGGGCGAGTACGCCCACTACATCGAGAAGGAGATCCACGAGGCCCCGGACTCGGTGCGCAACACCCTGCACGGTAAATATCTCAAGAAAAACGGCGGTGTGGAGTTCCTGCCCGAAGGATTCGGGCGCGGCCCGGCCCTGGTCGGGCGGTTCCGGGACAAGACCCGGCCCATCCGGCGGATCATCTGCGTGGGCCAGGGCACGGCCGCCGTGGCCGCCATGGCCGTGTCCCGGCTGCTGCGCCGCACCCTGGCCGACACCGGCATGGCCATCGAGTCCTACACCGGGAGCGAACTCATCGGGTTCATGGGCGACGAGGGCATGGACGACGTGTTCCTGATCCCGGTGTCGCAGTCGGGCACGACCACGGACACCAACCGGGTGGTGGACCTGTGCCGCGACCGGGGCGCGTGGGTCAACTGCATCGTCAACCGGCGCAACTCGCCCCTGGTCCAGAAGTCGGACTCGCACATCTACACGAGCAACGGCCGGGACGTGGAGATGGCCGTGGCCTCGACCAAGGCGTTCTACTCCCAGATCGCGGCGGGCAAGCTGCTCTCCCTCTGGCTGGCGGACATCCTCGGGACCATGGACAAGGGGGCCATCCTCAAGGAAATCGAAGCGTTGGAAGGGCTGCCCGCGAAGATCGACAAGGTTTTGGAGAACAAGGAGCAGATCGCCGAAGTGGCCCGCAAGTACGCGCCCGTGCACCGCTACTGGGCCCTGGTCGGCAACGGCGCCAACTGCGTGGCGGCCCAGGAGGTGCGCATCAAGCTGTCGGAATTATGCTATAAATCCATCCCGTGCGACGTCACGGAGGACAAGAAGCACATCGACCTGTCCACCGAGCCCCTGACCCTGGTCATGGCCTCGGATTTGCCGGAGATGGTCGTCACGGACACGGTCAAGGAGACGACGATCTTCAAGGCGCACAACGGCTCGCCCATCGTGTTTTGCGCCGAGGACGAGGACCGCTTCGACCGGGTGGCCGAGGCCACGGTCAAGGTGCCGCGCGCGGGCGGCGGCCTGGATTTCGTGCTCGAGACCGTGGCCGGGCACTGGTGGGGCGTGTCCGCCGCCAAGGCCATCGACGGCCACGCCGAGCCGTTCCGCAGGGCCCGGGTGCTCATCGGCGGGATGCTCGAGGGCAACACCACCTTCGATCGCGAAAAACTGCTCATCGCCCTGAACGAGTGCGTCGAGCGCATCGCCTCGGGCGCCACGGACTCGGCCCTGCCCGCCCGGGTGGCCGCATCCCTGGCCAACTACATGCTCTGGCTGGTCAACCAGGCCCGGGCCATCCAGGCCACCGAGGCCCGCCTGCCCGACATCCTGACCATCCTGAACAAGGCCATCGAGGAAATGACCCGCCCCATAGACACCATCCGCCACCAGGCCAAAACCGTCACCGTCGGCATCAGCAGGCCGCAGGGCTAGGGCGGACTGGTGACCGAACACGCAACGGCCGACCCCGGAGGACCCGTGACAGTTTCCAAGTGGCTCGAAGCAAACAAGTGGTACGTGGCCGCGTACTGCGTGGTCATCGGTCTGGTGTACCACGAAATCATCACCGACATGGTCTCGGACTGGGCCAGGGACGACAACTACTCCCACGGGTTCCTGGTGCCGCTGGTCTCCGCCTATTTCCTCTGGGCCAACCGCAAGAGCATCCTTGAGGCCCCGGCCGAACCGGCGGGCTGGGGACTGTGGATCGTGCTCCTGGGGCTGGCGCAGCTGGTGGTCGGTTCCCTGGCCACGGAATACTTCACCATGCGGACCTCGATGATCACCGTCACCGGCGGGACGATCGTCTACCTTTTGGGTTGGGAGGCGTGCAGGCGGATGCTGCTTCCCCTGCTGTACCTCCTGCTGATGGTGCCCATTCCGGTGATCCTCTACGACTCCATGACCATGCCGCTCAAACTCTTCGTGGCCAAGGTCTCGGTCCAGGGGCTGGTCTTCTTCGGCTACCCGGTCCTGCGCGAGGGAAACATCATCATGCTGCCCAACATCACCCTGGAGGTGGCGGACGCGTGCAGCGGCCTGCGTTCGCTCATGTCCCTGATCGCGCTCAGCGTGGCCTTCGCCTTCCTGACCCAGCGCGGCGTCTGGAAGAAATGGGTGCTCATCGTCTCGGCCCTGCCCGTGGCCGTGATCACCAACATCATGCGGGTGTTTCTGACCGGCGTGCTGGCCAAGCACTACGGGAGCGTGGCCGCGGAAGGGTTCTTCCACGAGTTCGCCGGGTTCATGGTCTTTTTCGTGGCCATGGTCGTCATGGCCGTGATCGGCTGGGGCCTGAAACTGGGGGAGAAGCGCCATGAATCGTAAGTTCGTCCTCGTTTTCGCCCTGCTGCTCGCGGCAGGGGCCTACATCCAACTGGTCGAACCGAAACCCGTACTCCTGGAAAGGCCGCTGTCCGAGTTCCCGGCGCGGGTGGGGGAATGGCGCATGGTCCGGGAGGACATCTTCTCCCCGGAGATCATGGCCATCCTGCGGCCCACGGACTACATGTCCCGGGACTACGTGGACGCCCAGGGGCACCGGGTGACCCTGTACATCGGCTATCACGGCGGCAGGAAGGGCGACGGCGGCATCCATTCCCCGCGCAACTGCCTGCCCAGTTCGGGCTGGTACACCAATTCCACCGGGCTCATTCCGGTTCGCCTGCGCGACGGCCGGGACGTCGAGATCGTGGACACGGTCATGAGCAAGGACGTTTATACGGTCTCCTTCTATTACTGGTACCAGGTCAGGGGTGGCATTCTGACCAACGAGTACGCGCTCAAACTGTCCGAAATGTGGAACTCCATCGTCTCCCGGCGCAAGGACGCCGCCTTCATCCGCGTGTCCATGCCCATCCCGGACCCGCATGCGGGCCGTAACCCCGTGATGGACCGCTTTGTCGCAGATTTCTATCCCCTCATCCACCAATACCTGCCGGAATGATGGAAGTCGTCTGGTCTAGTGGGCGGTCGGCAATCGGGGACAGTGGAAAAACATGCCCGGCAGGGACATTCTCGCCGGTCCGCAAATGGTGCCTCGGACACGGCACCAGTGAATCAGGAGTCAATTATGGCCGTTGCGGCGAATGAAGAAGTCATGGTCAGTGTCGTCATACCGACGTACAACCGCGCGGGCCTGATCGGCAAAGCCCTCGAGAGCGTGCTGAGGCAATCGTACGGGAAGTACGAAATCATCGTGGTGGACGACGGTTCGGTGGACGATACGAAGGCTGTCGTGACGGGGAACTATCCCCAAGCCCGATATATATACAAGGACAATGGCGGGGCCGCTTCCGCCCGGAACATAGGCATTTCGGAGGCAAGAGGGGAGCTGGTCGCGTTCCTCGACGCCGATGACGCCTGGTATGAAAGCAAGCTTGAGAAACAGGTTGAAGTGATGGCGGCCGATACGGGCATTCCGCTGTGCTTCACGGATTGGCGCGAGGTCAAGGACGGCAGGGTCTGGCATGAATCCGGCGTGCACTGGGGCCGTGGCTTCAGACCGGACGGCGACTATGTTTATCATAACATGGTTAATGGATTCAAAATGTTGCCGTCATGCACCATGGTCAGAAAGGACCTGCTCGTCAAGCACGGCCTCTTCAATGAGGAACTCCCCATTTGCGAGGACTGGGATCTTTTTCTGAAAATATCGACCGAAGGCGACGTGGCCTACATCGATACGCCTCTGCTCGACCGACATCTGGAAGACGACCGGCTGACGGCGAAAAGAGCAATCTGGATGCGTGCCTCCGTGACTATAATTGAAGACCATCTGCGGCTTATATCGAGTGGCCGGCTGGTGGTCGGCGACAGTCGCGCCGCATGGGAAACATTGACCCAAAGGCTGCTGCAGGACGGGCATACCCTGGCGTATATCCTCTACACATCCGGAAAGGGCGCGGAGGCAAGAAACCTCCTTGTCCGGTGCATGCGGATCGCCAAGGGGACCACCAAGGACGCGGTCATACTGCTGCTGAAGACGTTCATCCCGTATAAGATCGGTCATGGAATGAAATATATATTATTGGGCAAGTGGCTGAAAAATGATTAGCGTGCACAGGCTGTTGGCGAGAAACACCATAGCCTCCTTCCTCAGGCATTTCATCAACCTGGGCATCCTTTTCTATCTGACGCCGTTCACCATCGCGGCCATCGGAGACCTGCAGTACGGGCTCTGGGCGGTGGTTCTGACCGTGGCCGGGTATTCCGGGCTGCTGGACATGGGGATCACCACGGCCACGACCAAGCTTGCGGCGGAGTACCGTTCCAAAGGGGAGCTGGATGAACTGAACGAGCTGATAACCTCGTCGATTTCCCTGTTCACCTTGTTCGGGGCGGCATGCCTGGTGGCGATTATGCTGTTCATGCCTCGGTATATAGCCTCCATAGACCACGGCGCGCTCGGGTCCGAGTCGCCCCTGGCCATTTCCGCGCTGATCGGGATCGATATCCTGTTCGTCTTCGTCGCCAACATATTCACGGGTATCATCCTCAGTTTCCATCAGTTCCACATGAAGTCGTTGATAGACATCACTCTTGGCGTGCTGAAGCTGATTGCGACCATCGTTGTCCTGAACGCGGGATACGGCCTGCTCGGCCTGGCGGTGGTCAAGCTGTCCGTGAGCGTCCTGTCCACGATCGCCTTGTACATGGTCTTCAAGAGACAGATGCCGACCCACAAGCTGCGGCTCCGGATGCCGGCTCCGGCGCAGATGAAGAGACTGATCAACCTGGGCGGCAAGTTGTTTTACATGACCCTGGCCATCAGGCTGGTCGACAAGACGTCGCCGATCATCATCGTGTCGACCATCGGCACCATTTGGAATGCCTATAATTCCGTGGTAAACCGCCTGGCCACCTACGGCAACGAGATCGTCTACTCCACCACGGCGGCGTTCATGCCCGTCTTCAGCGAGCTCTACGCCCAGGATGACGACGGGACGGCCCGAGGCCTGTACCTGCAATATACGCGGTACGTCATCGCCCTGAGCATGCCGATATTCTTCGGCGTGATGGTGCTCGGTCCCGATTTCGTCGGCGTGTGGATCGATCCGGTCTACAAGGAGAAAGGCGGGGCCGCCCTGCGGTTTCTCGCCGGGTCCTTCGCCATTGTCGGCCTGCAGCCCCTCCTGGGACGGCTGGTCATCGGCCGTGGGGATGTCGGCTTCTACACGAAGACCATGACAATCGGCCTGGTCCTCAACATCCTGCTCTCCATACCGGCCTGCTACCTGGGCGGGATCACGGCCCTGGCCGCGCTGAGCACCGTCGCCTCGCTGTGTTTCTTCTCCATCTTCACGGTGTATCTGAGCAGAAGTTTTCATATTTCCATCACGGACCAGTTGCTGCGCTGCTACCTGAAGCTGGCCCCGCCTATCGCGGTCTTCCTGCTCGCGTTTTTTCTCATCGACGACAGGCTGCCCTCCAACTCCTACGCCGACGTCTTCCTGAAGGCGGCCATCCTGGTGGCGGCCTATGTCCCGGTGGCGTTCGTGACCATGCTGAGCGCAAACGAGCGCTCGCGGATATGGCGGATGGTCGTCTTACGCGGCCGCCAGGCCGGATAGCTTCTGGGCTAAAGGGCGGCGGTAAACGTCGCTGCGGCCGGAAAAGAGCACGAAAAGGGCGTTCCATGGGACGCCCTTTGTTTTTCGGTTTGGCGGAAGCGTACGGGAGCCTGTAGCCGAGGTTGGCTCTGTGGCAACCTATCAATTCGTATTTGCTGATGATTTACCCTGGCCTCCGTGTGCCGTCCCTGTCATGACTGCTCGAATTCGTTCGCTTTTCAGGGACGGTTCGGAATCTTGGACGAAAGCGGTAGGAGCGGTAGGGAGGTCAATGTACGGCAATCCCCCATGGACGGTGGCGCCGACAGGGAGGCCATGATAGAGAGTGTGTCGATTCGTTGGGCATGGACTCTATCCGGGTGAAGAGACAATCACTCATGTATTAAAAAACAGGAACAAAAGCTTGAACGACAAACATATCCAGCGCATCTCGCAGGAACTTGCGCTCTCCGGCAAGCATGTAAAAGCCGTGGCCTCTCTCATCGACGAAGGGGCCACGGTTCCTTTCATCTCCCGCTATCGCAAGGAAGCCACGGGGAGCATGGACGAAGTGGCCGTCGGCAAAATCCGTGACCGGCTCACCGAGTTGGCCGAACTGGATAAACGCCGCGACTCCATCCTTTCCTCTTTGGCCGAACGGGGGCTTCTCACTGATGAACTCAAAATCGCCATCGAGAACGCCAAGGACAAGACGATCCTTGAGGACATCTACCTTCCGCACCGCCCCAGACGCCAGACACGCGCGAGCATCGCCAAGGAACGCGGCCTGGCTCCTTTGGCAAAGTCGATCTTCAAGCAGGAGGGCATCAATCCCAAATTGGAGGCGAAGCGCTTTGTCGACGCCGACAAGGATGTCCCCGACATTGAGACCGCCCTTGCCGGTGCACGAGACATCATCGCGGAAGATGTGAGCGAGCAATCCAAAATACGTGGAGCCCTCCGCGTCCTGTTCGTGAAGCGTGGCCGTTTCCAGTCCAAGGTCGTCAAGAAGATGATGGAGGAAGGGCAGAAATTCCGGGATTGGTTTGAGTGGGATGAGCCGCTTGTGCGTGTCGCGGGGCATCGGGCCTTGGCCATGTTCAGAGGGGAGAAGGAAAAAGTCCTCCGGCTCTTCTTGCGACCGCCCGATGATGAAGGCGTGGGCCTGCTGGTTCGTGAGCTGGTCCACGGTTCCGGCCCTGATGCCCAGGAGGTCGGATTGGCCCTTGAAGACAGCTACAAACGGCTTCTTCGTCCCTCCATTGAAAACGAGGTCCGTGCGGAAATCAAGAAGAGGGCGGATGCCGAAGCCATTGGCGTATTCGCCTCGAACTTGCGCGAGTTGTTGCTCGCGGCGCCTCTTGGCCAGAAGCGTGTACTGGCTCTTGATCCCGGTTTTCGAACCGGCGCCAAACTTACCGTCCTCGACGCCCAGGGCGCACTCCAGGATCATACCGCGATCTATCCGACCGGCTCAAAGAAACAGCAGACTGACGCGGCGCAGATACTCCGCGATCTTTGTTCACGGTATGACGTCGAAGCCATAGCGATAGGCAACGGCACGGCGGGACGCGAGACCGAGGCCTTCGTGCGTGAGCTTGGTCTTGGTGTTCCCGTCGTTCTGGTCAACGAGTCCGGTGCCTCCATCTACTCGGCCTCCGAAGTGGCCAGGCGTGAGTTCCCGGATCTTGATCTCACTGTGCGCGGCTCTGTTTCCATCGGCCGCAGGCTCATGGACCCGCTGGCCGAACTGGTCAAGATTGATCCCAAATCAATTGGGGTGGGACAGTATCAGCACGACGTGGATCAGACCGCTTTGAAAAAGGGACTTGATGACGTTGTGGAGCGGTGCGTCAACTCTGTAGGCGTCGACCTTAACACCGCCAGCGCCGAACTGCTGACCCATGTCTCCGGCCTTGGACCGGTGCTGGCCGAGAACATCTTGGCTTACCGAGACGAAAATGGATCGTTTTCTTCACGGCGCGAGTTGCTCAAGGTGGCTCGGCTTGGCCCCAAGGCCTTTGAGCAGGCCGCCGGATTCCTCCGCGTCAAAGGCAAAGAGATTCTCGACAGCAGCGCCGTTCATCCCGAGCGATATGATCTGGTGAAAAAGATGGCCAGGGACGCGGGGTGCTCCGTTGCCGAACTGGTGACGAATGAGGACTCCCGGGCCCGCGTGGACATCGGATCGTATGTTTCCGAAGATGTGGGCCTGCCGACCCTTCGGGACATCATGAATGAACTTGCCAAGCCCGGCCGTGATCCACGAGCCGGGTTCAGCGTGTTTTCCTTTGCCGAAGGGGTGAACGACATCAAGGATCTCCACGAGGGCATGAAGCTGCCCGGCATCGTCACCAACGTGACCAAGTTCGGTGCCTTCGTTGATATCGGCGTCCATCAGGACGGCCTGGTGCATATCAGCCAGCTCTCGGACGGTTTTGTCCGTGATCCTTCCGACGTCGTGGCCGCGGGCAAAGAGGTGGAAGTCACTGTGCTCAGTGTTGACGTTCAACGGCGGCGGATTGGGTTGAGCATGAAAAATGGATAATTGTTAGGCCAGCCGTGTGGCTTGCGCAAGCTGGCCTGGCGCAGGAACCATTGCTTTAATAAAAAAAGAGACAGTCTCCGGACTGTCTCTTTTGGTTAGCGATGGCGGAAGCGTACAGGAGTCGAACCTGCCCGTGACATCACTGCCACACATTGGTTTTGAAGACCAAGCGACACACCGGTGCCGAAACGCTTCCCCGAATTTTCGCGCAGGCACGCCGTCTGCGGCGTTGCTGCGGAAATCCCAGACCCTTGCGTATAGGAATACGCGGCGGCCCTGTGATTTCCTTGCGCCTTGCAGCCGACGCGCCTGCGCGAAAATTCGCACTTGAGCGCCGGTTGAGGCGTTGGACGGAAGAAGATGCTGCGTATGGGATACGCGGCCCTTGCTCCAAGCCTTTGCGGGCGGCCGGGGGAGCGGGGGCGCTGGTCGCGTCCTCCCCCGGGGCCTGCAGACAGATGCCTACTGGAAACAGACACCTATCAACTTTGTCCGGGGGGGACAAGGGGGTTGTGTTTGGGCGTGGTTTAGCACCGGTTCAGGGAAACAGGGGCGGTGGGGGCGGGGGCGGCAGGCGGAACAGGCTGAAGGGCCGTTCGCGGTTGCGCCGGATCAGCTCGTCGAGCTCGGCCTGCTGGGTCTGGGTCAGGTGGCCCTTCACCCGCTCGATGCCGTCCGTGACGATGGCCCGGGCACGGGGACGGAGTTCTGCGTGCACGGCCTCGAGCTCGTCCAGGGTGGCGGCCACCTCGGCGCGCACCGCCTTGGCCGCCTCGCCGGTCAGGTCCAGCTCGCGGGACAGGGTGGAGGACACCCGCTCGGTCAACTCCGTCCGGAAGGTCTCGCGGTCCGGGGGCGGGGCGAAGTGCAGCCTGATGTACAGTCCGGTTCCGGCCACGCCGGACAGGGCCCCTGCCAGAAACACCGCCAGAAAGGCGGTCCAGATTTTCCATTTGCGCATGGCCCGCTCCCTATATGCCGAGGCCGGGCGCGCCGAACTGGAGCGCCTGGCTGGACAGGACCGAAAGGATTCGGGTGGACAGGTCGCTGAGGACCCAGAAGGCGGCAAGCAGGCTGACCCCGGACACGGCCGCGGCCGCAAGGGTGAAGCGGGGTGCCAGCCGGTCCAGGTCCATGGCCGAGGCGCGCAGCCGGGCCGCTTCGTCCAGAACCGCGTCGCGCCAGGACCGGTCGGGCCGCCAGTCCGGGCGGGCCGCATGGATCCGGGAAAGCAGGGTGTGAAATTCCTTGGGGGTGGATCTACGCTTCATGCTCCTCTCCTTGGATGCCGTAGCGTTTGAGAAAGCCTTTGAGTTTCCGTTTGGCCCGGAAGGCGCGCACCTTGACGTTGGGCACGCTGAGGCCGAGCATCTCCGCCGTCTCCTTGGTCGAACGCTCCTCCAGGTAGCTTAGGGTCATGACCATTCTGTCCAGCGGCGAAAGCATGTCCAGGACGGCCGCGAGTATCTCGCCCAGCTCACGCCGCCGGGCCAGGGTTTCGAATTCCTCGGCCGAGGCTGCGGCCAGGGCCGTGTCCAGCCAGCGCTGCCCGTCCTCGCTCAGGTCGCATACCGGAGCTTCCCTGCTCCGGTACGTCCTGCGCCAGTAATCCTTGCAGCAGCGCAGGGTCACGGTGGTCAGCCAGTTGCGGAACGGCTTGACCGGACGGTAGCCCGGCAGTCCCTTATACGCCCGGATGAACGCCTCGTGCGCCACCTCGGCCGCCTGGTCGGCGGGCACATGCGCGGCCACCAGCCGGGAGACATGGCTCTCGTGCCGCTTGAGCAGGAGCGCGAAGGCGTCCCGGTCGCCATCGAGGATGCGCTCGATGACCTCTGCGTCGTCCAGGTGTACGGGCATTCGACCTTTTCTATCGTTGCGGTGCCGTCAATGTCCGCAGCATGCCTCATGCGGCGCGGGGCCACAAGCGGGCCGCGCCCTGTATTCGTTGTGGGGGCCGCGCCCGGCGCGGCCCCCGGGAGATCGATCCTTTACCAGGGTGGGGCGGGAGACGGTGCCCCGTGCCGTTGGAGTCGACGGATCGAACAAACGGGGGCCTCCGGCCGGGGGAGGGATCGCCGCGCCCGGCGCCGGTCCGCCCGGAAACCCGTGGGCCGGAAACGCGCCGCCCACAGTGGTAACATCGCCGCGCGTCCGGAAGCGGTTACACGGTTTTTCGCCCGGCGCGAAAAACGGCCCGTCGGCCGGTTGCCCGGCCGCCCGGCCTGGGCTACCCTGGCTCGGCCCGCCGGGGAGAGCCCCGGCGCAATCAAAAGGAGTAAAGACATGGCGAAGACCTATGTGACGGCCGTCATCATGGCCAAGGATGGCTGCGAGGCGGCCCTGGAAAAGGAACTGCGCAAGGTGATCCCCGAGGTCCGCGCCGAGGCGGGCTGCCTGCGCTACGACCTGCACCGCTCGGGCTACGGCAACACCTTCCTGTTCTACGAGATATGGGAGAGCCCGGCCCACCTGGAGGCCCACGGCCGCTCCGCGCACATGGCCGCCATGCGCGAGGCCACGGCCGACCTGCAGGCCTGCCCCACCGAGGTCAACCTCTGGGATGCGGTCGACGCGGCCTGACCGGCCGGTGCCGTCTCAAGCCGGGTCTATCGGGAGCCCGTGAGCGCCCTGGTCAGGCGGGGCGACACGACTCTGAGCAGGGCCAGGAGGAGGCTGGATATCGTTACACCCGCAATGAAGAGGACGAGGAATCGGAGACCGCCCAGGGGCGGAACGTAGTCGCGGATGCTGTTGATGATCGGTTTGTGGAAGACGTAGATGCCGAACATGGACGAGGAGAGGAACAGCAGCAACCGCGCCGGGAGGCCGGAGCCGTCCTGTTTCCATATCAGGTCCAGGAATCGGGCGAAGTACAGGGTGGCGAATGTCCCGGCGATGCCGGTGGCGAAAAACAACAGGTTGGGAGAGATCCTGTATTTGGCCATTATGAAATAGGGGTGGCCGCCGAGCATCCTGGTGGCCACCCACAGGCCGAAGCAGAGAGCGAACGCCGCGAGGTTCCACCTGGGCGAGGGGTTGCGCAGGCTATCCCGGCCGGAGACCAGGACTCCAAGGCTGAAGAAGGCCAGGCCCGGGACTGCGGTGTCCAGGCCGAAGAACAGAAAAGGGCGGACGGGCAAAACCAGGTATGAGGCCGCCAGCCCGAGGACGATCCCGGCTAGGGCGGCGGCCCGGGTGCTCCGCAGCGCGGCTTCGAGCAGCGAGAACGCCACTATGGTGATGAAGAGGCTCGGCAGGAACCAGAGGGGGGAGTTCCACACCAGACCTTCGTCCTTCGCATCGAGCAGCCTGAAGACAATATCCGTGTTGAACAGCGACCCCTGGCCGATTGCCCAGAGGGTGGGCAGCGTGACGATGGCCGCCATGAAATAGGGGACAACCAGCGTGCTCAGCTTGTTGCGCAGGGCGTGCGCGACGCCTCGGGGTTTGTAGAGCAGGCCGCTGATCATGTAGAACACGGTCATGGTGAACGAAGTGATCATCTTTTCCAGCGGAAAAGGCGATTGGGAGTGGGCCATCACCACGAGCATTATGCCGAACACCTTGGCGATGTCGATGCTCAGGTCCCTGTCTCCTTTGCCGGGATGTCCGGGCCGATCCATGCGGACTCCAATTGGTATGCTGGAAGGTTACGCCTGCGCAAGACGCCGGGATGTCCTTGCCGACACGCCCGGCCTCCTTACGGTAAACGATAAATTACCGACCCGGACTCTACGCAAAGAACGGCCCGCTGTACAGGAAGGGCGATGATCCGGCGGCGGATTCCGCCGCCCGCTTTCCGATCCATAATCATCCGTGAAACAAGGGCGTTGCCGTGGCGCGGAAGAGGGGCATTCCGACGGGCCGCGTTGATCGGCCGGCCCCTTTCCCAAAACGGGCCGCGTGTGCTATGCTGGCAGGTATCGTTATCGCTGCCTCCCTGCCGGAGCCGGACGCACCCGGGCCGGGCGGCGGCACAATACGCCCTCTTTGCGGGCGGTTCGATGCGGGGAACAGATCATGGGCACACAGGATTCGAACACCGACGGCAGGGAACAGGATTACCGCAACCCCGAGGAGGTCTTCAGGGACCTGGACAGCTCCGCGCAGGGGCTGAGCTCGGTCGAGGCCGCCAACCGGTTGGCGCAGTACGGGCCCAACGCTTTGGAAGAGCACAAGGTCAGCCCGCTGATGCAGTTTCTCGGCTATTTCTGGGGGCCGATTCCCTGGATGATCGAGGTGGCCGCCGTGCTCTCCCTGGCCGTGCGCCACTGGGCGGACTTCTGCATCATCCTGGCCCTGCTCGTGTTCAACGCGGTGGTCGGCTTCTGGCAGGAATACCAGGCGGGCAACGCCGTGGACGCGCTCAAGAGCAAACTGGCGCTCAAGGGGCGGGTGCTGCGCGACGGCGAGTGGCACAGCGTCGAGGCCCGCGACCTGGTGCCCGGCGACGTCATCCGCCTGCGCATGGGAGACATCATCCCGGCCGACTGCCGCTTGGTGGACGGCGACTATCTCAGCGTGGACCAGTCCGCCCTGACCGGCGAGTCCCTGCCCGTGCAGAAGGGCGTGGGCAACCTGGCCTATTCCGGGGCCGTGGCCAGGCAGGGCGAGATGGAGGCCGTGGTCACGGCCACGGGCGGGGAGACCTTCTTCGGCAAGACCGCCCGGCTGGTGTCCGACGCCAAGGCCGTGTCCCACTTCCAGAAGGCGGTCATCCGGATAGGCGACTACCTGATCTTTCTCAGCCTGGCCCTGGTGGCCGTGCTCATCGTGGTCCAGCTCTTCCGGGGCACCCCGTTCCTGGAGCTGGTCCAGTTCGCCCTGATCCTGACCGTGGCCTCCATCCCGGTGGCCATGCCCGCCGTGCTCTCGGTGACCATGGCCGTGGGCGCCCTGGCCCTGTCCAGGCACAAGGCCATCGTCTCGCGCCTGGAATCCATCGAGGAGATGGCGGGCATGGACATCCTCTGCTCGGACAAGACCGGCACCCTGACCCAGAACAAGCTCAAGCTCGGCGATCCCGTGGTCTTCGAGGCCACGGACGCGGCCGACCTGATCCTGGCCGGGAGCCTGGCCTCCAAGGCCGAGAACGAGGACGCCATCGACATCGCCGTGATGGAGGGGCTTGGGGACAAGGCCGTCCTGTCCACGTATACCCAGGAGAAGTTCGTGCCCTTCGACCCGGTGGGCAAGCGCACCGAGGCCTCGATAAAGAGGGCCGACGGCGCGGGGTTCAAGGTCAGCAAGGGGGCGTTGCAGGTCATCCTGGACCTGGCCGGAGTGGGCGACGACGTCCGCGACAAGGCCGAGGAGGCCTCCCACGGCTTTGCGGTCAAGGGATACCGGACCATCGGCGTGGCCCGCAGCGATGCGGGCGGAGACTGGCGGTTCCTGGGCATCCTGCCCCTGTTCGACCCGCCGCGCGAGGACTCGAAGGAGACCATCGGGCAGGCCGGGAAGCACGGCATCGAGGTCAAGATGGTCACCGGCGACAACCTGGCCATCGCCAAGGAGATTTCCGGCCAGCTCGACCTGGGGCAGAACATCGCCGTGGCCGGGAAGTGGCTCAAGGCGGACGGTCAAGAGGGGGAGGCCGCCGAGGAGGTGGAGCGGTCCGACGGCTTCGCCCAGGTGTTCCCGGAGCACAAGTTCAACATCGTCAAGCTGTTGCAGTCGCGCAACCACATCGTGGGCATGACCGGCGACGGGGTCAACGACGCACCCGCCCTGAAGCAGGCGGACATGGGCATCGCCGTGAGCGGGGCCACGGACGCCGCGCGCATGGCCGCCGACCTGGTCCTGACCGCGCCGGGCATCTCGGTGATCATCAACGCGGTGGAGGAGGCCCGGCGCATCTTCGAGCGCATGGACAGCTACGCCATCTACCGCATCACCGAGACCATCCGGATCATGATCTTCGTGGTCCTGGCCATGATCGCCTTCAATTTCTACCCGATCACGGCCATCATGATCATCCTGCTGGCCTTTCTCAACGACGTGCCGATCATCACCATAGCCTACGACCGCACCTGGCTGGACCCCAACCCGGTGCGCTGGAACATGCACCGGGTCCTGTCGGTCTCCCTGGCCATGGGACTGACCGGGGTGCTCGGCAGCTTCCTGATGCTCTACCTCGGGCTGACCTGGCTGCACCTGACCATCGCCGAGGTCCAGACCTACATCTTCCTGAAGATGGCGGTGTCCGGCCACCTGACCCTGTTCGTCTCGCGCAGCCGGGGGTACTTCTGGAAGCCGCCGTACCCCGCGCCGGTGATGGTCTGGTCCGCCGTGGGCACCAAGCTTCTGGGCACCCTGCTGGCCGCCTACGGCTTCGGGCTCATCGCGCCCATCGACTGGGCGGCCATCGGCCTGGTCTGGGGCTATTCGCTGGCCTGGGCGTTTTTGACCGACTTCGTCAAGATGGCCATCTACAAGCATATGGGCGAGGGCTCATCGCACAACCGGGCCTTCTTGTGCCGGGTGCGGGAATCCCTGCACGCCGGGTCCTGCCTGGACAGCAGCCGTTGAGGACACGGCCGGGGCAAGAATGAAAGGGGGAGCCACGCGGCGACCCCTTCTTGCCGGGACGCGAAAAAGCTGTCGAATTTTTTGTGATTCATTGTTGACAATGATTATTAAAATGTTATTAATACCCCTAGTTGATTGTACCTTTTATTAGCGACTACATACCTGAAGCCGAATGCATCGATCCCCGGGCATCGGTTGGAATCCGACTCAAGCATTGTAGTTTACCCGCTTCGGGCCGTGCGCCCGGACAGCATGCAAGGCGGCATGCGCGACGGGATTTGACTTCGCGAAACAGACCGTTTGCGGCCCGTTTCGTTCAACCACAGCATCCCGAGGCATGTTGCCGATACCGGGCGCCATGCGCCCAAGGAGTTCCACTATGAGTTACGCCACCATCAATCCGTATTCCGGCGAGACCGTCGCCACCTTCCCCTTTGCCACCGACGACGAGGTCCGCAAGGCCCTGGATGACGCGCAGAGCGCTTTCGAAGCCTGGAGGAAGACTCCCTTTGCCGAGCGGGCGGCGGTCATGCGCAAGGCCGCCGAGATCCTGCGCAAGGAGAAGTCCGAGTACGCCCGGCTCCTGACTCTGGAGATGGGCAAGGTCACGGCCGAGGCCGAGGCCGAGGTGGACCTGTCCGCCGACATCTTCGACTATTACGCCAAGCACGCCGAGGCCCAGCTGGCCCCGCGCAAGCTGGACGTGGACCCGTCCACCAAGGGGGAGTACAAGCTCCTGGCCGAACCGCTGGGCGTGCTGCTGGCCATCGAGCCCTGGAACTTCCCGTACTATCAGGTGGCCCGGATCATCGCGCCCCAGCTATCCGCGGGCAACACCCTGCTGCTCAAGCACGCCTCCATCGTGCCCCAGTCCGCCCAGGCCATGCAGAAGCTGATGCTCGAGGCCGGCCTGCCCGCCGGAGCGTTCACCAATCTGTTCGCCACCCGCGACCAGCTGGAGTTGATCATCAACGACGTCCGCGTGCGCGGCGTGGCCCTGACCGGTTCAGAAAAGGCGGGCCAGGTGGTCGCCACCCAGGCGTCCCAGGCGCTGAAGAAGGCCACCCTGGAACTGGGCGGCAACGACGCCTTCGTGGTCCTGGCCGACGCCGACCTGGACAAGACCGTCAAGTGGGGCGTGTTCGGCCGCCACTGGAACGGCGGCCAGGTGTGCTGCTCGTCCAAGCGCATGATCATCGTGGACGAGCTGTACGACCGCTACCGCGAGAAGTACGTCAAGGGCGTGGAGGGCCTCAAGGCCGGTGATCCCTTCGATTCCGCGACCACCCTGGCCCCGCTGTCCTCCCAGGAGGCCGCCGACCAGCTCAAGGCGAGGATCGCCGAGGCCGTGAAGCACGGCGCGACCGCCACCGAAGTGGGCCCCAAGGTCCCGGAGACGGGCGCTTTCGTGCAGCCGACCATCCTGGAGAACGTTGGCCTGGACAACCCGGCCCGCTACTGGGAGTTCTTCGGCCCGGTGTCCATGCTCTTCCGGGCCAAGGACGAGGAAGACGCCGTGGCCATCGCCAACGACACCCCGTTCGGCCTGGGCGGTTCGGTCTTCACCTCGGACCTGAAGCACGGCGAGGAAGTGGCCCGCAAGATCTCCACCGGCATGGTCTTCGTCAACCATCCGACCATGGTCAAGGCGGACATCCCGTTCGGCGGCGTCCGCAATTCCGGCTTCGGCCGCGAGCTGCTCGACCTGGGCATCAAGGAGTTCGTCAACCACAAGGTGGTCGGCGTGGCCGACATCGACGGCGACTTCTAGCCGATTCCCACCAAACGCAAAAAGGGCGGTCCCGATAAGGGGCCGCCCTTTTTTATGACTCCACCCGCGCCGCAGGCGCATAACCGGGATGCAAGGGTGCGAACCCTATCGCTGCTGTCGCTATCTCTAAGGCTCGAGGACTCGCCTAAGAGCTAGTGCTGCCCGCCAGAGGCGAAATCACCCGGCAAACGCCGCGAAGCGGCCATCAAAACCTGATTTGAATCTAAGGAATCAACTGCAAAACAGGCGAGGGCGCGACGCCCAAACCGACGAGGGCGAGCAGGACCAGGAAGACGGCCACGCCGCCCGCCACGGTGAGGCGTTCGGGGAGGGACGGCGCGCCGCCCTCGCGCAGGTAGAGGGCGACCAGGGGGCGAAGGTAATAGAATACGGACAGGGCCGCGCCCAGGATGCCGATGACGCCCAGCCAGTTGTAGCCGCCCATGATGGTCGCCCGGAAGAGGAGCAGTTTGCCGGTGAATCCGGCGGTGGGCGGCAGCCCGGCCAAGGCGGCCAGCCCGGCGGCGAGCAGCCCGGCGGCCCAGGGGCGGGAACGGCCCAGGCCGCGCAGGGAGGCCAGGGTGTCCACGGGCTCGGTCCCGTCGTCCAGCAGGGAGAGCCCGCCGAAGGCGGCCAGGTCCATGACGGCCAGGGCGGCGGCGTAGAACATGACCGGGCCGGGCCCGGCCTGGTTGACGCAGAGCACGCCCATGAGCAGGTAGCCCATGTGCGCGGCGGACGAAAAACCGAGCATGCGCTTGAGGCTGTCCTGGGCCAGAGCGGCCAGGTTGGCGGCCAGCATGGTCAGGGCGGCCAGCCCCCAGAGGACCGGGACCGTGGCGGGCCACAGGTCCGGGCCGAGGTCCAGGACGATGCGCAGCAACCCGCCGCCCACGGCGGCCTTGACCATGGAGGTCAGCAGGGCGGCCACCGAGGCCGGGGCTCCGCGATACACGTCCGGGGCCCAGAGGTGGAACGGGGCGAGCGACAGCTTGAAGGCCACACCGGCCAGGACCATGGCCAGGCCGACGAGCACGGTGCCGCCGCCTTCCGGGGCGCGCAGGCTGTGCGCGATGTCCAGGCTGCCCGAGCCCGCGTAGATGAGGCCGGTGCCGAAGAGCAGTATCCCGCTGGCCGTGGCCCCCATGACGAAATATTTGACCGAGGCCTCGGTGCCGCCGCTGTCCTTGCGCAGGCCGATGAGGATGTACAGCGGCAGGGAGAGGAGTTCCAGGCCGAGGAAGAAGGCCAGCCAGTTCCGGCCGCCCGCCAGGATGACGCCGCCGAGCAGGGCGATCAGGAACAGGGCGTAAAGCTCGTCGTCGTGCTTGTGCCCCTTGCGCTTGAGCTCGCCGCCGAAGAAGAGCAGCACGCCCAGGCCCAGGGCGCAGATCAGGGGCAGGAAATAGGCGGTCAACGCGTCCGTGGCCAGAAACGGCTTCAGGGCGGGGAGGAGCGGGGCCTCGGAGGGGTACGCGGCCATGCCCAGGGCCCCGGCCAGAAGCGTGGACGCGAACGTCACGCCGTACAGCCCGGCCGGGCGCTTGAACAGGGTGCCCAGGACAAAGCAGAGCAGGATGCCCAGGGTGAGCAGCAGGTGCGGTGCGAAGAGAAGGATATCGTGCATGGTCGCCGCCTTTGCCTAGATGGGCCTGCCCGCGGCCAGGATGTTGAGCGGTTCGCGGATCAGGTCGAGCAGCGGACCGGGGTGCACGCCGATGAGCAGCACGGCCAGGGCGAAGACCGACAGGATCAGGATCTCCCGGCCGTCCAGGTCCACGGCCTGGCCGGACTCGGTCAGGGGGCCGGGTTTGCCCAGGATGGTGCCGCGCAGCAGGCGCAGGACGTAGGCCAGGCCGACCACGATGCCGAAAAAGGCCAGGGACGCGCCGACCGGATAGACCTTGAAGGAGCCGAGCATGATCATCAGCTCGCCCACGAAGTTGGACAGGCCGGGCAGCCCGGCCGAGGCCACGGCGAAGAAGAGCATGAACGCGCCGTAGACCGGCATCTTGCCCCACAGCCCGCCGAAGTCGGACAGCCGCCTGGAATGGAACCGCTCGGCCAGCATGCCGACCATGACGAACAGCGCGCCCGTGGTCAGGGCGTGGCTGACCATCATGACCACCGCGCCGGACAGCCCGGTGCGGTCAAAGGCGAACAGGGCGAAGGTCAGCAGCCCCATGTGGGCCACGCTGGAATAGGCCACCAGCCGCTTGGCGTCCTGCTGGGCCATGGCGGTCCAGGAGGCGTAGAACAATCCGGCCAGCCCGAGCCCGGCCAGCCACGGGGCGGCCTGGGCAACGGCATGGGGGAACAGGGGGATGGCCCAGCGGAGCATGGCGTAGGCCCCGGTCTTGAGCAGGACCCCGGCCAGAAGCAGGCTGCCCGCCGTGGGGGCCTGGGTATGGGCGTCCGGCAGCCAGGTGTGGACCGGCAGCAGCGGGGTCTTGACCGCGAAGGCCAGGATGAAGGCCGCCGCGCACCAGCCCTGCATGGCGCCCGGCACGGGCGAGGCGGCCAGGGCGGCCAGGGACGGGTTGACCCCGGTGAGCATGAGCCAAACCACGGCCAGGAGCATGGGCAGCCCGCCGACCATGCTGAAGACGAAGAATTTGAGCGCCGCGTAGCGCCGCCGCTCATGCCCGAACCGCCCGATGAGGAAGAACATGGGGATGAGCTGCGCCTCCCAGAAGAGGTAGAAGAGCAGCAGGTCGCGGGCCAGGAACACGCCGATGGCCGCGCTCAGGGCGGCCAGGAGCAGGCAGTGGAACACGGCCACGCCCTCGCGGATCTCGCGCCACGAGGTCAGGATGCCGAGCACGCCGAGCAGGGCCGTGAGCAGGACCAGGACATAGCTTAGTCCGTCCATGGCCAGGGAATACTGCACGTGCAAAAGCGGAATCCAGTCGAACCGTTCGACCAGGACGCGGGCGTCGAGGACTTTCGGCAGGAGAACCAGGGCCAGAGCCAGCTCGGCCAGGGCGGCGACCAGGCAGATGAAACGCGCCTGGGCCGGTTGGCGGTGGAAGAACAGCCCGGCCAGCCCGCCAAGGAGCGGGAGCAGGATGAGCGCGGTGAGCAGCGGAAAGTCATGCATCATGAGCCTCACCGAATCCCTATGGCGGCCATGACCACGAGCATGGCGACCACGCCCAGCAACAGCCAGAGCAGGTAGTTGGAGAGGCGCTCCGCGCCCCATTTGGAGAGCCGTCCGCCCGCGCGCAGGGCCAGCGCCCCGAGCCCGAGGGCCGCGCCGTCCACCAGCCGGTCCTCGACGTTCCGCCAGACCTTGGAGGCCGCCCGGACGTAGGGCCGGGCCACGGTGTTCATGTACAGGGCGTCCAACCCCCAGCCGTTGAGCAGGAACCGGGGCATCCCCTTGTCCTGGGCCGGGGCGCGGCGTTCGCGCCAAGGGCCGTACAGGGCTAGGGCGACAAGGAGCCCGAGCACGGCCAGCCCGGCGTCCAGTCCCTCGGCAAGGGTGCCGGTCCATTCGGCCCCGTGGCGCGCGGCCGGGATAAGCCCGGTCAGGCGGTCGAGCCACAGGGCGGGCGCGCCGACCAGATGGGCGAAGTGCGCGGGCAGGTCCAGGAGCCCGGCGACCACGGCCAGCAGGGCCAGGGGCCAGAGCACGTGGAGCATGGCCCCGGGCGTCTTTTCCGTGCCGGTCTCGGGCGGCAGGGAGGGACGCCCGGTGAAGGCCAGGAGAAAGACGCGGAAGCTGTAAATGGCGGTGAGCAGGGCCGTGACCGTGCCCGCCGCCCAGACGAAGACCCAGATTCCCTGGCCGGTCTGGGCCATGTTCAGGGCGTTTTCCAGGATGCGGCCCTTGCTGAAGAATCCGGCGAACGGCGGCAATCCGGCCAGGGCGGCGGCCCCGCAGAAAAAAGCCAGGGCCGCGCCGGGTACGATTTTGCGCACCCGCGCGCCCATACGGAAGATGTCGTGTTCCTCATCGAGGGCCTGGATGACGATGCCCGCGACCATGAACAGCAGGGACTTGAAAAAGGCGTGCACCAGCAGGTGGAAGAAGCTGCCCGACGGGTCGCCCGCGCCCACGCCCAGGAACATGTAGCCCACCTGGCTGATGGTCGACCAGGCCAGGACCCTCTTTATGTCGTGCTGGGCCAGGGCCGAGCAGGCGGCCACGAAGGCGGTCAGCGCGCCGACCACGGCCACGGCCTGGAGGGCCGCGGCGTCGGCGTTCAGCAGGACCGGGAAGGTGCGGATGAGCAGGTAGACGCCCGCCGTGACCATGGTGGCCGCGTGGATCAGGGCCGACACCGGGGACGGGCCGGCCATGGCGTCCGGCAGCCAGACCAACAGCGGCAGCTGGGCGGACTTGCCCGTGGCAGCCGTGAGCAGGAGCAGCCCCACCAGGGTCAGGGTACCGGCGGCCATGATGGGCGCGCTGCTCGACAGATGGTGGATGCTCAGGTCGCCGGTGGAGGCGAAGAGCACGGCCAGGGCGCCCAGGAAGGCCACGTCGCCGATGCGCGTGACCAGGAAGGCCTTGTTGCCCGCGAGCACGTTTTTCGGTTCCGCGTACCAGAAGCCGATGAGCGAGAAGGAGCAGAAGCCCACGCCCTCCCAGCCCATGAACAGGAAGACCAGGTCGTCGGCCATGGCGATGGACTGCATGAAGAAGACGAACAGGTTGAGGTAGCAGAAGTAGCGCACCCAGCCGTCGTCGTCGCGCATGAAGAACAGGGAGTGCACGTGGATGACCAGGGAGACGAAGGCGACCATGGTGGTCATGACCGCGCACAGGGGGTTGTAGAGCAGGGTGGCGGACACGCGCAGCCCGCCCGCCTCGAACCAGGTGAAGAGATGGACGACCAGCTCCCGTCCGTGATCAAGCTGCGCCCAGCTTGCGACCGCGCCGGCCAGGGACGCGGCCACGGCCAGGCAGGCCAGCGGGCCGGACGCCATGCGCGGCAACGCTCGTCCGGCCAGGGCCAGGATCACGGCGCCCGCCAGGGGGGCGAAAAGGGTCAGGCAGAGTGTCGCGGTCATGCCGTCAGTCCTCAAGCGTTTTCAGCGAGTCGGGGTTGAGGCTTCGGGTCCTGCGCCAGACGCGGAAGACCAGGGTCAGGCCCACCGCGATCTCGGCGGCGGCCACGCCCATGATGAACAGGACCATGCCCTGGCCCGCGATGTCCCACCAGCGCAGGGCGGCGGCCACGAAGACCACGCCCGCCGCGTTGAGCATGACCTCCACGCCGAGCAGGATCATGATCAGGTTGCGCCGGGCCACCACGGTGATGAGTCCGATGAAGAACAGGGCGGCGGCAAAGAGCAGGACGTGTTCCAAGGGGACGATCATCGTTCATCCTCCGGGTTCACGGCGCAGGGCGGCTGGTCCATGTCCAGGCTCTCGCCGATCTTTTCGGGCCGGTCCGAGTGCACCAGGGGCAGGCCGAGGTAGCGGGCTCCGGCCAGGGCCGCGAAGAGCAGCAGGGAGACGGCCTCCACCGCGGGCCAGGCGTTGCCGAAGACCCAGGCCCCGAGCGCCCGGGGCGAGACGCGCCCGGCGGTCAGCGGCGTGGTGTTGGCCGGGTCGAAGGAGATCAGGGCCATGCAGGCGACGATCCCGGCCAGCCCCCAGACCGTGGGCCAGAACATGCTGGCGAACAGCCTGCGGCGGACCATGGCTCGGACCTCCTTGGGCTCGTTGGGCTCCTGGGCCATGAGCATGATGGCGAACAGGAAGAGGACCATGATCGCCCCGGCGTAGATGATCACCTCGAAACCGGCCAGCAGGGGCGCGCCGAGCAGCAGAAAGATCAGGGCCGTGCCGAGCAGCGAGCCGACCATCCAGACCACGGCGTGGACCAGCACCCGGCGGGTCACGGCCACCAGGGTGCAGATCAGGGTCGCGGCGGCCAGGGAGTAGAACAGGGCGGCGTACAGGGTCATGGCAGGTTGCTCTTGTAGTTGACGGGCGGCTTCTCGCCCTCGTGCTCCTCGCGGGGGAACTTCTCCTCCACACCGGCGTGGCGGTAGAAATCGTACTCGCTGTCCTTGCCCCCGTGGTCCACCAGCAGATCCTCCTTTTCGGCCACCAGCTTGAGCGTGGCGTCGCTGGCGAACTCGTAGGCCGGGGTGAGCTGGATGGCCAGGGTGGGGCAGGCCTCCTCGCACAGGCCGCAGTAGATGCAGCGGGCGAAATTGATGCGGAACCAGGCAGCGTACCGGCGGCCGTCCTCTCGGGTGGCCGCCTGCATGGAGATACAGCTCACCGGGCAGGCCGCCGAGCAAAGATAGCAGGCCACGCAGCGTTCGTCCCCGTCCGGGGAGCGGGTCAGGATGATGTGCGCCCTGGAGCGCGGCGGCGGGGTGCGTTTTTCCTCGGGGTACTGCACGGTGATGGGCTTGGTGAACATGGCCTTGAAGGTCTCGCCGTACCCCTGGAGCAGCCCCTTGGTGCCCCGGCCCACGCCCTTGAGGATGTCGATCAGCCGATCGCGGGTCATGGCCGCTCCTCCCCTGCCGGGTCCGCCTGGGCCGGGTGACCGGACATCCTGCCGGGCCGTTCCAGGCGGTATTGGAAAATCTGGAAGGCCAGCAGCGGGGGCAGCAGCACGGCCGTGGCCACTGTCAGGAACCACAGCTCACCGCCGTCTCCGGCCGGGCCCGTCGCGGCCCACGCGCCGCGCGCCACGGCCGCGCAGGCCGCCAGCGCCAGCCCGATGAGGGCCAGCCCCCAGGGCAGCGGCGATCCTTGCCAGCCGGGCCGCAGGCTGGCGTACAGGACGGCCAGGTCGGCCAGCCCGACGATGCATACGGGGATGAGAAACGGCCACGGGACGAGCATCGCGCCTTCCGCCAGCTGGCCGCAGAGCAGCCCGCCGGTCAGAACCGCGCCCAGGCCGCCCACCAGGGTGAGCGCGGCATAGAGATGCAGGTCGATGTCGGTGCCCCGGGTCCGCCTGAGCCAGCCCAGCCGCCATGCCCCGCCCATGAGCAGGCCGCAGCAGAACAGGAAGAGCAGGGCCGGGAAGAACTCGGGCCGGGCCACGGCCATGAGTCCATACAGGCCCGGGCCTTCCGGCGGCCCCAGGAAGAGCGCGCCGAGCAGCAGCCCCTCGGCGAGCATGACGGCGACCGCGCCCCAGCCCGCCAGCCTGCGCCACGGCCCCGGTTTCGCCGCGTGGTGGCGGTATTCCAGCCCCAGCGCGCGCAGGGCCAGGGCCACGAGCAGCAGGATGACCAGGCCGTACAACCGGGTCAGGACCTCGCCGTACACGTCGGGAAAGGCCCCGAAGAGCATGGCCCCGAGGACCACCAGCCAGGTCTGGTTGGCGTGCCAGACCGAGTCGATGGAGCCGAGCATGGTTTCGGCCCGGTCCCGGGGCGCGAACAGGGAGAGCAGGCAGACGCCCAGGTCGATGCTCCCCAGCCCCAGGTGGAGGAAGAGCACCCCGCCCAGGAGCAGGAACCAGCCGTCGTGCGGGGTCATGGCCGCCTCCCGATTTCGCAGCGGTCGGGCGGCGTGTCGCGGCCCGGCCCCTCCTTGAGCAGCCGTCGGCTGAAGGCGATGAACAGCCAGGTCAGGGCCACGGCGGCCACCAGGAACATGCTCAGCGACAGGCCCACGGCCCGGGCCGTGAGCGGCGAGGCCGTGTCGGCCGTCCTCAGCATGCCGTGGAGGATCCAGGGCTGCCTGCCCACCTCGCGCATGATCCAGCCGGTCCAGACCGAGACCATGGAAAAGGGGGCCAGCCAGACGAAAAAGGTCAGCAGCCTGCGTTGGGCCCCGGCCCGTTCCGGGGTGAGCCGTCCCTTGCGCCAGGCCCATGCGCCGAGCAGCCCGGCCAGGATCATCAGCGTGCCGGTGAAGACCATGATCCGGAAGGAATAGAAGATGAGCACGATGGGCGGCCGCTCGTCGCGCGGGATGTCCTTGAGCCCGACGACCCGGCCGAAGGGATCGTGGGTGGCCAGCAGGCTGAGCACGTAGGGGATGCGGAATTCCACGGCGTTGCGCTCGTTCTGCGCGTCGGGCCAGGCGAAGATGGACCAGGCCGCGCCCTGGCCCGGGCCGTTGGTGTTCCAGAACGCCTCGGTGGCGGCCAGCTTGGCGGGCTGGTGTCTGGCCACGCTTTGCCCGGACAGGTCGCCGGTGCCCGCCTGGAGCAGGGCCAGCAGGAGCCCGGCGGCCACCGCGATCTTGAAGACGCGCAGGTAGAAGGCCGTGTGCCGGGCGCGCAGCAGGTGCCAGGCCGCGACCCCGCCGAGGATGAAGGCCGTGGCCGTCAGGCAGGCCAGGAGCATGTGCGGGAACGAGACGAGCAGATCCGGATTGAGCACGGCCCGCACCCGGTCGGTGACCGCAAACACGCCGTTTTCCATATGTCCGCCGCGCGGGGTCTGCATCCAGGAGTTGGCGACCATGATCCAGAAGGCGGACAGGACCGCCCCGAGGGTGACCATGGCCGTGGTGAACAGGTGCAGCCTGGGCGACAGCCGGCTCCACCCGGCGACCATCAGATAGAGGAAGATGGATTCGAGGAGGAAGCCGGACATGGCCTCCACCGACAGTATCTGGCCCAGGAAGTGGCCGGTGGCGGCGGAGAAGCCGGACCAGTTGGTGCCGAACTGGAATTCCAGGGGGATGCCGCTGATCACGCCCAGGGCGAAGGCCAGGAGGAAGAACCGGCTCCAGAACCGGGCCTGCTGGTACCAGTGCGTCCGGCCGGTGCGCACCCAGGCCAGTTCGGCCAGGAGAATGAACACGGACAGGCCGATGGTCAGTACCGGCCAGATGATGTGGAACATGGTGGTCAGCGCGAACTGGACCCTGGAGAGGAATATGTAGTCGGTCAACGTGTGTACCATGTTTCGCTGCTCGATTCGGCGTTTCAGCGCGCGTCGGAATGAGTCCTGCCGGAACCGCTCCGCAGTGTCCCTCAAAAATCTTGAAGAGGCAACCGGTCCGTGAAAATTGATAGTAACATGAGCACATAGATAAATGTTCTTTGAGGATTTTGCCAACAGTAACTTGTTTTAAGTGCCCGAAGCTATTAAACAGGAGAGGTCGGGCGTCGTTCATCGGGCCCGGAAATGCCGGGCCCCGGGCCCACGACGGCCGGTCGGCCGTTGATTGATAAGGAATCGCAACGCATGCCAACGTCACCGGAATACATGTCCACCGGGTTCAACGCCTGGGACCCGAGCGTCTTCTCCCTGATCGTCTTCGCCCTGCTGGCGGCCGGTCTGGTCACGGCGCTGCTGACTCTGTCCGTGGTCCTGACCCGCAGGCGCGGGGAAGGGGAAAAGGGCCGCCCGTACGAGTGCGGCGTCATCCCCTCGGGTTCGGCCCGGCCGAGCTATCCGGCCCCGTTCTGGCTGGTGGCGGTCTTCTTCCTGCTCTTCGACGTGGAGGCCGTGTACGTGGTCTCCTGGGCCGTGTCCTTCTCCCGCATGACCTGGGCCGCCTGGGGCCAGATAACCTTTTTCATCGGCGTGCTGCTGCTCGGTCTGTTCTGGGTCTGGCGCAAGGGAGGCCTCGAATGGGGCATGACGCGCAAGCGATAGACCGAGCCGTGCGGGCCGCCATGAACGGCGACGAAAACGCGGCCAGGGCTCTGCCCGACAAGGCGGGCCTGGGCGACGTCATCCTCAACTGGTGTCAGGCCAACAGCCTGTGGCCCCTGTTCTTCGGCCTGTCCTGCTGCTTCGTGGAGCAGGCCACGGTCTTTACCGGGCTGTACGACATCGCCCGCTTCGGGGCCGAGGTCCTGCGCGGCTCGCCCCGCCAGGCCGATCTCCTGGTGGTCTCGGGCACGGTCTTCAAGAAGGCCGCGCCCATGGTCAAGCGCGTCTACGAGCAGATGCCCCGGCCCAAGTGGGTCATTTCCATGGGCTCCTGCGCCAACACCGGGGGCATGTACGACGTGTACAGCGTGGTCCAGGGCGTGGACCAGATCATCCCGGTGGACGTCTACGTGACCGGCTGCCCGCCCCGGCCCGAGGCGTTGCTGCACGGCCTGATCACCCTCCAGGACATGATCCGCCAGAAGAGCCGCCCCCTGCGCCCGGTGCTCAACCTGGACGGCGGCCACCTGGGTGGGCGCGACGACATCCTGGTCCCGGGCGTGACCAAGGACCGCGACACGCGCGGCCCGGGCATGGCCGGCATCCCGGCGCGCGGCACCTCGGTGACCCCGCCCGTGTTCGCGGGGTCGCGGTCCGACGAGATGTGGACGCCCCCGGCCCCGAAACTTTCATTCACCCCGGCCCACGACGCCCTGCGCGAGGCCCTGGCCGCCAGGTTCGGCGAGCCTTCGGCCTGGCACGAGACGGTGGTGGACATGCCCACCGTCACGGTTCCGGCCCAGCGCCTTGTCGAGGTCCTCGATTTTCTCAAGCATGAGGCGCCCATCCGGTTCGAACGGCTGGAGGACATCACTGCCGTGGACGAGACCGCGCGCAAGGTCCGGCCCGAACACGACTTTACCGCGATCTACACCCTGACGTCCCTGAGCTCCGTCGAGTACCTGCGGGTGCGCGTGCCCGTGGGGGCGGACCTCGAACTGCCCAGCGCCACGCCGGTCTGGCCCAGCGCCAACTGGTACGAGTGCGAGATATGGGACCTGTTCGGCATCCGGTTTACGGGCCATCCCGGTCTGCGGCGGCTGATCATGCCCGAGGAGTGGCAGGGCCACCCGTTGCGCAAGGGCGACCCGCAGCGGGCCACGGAAATGGCCCCGTACCTGGCCGAGGACGCCCGGCGCGAACAGCCCGAGGACGCGGTCCGCCTGCTGGAAAAGGCCCATGCCGCGCCGCCCGCCCGGCGCGAGTTCGTGCTCAACATCGGCCCGCACCATTACAGCACCCACGGGCTGGTCCGCTTCATCCTCGAGCTTTACGGCGAGGAGATCGTGGATATGACCACGGACATCGGCTATCACCACCGGGGCGTGGAAAAGATCGCCGAGCACCAGTCCTGGCACCAGTTCATTCCCTACACCGACCGGCTGGACTACCTGAGCGGGGCGGCCAACAACCTGACCTACCTGCTGGCCGTGGAAAAGCTTTGCGGCGTGGCCGTGCCGCAGCGTGCGCAGTGCGTGCGCGTCATGCTGGCCGAGTTCTACCGCCTCTCCAACCACCTGCTCTGGCTCGGAACCATGGTCCAGGACCTGGGCATGATCACCCCGGTCTTCCACACCTTCCGCGAGCGCGAGCAAATATTGGACATCATGGAGGCCATCACCGGGGCGCGGCTGCACCCGGCCTGGCTGCGCATTGGCGGCCTGGCCATGGATCTGCCCGACGGCTGGGACAAACTGGTCCGCGATTTCGTCACGATTTTCCCGAAAAGGGTGGCGGGCTACCGGCGGATGATCACCGGCAACCCCATCGTCCGGGCCAGGGTCAAGGGCATCGGCCGCCTGTCGCTTGAGAACGCCGTGGACCACGGCATCTCCGGGGCCAACCTGCGGGCCTGCGGTTCCACCCGGGACCTGCGCAAGGTCGCCCCGTACTCCGGGTACGAGCAGTACGATTTCGACATCCCCACCCGCGACGGGGGCGACTGCCTGGCCCGGTTCGAGGTCCGCTTCGAGGAGATGGTCCAGAGCAACCGGATCATCGCCCAATGCCTGGAGTGGATGCCTTCCGGCCGGTTCATGGCCGACGACTACCGCTACTGCATCCCGGACAAACGGGACACCCTGCGGGACATCGAGAGCCTGATCCATCATTTCATCAACGCCACGCGCGGCCCCAAGGTACCCGCGGGCGAGGCCTACGCGGCCACCGAGGCCCCTCGCGGCGAGCAGGGGTTCTACGTGGTCAGCGACGGCGGCAACATGCCGTACCGGCTGCACATGCGCTCGCCCGGCTACGCCTCGGTACAGGCCCTGCCCCTGATGACCATAGGCCACACCATCGCCGACTTCATCGCCATCATGGGCTCGCTGGACTACATCGCGCCCGATCTGGATCGCTAGGAGAACAGGGAACATGCTCCCCAGGGAATTGGAACAGGAAATAGCGGAGATGGTCCGGGAAACGGACCACGTGGAGGAGAAGATCATCGACGTGATCTACCTCCTGCAGCGGCACTTCGGCTATTTTTCGGACGAGGCCATGGGCCACGCGGCCCGGCTCACGGGCAAGACGCTGGTCGAGCTCGAGGAACTGGCCACCTTCTACGACTTCATCTACCGCGAACCGCTTGGCCGGTTCGTGATCCACGTCTGCGACGGCGTGACCTGTTGGATGCACCACGAGAACGGGCTGTTCGACTACCTCTGCCGCAAGCTCGGGGTGGAGGTGGGCGAAACCACGGCGGACGGGCTGTTCACCGTCCTGCCCACGGCCTGCCTGGGCAACTGCCACAACGCCCCGGCCATGCTCGTCAACGGCGAGCACTACGGCAGGCTGACTCCGGAAAAGGTGGACCGGATACTCGACAATCTGCGCGAAAACGCCGACACCATCCCGCTGTGTCTGTGCAGGTGAGACCATGAGCGAACAGGTGCTTTTCAAGAACCGGCGCGTCGACTGCCGCCCCGCCAGCCTCGCGGACTACCGTGCGGGCGGGGGCTACGAGGCCCTGACAAAGGCGGTGCGGACCATGACCCCGGACGAGGTCATAAAAGTGGTCATGGACTCCGGGCTGCGCGGCCGGGGCGGGGCCGGGTTCCCCACGGGGCGCAAGTGGAGCTTCGTGCGCAAGGACGCGCCCCATCCGCGCTACATCCAGTGCAACACCGACGAGATGGAGCCCGGCACCTTCAAGGACCGCATCCTGGTCAACACCGACCCCCACCTGGTCATCGAGGGCATCGTCCTGTGCGGCTACGCGGTCCAGGCGGACCACGGCGTGTTCTTCATCCGGCCGTCCTACGACGCGGACGCCCGGCTGCTGGAGCGGGAACTGGAAGTGGCCCGGGAGGCCGGGCTGCTGGGCAAAAACATCCTGGGCAGCGATTTTTCCTTCGACATCGACGTGCACCGCAGCGCCGGGCGGTATATCTGCGGCGAGAGCTCGGCCCAGGCCAACGCCATCATGGGCAAGCGGCCCAACCCGGACAAGAACAGTCACATGACCGACTCGGGGTTGTGGGGGCTGCCCACCGTGGTCAACAACGTGGAGACCCTGGCCTCGGTCCCGTCCATCCTGCGCAACGGGGTGGAGTGGTTCCAGACCCTGGCCGCGTCGCCCACCGGGGACGGCACCAAGCTCTACTCCGTGAGCGGCGAGGTGGCCGAGCCCGGCTGCTTCGAGTTGCCGGGCGGCACCAGGCTGGGGGACATCATCTTCGGGGCGGCCGGGGGTATGCTGCCGGGGGCCGAGTTCAAGACCTGCCTGCCGGGCGGCACGTCCACCAGCTTCGTGGCCCGGGAGCACCTGGAGACGCCCATGGACTTCGACTCCATGAAAAAGGCCGGATTGTCCCTGGGCACCGGGTCGGTCATCGTCTTCGACAAGAACACCTGCCTGGTCCAGGCGACCATCAACATCCTGGCCTATTTCGCCCGTGAGTCCTGCGGCTGGTGCACCCCGTGCCGCGAGGGCATCCCCTACATGAAGCACATTCTCGAACGCATCGAGGCGGGCGAGGCCGGGGAGCGCGACGTGGAGCTTCTGCAACGGGTGGCCGACGGCATGGAGCATGCTTACTGCGGCTTCGCCCCGGGCGCGGCCATGCCGGTCCACGGCCTGCTCAAACATTTCCGGGACGAGGTCCGTGAACACCTGGACGGCCGGGGCTGCCCGTTTGTGGGCGAAGGCGTGGCCAAGCCCGGCTTGTGGACGTCCCTTGACCGGGATGAAACGGTCCCCGATGAAGCGGATTCGGAAGGGAGGGACGGCTGATGCCCAGGCTGACCATTGACGGGCGAGCGGTGGAGGTGCCCGCGGGCACCAAGGTCATCGACGCCGCCGAACAACTGGGCATCATGATCCCCCGGTTCTGCTACCTCAAGTCCCTGGGCGCGGTGGGGGCCTGCCGCATGTGCGCGGTCAAATTTCTGGAAGGGCACAAGAAGGACCTGGACATGAGCTGCATGGTCGACGCGCGCGACGGGATGGTCGTGTCCACCGACCACCCGGATGCCGTGGCCTTCCGAGCCCAGGTCATCGAGTGGCTGATGCTCGACCATCCCCACGACTGCCCCATCTGCGACGAGGGCGGGCACTGCCTGCTCCAGGACACCACCGTGTCCGGCGGCCACTCCCTGCGCAACTACCGGGGACCCAAACGGACCTATGAAAACCAGTATCTCGGCCCGCTCATCGAGCACGAGATGAACCGCTGCATCCACTGCTACCGCTGCGTGCGCTTCTACCGGGAATACGCCGGTGGCACGGACTTCGGCACCTTCGGCATCGCCGGGCGGGTGACCTACCAGCGGTTCGAGCCGGGGAGGCTGGAATCGCCGTTTTCCGGCAACCTGGGCGAGATCTGCCCCACCGGCACCCTGACCGACAAGCCGTCCCGGTACCGCGCCCGGCGCTGGGACCTGGAGCGCAAGCCGTCGGTCTGCACGCACTGCTCGCTCGGCTGCAATACTTTGGCAGCCGTGCGCTACCGCGAGGTCCTGCGCGTGGAGAACCGCTTGAACGAGGCCATTAACGGCGATTTCCTGTGCGACCGGGGCCGCTACGGCTTCGGCTACGCCTCCATGCCCGAACGCCCGCGCACCGCGTTGGTGGACGGGCGGTCCGTGTCTCCCGAAGAAGGGACGGGGGCCGCCATGGATCGGCTCAAGGCGATTATCGCCGCCCACGGTCCCGAATCCGTGGCCGTGCACGCGTCGTCCCGATGCACCTTGGAAGATCTGTTCGCGGCCAAGCGGCTGGCGGACGGATTGGGCGTGCCCGCGCCGAGCTTTTTCCTGACCGAGGACGAGCGGCTCGCCTGCCTGAACGTCGCCGCGAGCCTGGACGCGGACCTGGCCTGGAACCTGGAACAGGTCCGCAAGGCCGACATGGTCCTGGTTCTGGGGGCCGATCCCCTGAGCGAAGCGCCCATGGCCGCCCTGGCCGTCCGCCAGGCGGCCCGGTCCGGGGCCACGGTGGCCGTGCTCGACCCCCGGCCCGTGGACCTGCCCTGCGAACCGATCAAATTGCCCGTGCGGCGCGGGCTCTTGCCCGTTGTCCTGGCGAAGCTCCTTGGGCGCGCCTTCATTGAGGCGGATTTTCAGGGCGAGGCGCTGGCCTTCTGGAGGGAATTGCAATCCATAACGGAAGGGCGGGCCGAGGATTTCAGCGAATTGAGCGCCGAATTGGACGAGGTCGCCCACGCCCTGGCCCGGGCCGAGCGTCCGGTGGTGGTCTGCTCGGCCACGGCCATGCCCGCCCAGTGGCCGGTCCTGGCTGCCGGGGTGGCCCGGCTGTTGCGCCGCAAGGGCGGCGATGACCGGGTCGAGGTCCGCTCCGGGCTGTTCTGCCTCCTGCCGCGCGCCGACTCCCTGGGCGCGGCCCTGCTCGCGGGTGGCGACGGAGCCAGCCTGGAAGGGCGGCTGATGCCCGGCGGCGACGGGCGGGGCGTCAAGGCGTTCGTCTGCATCGGGGCCGATCCGCTGGGTGAATATCCCGGCGTGCAGGCCATGGAAGAAGCGGTGGGCAAGCTCGATCTGCTGGTCTGCGTGGATTGCGCCCCGTCGGCTACGTGGAGCAAGGCCCAAGTGGCACTGCCCATGAACACGATTTTCGAGACCGGCGGCTGCCTGGTGGACAACCACGGGTCGCTGCAACGCGCCGAACCGGTCTTTGCCGGGGGCCTGCCCGTGATTCAGGACGGCCATGGCTCGCACCCGCCGCGCACGCCCGGGGCCGGAATCCCCGGAAACGACCCGCGCGGCGCGACCGGGTGGATCGATCTGCTCGCGCCCGATGCCGAGGGCCACACCGCGCCGTCTGCGGCCGAAGAACGGTTGCGGACGGCTATGGCCGAGGCCACGGCGGAACGCGGTGTCCCGGTCCTGCCGTCCGAAGCCCCTGTGCGCTTCGGTTCGCTGGATTGGCTGGCCCCGTTTGTCACGGCCGGGCAGGAGGAAGGACGATGCGACGTGCTGGTCACGGGCTCCACCTTTGGCGCGGACCGGCTGGCCAACCTCGGCGAGCCCGGCGAGACGCTGTTGCCCGATCCCCGCGTGCTCATGCACCCCCTGGACGCGGCGGCCATGCGTTTCGAGGAAGGACAGACCATCCTGATCCCGTTGGCCCAGGGCGTGGCCCGGACCGTGCTGCGCCGCCGGGAGGACATGGCCCGGAACACGGTGGTCCTGCCCAGGACGCCCGGCTCGGGCTGGCGGTTCGCCGGAGGCATGGCCGCGACCATTTCCATGAACCGGCTGTGGCGGGAGCAGGGTGACGAGGACCGGGCGGCCATGGCGCGGGCCGACACGGACGACAGCTGCCCCGGAGGGAACCTGTGATGGGCGAGGAATTCCTGCTCGGATTGACGGTGCTGGTCATCAAGAGCGCGGTGGTGCTCCTGGTGGTCCTGACCCTGGCCGCGTACATGGTCCTGTTCGAGCGCAAGCTGCTCGGGCGCATGCAGCTGCGCTACGGCCCCAACCGCGTGGGCCCCTACGGCTCCCTGCAACTGCTGGCCGACGGCGTCAAACTGCTGCTCAAGGAGGACCTGGTCCCGGACGGGGCGGACCGGGTGCTCTTCTTCCTGGCTCCGGGCATCCTGACCTTCACCACCCTGGCCGTGTTCGCCCTGGTCCCGTTCGGCGGGAATATCGAACTCTTCGGCCGGACCGTGCCCCTGGTCATCGGCGACACGGACATCGGGGTCCTGGTCTTCCTGGCCCTGTCGTCCATCGGCGTGTACAGCGTGGCCCTGGGGGGCTGGGCCTCCAACAACAAGTTCTCGCTCATCGGGTCCGTGCGCGGCGTGGCCCAGATGGTCAGCTACGAACTGCCCCTGTCCCTGTCCCTGGTCCCGGTCTTCATGCTCGCCGGCTCGCTCAGCCTGACCGACATCGTCGACGCCCAGGCGGACTATCCCTTCATCCTGGTCCAGCCCGTGGCCGCCCTGATCTTCTTCGTCTGCGGCCTGGCCGAGTCCAAGCGCATCCCGTTCGACATCCCCGAGGGCGAGAACGAGCTCCAGGCAGGGTTCCACACCGAGTACAGCGGCATGCGCTTCGCCCTGTTCTTCCTGGGCGAGTACGTGAACATGATCCTGCTCGGCGCGCTCATGGCCGTCTTCTTCCTGGGCGGCTGGCGCGGCCCGTGGCTGCCCGGTCCGGTCTGGCTGCTGCTCAAGATCATGATCGTCCCCTTCCTGCTCATCTGGACCCGGGGCACCCTGCCCAGGCTGCGCTACGACCAGCTCATGCACTTCTGCTGGAAAATCCTCATGCCCCTGGCCCTGGTCAACGTCATCGTCACCGGCGCGGTCATGGCCGCCCTGCACTGACCTTCCGTTTCATCCACAGGAAAAAGGGGGTTGCGGGACAGTCCCGCAACCCCCTTTGTTCGTTTCCGGGCCGGTCTAATGCGCCTGGCCGCTGATGTCCTCGTAGGGGCCGAAGCGCTTGTCCATGGGAATGGTCAGGATTTTGCCGCCGTCCAGAGGCAGTTTGTCGAACCGGACGAGGCGGTAGTTCTGGTTCTCGTAGGTGCGCACGTACAGCCCCTTTCGCGCCAGATCGTAGACCGTGGTCCATTGGGTGTAGTCGTATTCCGGCTTGCCGTCGGCCCCGACGCCGCGTGAGACGCCCTTGGCGATGGCAAACCCGGCAATGAGGTTCATGCCCAGGTTGACGGCCCCGTCGGCGTCGTCCGGTTGCAGGGCCGAATTGGCGAGAACGGCCGCGCGGACGAAGCGGGACGGGGGGGTGAAGTCGCCGGGCAGGCCGAGCAGGCCCGTGCCCTCGCCCAGCGGCCGGACCTCGTAACCACCGAGTTTGGCGGATTTTACGTTGTCGGGGTTCAGGTTCATGTACTGGCGTAGGTTGGTCAGATGCCAGCCGAAGGAGGGCGCGTTGGTGAACACGCCCACCGGGTTGTCGCGGATGGTCACCTTGCCGTCGATGGATTCGATGACCGCCGCCTTGCCCGTGGCGTCCATGACGTACCAGTGGGCCAGGGGGACCGTGCGCAGGGCCTCGACCCGCAGACCGGCGATGGTGATGCCGGGCAGGGCGGCCTTGATCTCGTCCACGGTGGCGAAGTTCGTCAGCACCCACGGGACGAAGTACATCTGGGCCACGGTGCGCGGGTAGTCGGTGGGCTGCACGTCCGGGAATTCCGACTCCCCCTCGGTCATCCAGAAGCCGCCAGCGTACAGCCCCTTCTCGTTCATGCCCTCGATGGGCAGGGGCAGCCCCCAGGCGGTGGGCCCGACAAAGGCGTGCTTGGCGGTCCAGCGCAACCCTTGGGCCTTGTCCGGCGCGCCGGAAGTCCACTGCATGCCGCGCTGGGCGACCATCAGGGCGGACCCGATGTCGCTGCCAAATTCCAGGGAACGGGCCCAGGCAACCGACCCGTCCTTTGCCACGACCCGCATTCCGGTGCAGGCGGACGCGTCGGCCGTGACGGCCGGCATCCAGGAGAAGATCGAAAGAAACACGGCGAACAATGCGATGCGCTGAACGGGCATGGCGTAACTCCTGTAAGGTGTTGCGACGAGAATCCCCAAGAATCCTTCAAGGGTATTTCAGATATTGGTATCAGATCAGTGATATCTGTCAACGCGCTCATACGTGGACAATGAAAAAAGGCCCTACGCGCTCGGCGTAAGGCCTTGTATTTCCTTGGCGTCCCCAAGGGGATTTGAACCCCTGTTAACGGCGTGAAAGGCCGCCGTCCTGGACCAGGCTAGACGATGGGGACGCGGGTCGCGAAGGGACGGCTTGGCCGGGCAAGAGCCCGTGACGGCCGGGCCGCTTCGATCGCGGAACCGGCCTTCTGGCATAAAACCCGGTCCGGGGCAAGTCTTTTCGAACCTGCCGGTTGAGGGACGGCCGGACTTATGTCCTTTTTTCACAAACAAAATCGACTGTTCTTCGCTGTTCGGGAAATCCGAACAAAAATAATGTGAAATTATGAACGAAGGCTCTACGCTGCCGTTCCCTGCCGTTTGTCCCTATTGTCTGTTAAACTAAAGGGTCGCTGTGTTGTGCTTGCAGACGACGCTTTTCATTACCGAGAGAGGACGGGCATATCCTGGAGGGGGGACTGTCCAATTATCTGGAGAGGTTACAATATGAGCATCAGATACAAGATCCTGTTGCCGACCATCCCGCTGGTTTTGCTGATCGGGTGTGTCGGCTATTTCCTGTTGACCGGCCAGTTCGGCGCGTTGAGGACCTCGTTCGCCGAAATGCTGGTCGGCAACGCGGCCAAGACCCTGGAGCAGAACACCGAGGAAGCCGCGGTGCGGGCCGAGGAGGAAGCGGCCCTGTTCAGCCGCCTGCCTTCGGTTATCCAGGCATTTTCCCTGGCCCACCAGGGCGATATCGACGACGAGTCCGATCCGGTGGTGCAGGGCGCCCGGGAGGCCCTGCGCGGCCAGCTGGCGCCCGCCCTGGGCGGATACAAGGACGCCATGGGCGAAAAGCTCAGGCTGCACTTCCACCTGCCCAACGGGCGTAGCCTGGCTCGCATGTGGCGCGACAAGCAGGCCAAGCGCAACGGCAAGTGGGTGGACGTGTCCGACGACATTTCCAGCTTCCGCAAGACCGTCCTGGACGTGAACCGCGACGGCAGGCCCCGCCGCGGTATCGAGCCCGGGCGCGGCGGCTTCGCCATCCGGGGTGTGGTGGCGGTCAAGGACGCCTCGGGCCACCAGCTCGGTTCGGTCGAGGTGCTCAAGAGCTACGACGACGTCTTCAAACTCTTCGAGGACGAGGAAGGCAGTTTCTATACCCTGTACATGGACGCTTCCCTGCTCCCGACCACCACCAACCTCCAGGACCCCGCGAAATATCCCCTGATCGGCAAGGCCTACGTCCGCGTGGCGGGCAAGGAAAACGCCGACCTGGACGCCCGCGTCACGCCCGACCAGCTGCGCAGGGCCGTCGACGGCCAGTACGTGGCCATCGAGGGCGACTACGCCGTGGTCTACCTGCCGGTGAAGGACTACCAGGGCAAGCCCATCGGCGTGATCACCCTGGCCCGCGACATCTCGGTCCAGAACGCCATCCTGGACAGCGCCGTGGTCCTGGTCCTGGTCCTCTTCGCCCTGGCCGTGCTCGTGCCCATCCTCACCCTGCTCGGGGTCATGCGCTATGCCGTGTTCAGGCCCCTGAACCGCATCCGCGACCTGGCCGAGCAGGTCTCGCGCGGCAACCTTGCCCAGGGCGAGACCGTGACCAGCCGCGACGAGATCGGGGCCATCCACCGGTCCGTCAGCCGCATTCCGGTCAATCTCTCCGCGCTCATCGACGACTGCGAGGCCACGGCCCGCGAGGTCGCGCGCGGGGTGGTCCGCGCGCGCGGCGACGCCGACCGTTACGAGGGGGCCTACGCCCAACTCATCCAGAGCATGAACCGGGTGGCCGACACCTACACCGCCACCTTCGATTCCTTCCCGTTCCCGATCTTCACCGTGGACCGCGACCACAACCTGCTCTTCGTCAACCAGCACGCCGAGGAGATCGCCGGGCGCGACAGTTCCCGGCTGTTGGGGTCGCCGTGCAGCAGCGTCTTCAACACCGACATCTGCAAGACCGGGGACTGCGTCTGCACCCAGGCCATGCAGACCATGGAACGGGCCGTGGGCAACACCCGGGGCAGGCTCGAGGCGGGCGAAGTGGACATCAAGGGCTACGCCAGCCCCCTGCTCGACGAGAAGAACCGCGTTGTCGGGGCGCTCGAGGTCATCGTGGACCAGACCGACATCCTCGATTCGCAGCGCAAGATGCAGCACGTGGCCGATCAGGCCGGCAGGTTGTCCGAGCGCATGACCTCCGCTTCGCAGCAGCTCCTTGAGCGCGTGGAGGAGTCCCGTCAGGGGGCCGGGGAGCAGAGCGCCCGCGCCACCGAAACGGCCACGGCCATGGAGGAGATGAACGCCACCGTGCTCGAGGTCGCCCGCAACGCCAACGAGGCCGCGCTCAACGCCGACCAGGCCGAGGGCCAGGCCCGGGCCGGGCGCGACGTGGTGGTCAAGGTGGTCTCCTCGGTCAACGAGGTCCAGGAACTCGCCTCCCTGCTGCGCGACAACATGGGCGAACTCGGCAGCCAGGCCGATGACATCGGCCGGGTCATGACCGTGATCAACGACATCGCGGACCAGACCAATCTGCTGGCGCTCAACGCGGCCATCGAGGCCGCCCGCGCGGGCGACGCCGGACGCGGGTTCGCCGTGGTCGCCGACGAGGTCCGCAAGCTGGCCGAAAAGACCATGGTGGCCACCACCGAGGTGGGCAGCGCCATCGGGGCCATCCAGACCATGGCTCAGCGCAACGTCATCGAGACCGACAAGGTCGCTCGCGTGGTCGAGACCTGCACCGCCCTGGCCGAGGAAGCGGGCAAATCACTGGCCGAGATCGTCGATTTCTCGCGCGATTCGGTTCGTCAGGTCCAGGGCATCGCCGCCGCGGCCGAGGAGCAGTCCGCCACCTCGGAACAGATCACCCAGGCCACCGAGGACATGCACCGCATCTCCCAGAACACCAGCCAGGCCATGACCCAGTCCGTCCAGGCCTGCAGCGAACTGACCGCCATCGCCAAGGAACTCGACGGCCTCATCAACGAACTCGGCTCCGCCTAGGCGGTGCCTCCGGCGGCCGGGAGAAGGGGGAAAGGAAACCCTTTGAAAAGGGCTTTCCTTTCCCCCTTCCCCCGGACCCCCATCCCCCTTTCCTTCCTAAACTTTTTATGGCCGCTTCGCGGAGTGCGCGGGCGGTGACGGGTGCTGTCGCGCCTGGGCCTGTCGGGCTTGACGACGCGGCGGTCGGAGGAGGGGAGTTGCGCATGTACTCCGGGCGCGCGCTGTGGTATTGCCTGTGGTATCGGAACCATACGAGGTCGGCACTATGGCATTGCGCGTTATCGAGATCGTCACGCCCCGTTCGGACAAGGACGAGGTCAAGAAATCCCTGGAGGAGCACCAGCCCGACGCGGGCTACGTGTTCTGGGCCTCGCCGCTCGACGACGGCGAGTCCCTGTCCTTCCGCGTGGTCCTGGACGTGGCCGAGACCGCCAACGTCATGGACGAGTTGGAGGAACTGTTCGCCTGGACCGACAAATACCGCATCGTGGTCTATTCCGCCGAGGCCACCCTGCCCCGGTTGGACAAGCTGGCCCTGGAAGAGGAAGAGGAGGAGGGGAGCGATTCCTCCGGGGAGGACAATGGCGGCCAGGCCGCCGTCAGCCGCGAGGAGCTCTATGCAGACGTCCTGGACACGAGCCTGCTCTCCAAGCACTACGTCATGCTCGTCCTGTTCTCCTCCCTGGTGGGCATCATCGGGCTTATGCGCGACAATGTGGCCATCATCATCGGGGCCATGGTCCTGGCTCCGCTCCTCGGGCCCAACGTGGGGTTGTCGCTGGCCACCACGCTGGGCGACGCCAAGCTCAGCCGGGCGGCGCTGAAGACCCTGGCCGTGGGCGTGCTCCTGTGCTTCGCCCTGTCCGCCGGTGTCGGACTGGCCCTGGGCGTGCCCGAGATGACCCACGAACTGTCCGTGCGCAGCATGACCTCCTATTCGGACATCATCCTGGCCATGGTCTCGGGCGCGGCCGGGATCGTCACCGTCACCCTGGGCGTGCCCACTTCCCTGGTCGGGGTCATGGTCGCCCTGTCACTGCTCCCCCCGCTCATCGCCTGCGGCCTGTTCCTGGGCGCGGGGCTTATGCCCGAGGCGGGCGGCGCGGGCCTGCTCTTCGCGGCCAACATCATCTGCCTCAACCTCGCCGGGGTCGGCACCTTCCTGGTCCAGGGCATCCGCCCCTTGTCCTGGTACGAAAAGGAACGCGCCAAAAAGGCCACCCTGCATGCGGCCCTCGTCTGGACCGTGCTCCTTGCCGCGCTCATCGGCCTGATGTTCCTCAAGACGCACTAGCCGGATAGCCTGGCGGGGACGCCGCCGGGGCCGCTAGGCCAGGGTGATGTTCAGCCGGGTGACGGCATCCCCCTCAAGGGTGAATTCGTGCAGCAGGTCCACCGGGCTGCCGGGAAAGTTCCCGGACACGGTGGTGACCACGGACACCACGGCGCCGTTCCTCTCCGCCGAGCGGGGCTCCTGGACCGGGCGGTACTTGGCGAAGCTCTCCTCCTTCCAGGCGCGGATGGCCGCGCGACCGGCATACAGGTTGTTCTCGTCCTCGACCTCCGCGCCGGGCGCGAAGCAGGCCAGCAAAGCCTCGGCGTCCTGATTGTTGGCGGCGTCGAAATAGGCTTTCACGGTGGGGGGCAGATTCATCATGGCGGTTCTCCTTGGTTTGCAGCGGCGGCGTCATTGCCTCCGCGACTCCATGGATAGGCCGGGCGGCTGACAGGTGTATGTCAGCCTGCCGTCCAGGCTGCCTGCTGACATACCCTTGTCAGTCGCGGGGCGCAGGGTGGAGTCGATTCAACAGGAGGATAACGACATGTTCGCAGTCTATTGTGAGAAGCCCGACAACGAGAACCCGCTGGCCGCCCTGGTGGTCGGGGAGCGCCCCGAGCCCGTGGTCCCCGACGGCTGGGTCCGGGTGCGCGTGACCCACGCCAGCCTGAACCGGCACGACATCTTCACCCTGCGCGGCATCACCGGCCAGGACACCCCCATCCCCTTTCCCATGATCCTGGGCAACGACGCCTCGGGCGTGCTGGACGACGGCACCCCGGTGGTGCTCTACCCGCTGATCACCGGCCCGGACCGCGCGGGCGACGAGACCCTGGACCTCGGCTGGCACGTGCTCAGCGAGAAGGCGCAGGGGACTTTTGCCGACCACGTGGTCGTGCCCAGGCGCAACGCGTTGCCGCTGCCCGATGGGTTGTCGCCGCTCCACGCCTCGGTCATGGGCACGGCCTGGCTCACGGCCTACCGCATGCTGGCGACCAAGTCCGGCCTGCGCCTGGGCCAGACCATGCTGGTCCAGGGGGCCACGGGCGGCGTGTCCACGGCCTTGATCCAACTCGGCCGCGCCTCGGGCATGGAGGTATGGGCGACCAGCCGCGACGCCCGCGGCCTGGACCTGGCGACCGGGCTGGGGGCGCACCGGGGCTTTCTGTCCGGCGAGCCCCTGCCCCGCAAGGCGGATGCGGTCTTCGACAGCGTGGGCAAGGCCACCTGGGCGCATTCGCTCGCGTCGGTCAAACGCGGCGGCACCGTGGTCGCCATGGGCATGACCACCGGGCGGCGCGTGGAAATGGACCTGCTTCCGGTGATCGTCAACCAGCTGACCGTCGCCGGGACCATCATGGGCACCCTGGAGGAGATGCGCGACCTGCTCGGGCTGGTGGTGGGGGCGTCCATCGTCCCGCAGATCGGCGACGTGCTCCCCATGGAGCGGGCCGGAGAGGGCGTCAGGACCATGGTCGAGGGGCGCACGCGCGGCAAGATCGTGTTCACGCGCTAGAGGCTTTTCGGCCGCCGGCCCGGTCAGGCGTGCGGCGATGGTGCGCGGCGGCGGCCTCCGCCCGCTCGGCCAGCATCTGGCGGAGCCGGGGCGGGTCGAGCACGGTGGCCGAAGCGCCGAAGGAGAGCAGCCAGGAGGCGACGGTCTCGAGATCCGGGGTGCGCAGGACCAACTCGCCGCTGTCGGCCTCGATTCGCTCCTCCACCAGCCCCATCCACCATTCCCGCCGGGCCCTGTCCAGGACGTCCGCCTCGAACCGCGCCCGCACCAGCAGGTCCGGGGCGGGCATGTGCTCGCGCACGTAGGCGGCCGGGTCGAACTCCTCGCCCGGGGTGAACCCCTGGGGCAGAATCTCCAGGCCGCGCATCCGGTCGGTGCGGAAATCCCGGAATCCCCCGCGCGACCGGCACCAGGCGATGAGGTGCCAGCGGCCGAGATAGTAGAGCAGGCCGCGCGGCTCGACCTCGCGCGTCTCGGCCTCGGTCTTGCCGTATCCCTGGTATTGGAAGCGCAGGACCCGGTGCGTGCCCAGGGCCCGCTGGATGAGCGAGAGGTCGGCCTGCTCCGGGACGGCGGCCTGGGCGATGCTGGCCATGCTGTTCTCGATCCGGTCCGTCTCGGCCCGTTCGGCGGCGGGCAGGGCGGCCTTGATCTTCCGCAGGGCCGTTTCCATGTGCCTGCGGAAGTCCGGGGCCGCATGGCGCTGCAGAAGCAGGCCGCCGGTGACCAGGGCGAAGGCCTCGGCCTTGGTGAAGTTCACGGGCGGCAGACTGTACCCCTTCATCAGGGAGTAGCCCACGCCCGACTCGGCCAGGATGGGCACCCCCACCTCGCCCAGGGCCTTGAGGTCGCGGTAGATGGTCCGCACGCTCAGGCCGAAGTGGTCGGCCATGTCCGCCGCCGTGGCATAGCGCCTGGATTGCAGATAGAGGATCAGCCCCTGCAGTCGCTCGATTCGATTCACCTGACCTCCCGACGGGAGCATGCAGCCTGAAAGCCGCCTGCCCGTTTGTGTTGAACGGCCGTTTCGACAACGCCGCCACGGTACCGTCCCGGAGCCGTTGTGGCAAATGCGACAGGGACTTTGGAAATAGTCCGGCTTCCCCATAAAAGTGTCGGCCCGGCGGTGGGGCCGGGCCGACGGTACTGAGGGTCCACGCCCCCTTATCGGGGGCACGGGGGTTGTCTAGGAGCGCATGGTCCGGATCGGCCTGCCCAGCTTGGCCAGGAACTGCTTTCTGGTCAGGGAATCGGGCATGACGTCCGAGGCGTCGGCCTCCAGGTAGTCGTAGTAGCTCGCCGGATCGACCGCGGCCAGATAGATGACCCGGGTCTCCTCCGGGTCCACCAGCATGGCGTCGGGGTATTTCTCCTGGGCGGCGGCCAGCCGTTCCTCGGCCAGCTTGAGCATGTCCTCGCGGTCGCCGAAGTTCATGGTCCCGGTGGGGCAGGCCTGGACGCAGGCCGGGAGTTTGCCCGCCCGGACCCGGTCGATGCACATGTCGCACTTGTTCACCACCTTGGTCTCGGGATCCACCCTGGGGATGTCGTAGGGGCAGGCCATGCGGATGGATTCGCCGTCCTCCTTGGCCGTCAGTTCGGTGTAGACCACGGCCCCGGTCTCCTTGTCGTGGAGGATCGCCTCGGGGTTGTCGGGCACGGTGGAGCAGGGGGCCTCCAGACAGTGGCGGCACTGTTCCGGGAAGAACAGCCAGCGCAGGGTGCCGTTGTCCACGACCTCGGAGAAGCGGACGAGCCGGATGGTCTTGGACGACAGGTCCTTGGGGTTCTGGTACGAACCCCAGTTGATGGTCTTCTCGGCCGGGAGCTTCTTCCATTGCTTGCAGGCGATCTGGCAGCCCCGGCACGCCGTGCAGCGGGTCAGATCGACCAGGAATGATTTACCGTTCATAGCGTTCTCCTTACATCTTGCGGACGTTGGCCACGAAGACCTTGGTTTCGGGGATGCCGGTGTTGGGGTCGCCCACGGACGGGGTCAGCAGGTTGGACGAATCGCCGCCCCCGCCGTCGTGGGGCATCTGCCAGCCGAAGCACCACGGCATGCCGAGCTGGTACACGGTCTTGCCCATGATCTTCAGCGGGTGCATCCGCTTGGTGACCATGGCGATGGCCCAGATGTTGCCCCGGATGGACTCGACCATGACCTTTTCGCCGTTCTCGATGCCCTTTTCCTTGGCGAGCTCCTCGCTCATCTCCACGAACATCTGCGGCATGGTCTCGAGCAGCCACGGGGTGTGGCGGGTCATCAGACCGGTCTGCCAGTGCTCGGTCACGCGGTAGGTCGTGGCCACGTACGGGTACTTGGGATCGGCCACGGCCATGGGTTCGCGGGCGAAGCGCAGGGCCGTGGGGTTGTTCAGCTGGCTCGAGAACTCGTGCGCCTTGAACGGGGTCTCCATGGGCTCGTAGTGCTCGGGGAAGGGACCGTCGGCCCGGCCCGGTCCGAAGACGTGGCCGTGGCCGTGGGGCTTCATGATGAAGGCGTATTTGGTGCCCGGGGCCCAGCCGCCGTCCGGCACGTCGCCGATCCACTTCTCCCCGTTCCAGATCACCACCGGCTTCTGCGGGGCGTAGGGCTTGCCCGTGTTGTCGCAGGAGGCCCGGTTGTAGATGATCCGACGGTTGACCGGCCAGCACCACGACCAGTTGGGGAACAGCCCGATCTTTGCCTGCTCCGGGGTCTGCTCCGTGCTGCGGCGGGCGGCCCGGTTGCCGTCCTCGGTGTAGGAGTTGCAGTACAGCCAGTTGCCCGAGGCGGTGGAGCCGTCATCCTGGAGCAGGGCGAAGCTCGGCACCAGGGTGCCCTTCCTGTAGGTCTTGCCCTTGATGGTCACGTCCTTGAGGAAGTAGCCGTTGATCAGCTTGGCCACGTTGTGGGCATTGTACTCCCCGTCCTTCTTCCACATCTCCACGGACAGAGACTTGATGGGCTCGGGGAAGGCCCCGCCTTCCTTTGCGTACAGTTTCCGGATGGCCTCGAACAGCTCGGTCATGATGTGGCCGTCGGACTTGGATTCGCCCCTGGGGGTCGGCCCCTGGTAGCGCCACTGCATCCACCGGCCGGAGTTGGTCACGGACCCCTCCTTCTCGATGGACACGCAGCACGGCAGGAAGAAGACCTCGGTCTTGATCTGCTTGGGATCGACGCCCGGGCCGCGCCAGAAGGAGCCGGTCTCGTTGTCGAAGATGTTGACGTTGACCATCCAGTCCAGGTTGGCCATGGCCCTGCGGTTCTTGCCCGCGTTGGCTCCGCCGCAGGCCGGGTTCATGCCCCAGGCGAAGAGTCCGGTGAACGCCTTCTTGTCCATGTGCTCGAACAACTGGAGCCAGGTGTAGGTCTCGCCGTCCTCGGCCTTGGGCAGCCAGTGGTAGCCGTCGTCCAGCGAGGCCTCGGGATACATGGCCTTGAGGAAGCTGGCCATGTACTTGGGATAGTACTGCCACCAGGCCGCGCTCTTGGGGTCCTTGGCTCCTTCCAGGTGCGGCTTGGCCTTGGCGGTCACGTATTTTTCATACGAGTCGAGGGCCGCGTTGGGGGTGGCCAGGTAGCCGGGCAGGATGTGCCACAGCAGACAGTGGTCCGTGGACCCCTGGACGTTGGACTCGCCGCGCAGGGCGTTGACCCCGCCCCCGGCCACGCCGATGTTGCCGAGCAGCAGCTGGACCATGGCCATGGTCCGGATGTACTGCACGCCCACGGTGTGCTGGGTCCAGCCCATGGCGTACATGATGGTCCCGGCCTTGTCCGGCTTGCCCGTGGCCGCGAAGAGCTTGTAGAATTCGAGCAGGTTTTCCTTGTCGATGCCCGATGTGCCGACCACCTTGTCCACATCGTAGCGGGCGTAGTGCTTCTTGAGCAGGTTGTAGACGCAGCGGGGATGCTTGAGGGTCGGGTCCTTCTTGGGCAGCCCGTCGGCATCCTTTTCAAAGGCCCACTGGGATTTATCGTAGGACCCGGCGTAGTCCTTGTCGTCGCCGTTCTTGGTGTAGCCGGAGAACAGGCCGTCGTCGAAGGTGAACTTGTCGCCCACGATGAAGGTCGCGTTGGTGTGGCTGACCACGTAGTCGCGCTGGATCAGGTCGTTGTCCAGGATGTACTTGATCAACCCGCCGAGCACGGCGATGTCCGAACCGGCGCGCAGCTGGCAGTACAGGTCGGCCTTGGCCGAGGTGCGGGTGAAGCGCGGGTCCACGTGGATGAGCTTGGCTCCCCGGGTCATGGCCTTGGTCACCCACTTGAAGGAGATGGGGTGGTTTTCTGCGGCGTTGCTGCCCATGACCAGGACGCAGTCGCTGTTGGCGATGTCGTTCCAGTGGTTGGTCATGGCTCCGCGGCCGAAGGTCTCGGCCAGCGCCGCCACGGTGGAGCTGTGGCAGATGCGCGCCTGGTGTTCGATCCAGACCAGGCCCAGGGCGCGGAGCATGGCCTGGAAGGTCCAGCACTCCTCGTTGTCGATGGCCGCCGAGCCGACCGAGGCCAGCCCGTTGCAGCGGTTGACCACCTGTCCCTTGGCGTTCTTTTCGGTGAAGCTCTCGTCGCGCGTCTTCTTGACCCTTTTCGCGATCTCACCCAGCGCCCAGTCCCAGGAGACCTCCTTCCACTCGGACGAGTAGGGAGCGCGGTACAGCGGGCGGGGCGGGCGCTCCCGATTCTCGGCCAACTGCCAGATGGACGCGCCCTTGGCGCAGGTCGCGCCCTCGTTGATGGGATGGTCCGGGTCGCCCTCGACGTTGACGGCCCGCTTGGTCTTGAGGTCGGTGTTGACGATCAGGCCGCAGCCCACGGCGCAATAGCAGCATACCGAGGTGGTCTGCTTGCTCCATTTGGGCTGCAGCATGGCGATCCGGTCCACGGCCTTGGCATCGGCCGCGAATCCCAACCCGCCGAACGCCGACGACGCGGCGGCCACTGCGGCCAGTTTGAGAAAGCTTCTTCTGTTGACGCTCATATCCACTCCTTTGGTTAGATGGTCATCCGGCCCGCGTTTCCCTGCACAGACGGCATTGCAGGTCGTAGCCGTATGCCTCGGCCGGCCGCGGGCGGACCGGCCGCACGGCGGCGGGCTCCTCCTCCCAGCGGGGGCTATAGGACAGGGCCACGGCCTCCACCGCCCGCATGGCCTGCCCGAGTCCCGAGAACGGGGCGCGGGCGGCCGCAGGGTCGGATGGCGTCGCGTTACGCATTGATTCGGACATTGAATCCTCCATCGACTGTATGGCGAATCCCGCACGTGCGGGTTGCTCTCGAAACGGGCGCGAAACCAGGGATGGGACGGCGGAAGGGATGCCGGGAAAGGGGAAGAGGAAGGACACCGGCCCGGAGAACCGGCGGAGTGCGGCGTGTGCGGTTAGAGGACGCTCCCGCGAGCGTGCGGAGAAGGAAACCGGACCCGGCGCCCATGCGGCCCCCCTCAGTATCGCCGGACCGGCGGCACCGGCCCGGGGTGATATGTGGTTCCAATAGCGTGCATGCCTTCCCTCTGGTCGCGTCCCTCGGAAGATGTTCCCGAGGGGAACCGGCTCGGCGGCCTTCACGCCTCCACGTTTCAAAGGGGGCTGTCGACCCTTCCGCGATCGCCGGGCTTCCGCGCCATTTTCAACCTATGGACAGGTTGAAACCGAAGCAAATGAACAAAACAATACAATGATTCCGCACAATTATGTCGGAACAGGCATAATGGAGGCGGGGGAAGAGGTCGGTTGGAAGCACGGGGCGGGAAGGGCAGTGTTCGGGGCGGGCGCCGGTTGGCTGTGTCAGCCGGACAAAGAAAAAGGCCTTGCGCGGTATGCGCAAGGCCTTCAACTGGCTTAATGGCGTCCCCAAGGGGATTTGAACCCCTGTTAACGGCGTGAAAGGCCGCCGTCCTGGACCAGGCTAGACGATGGGGACGCAAATTTGGCTGGGCTGCAAGGACTCGAACCTTGATTAACGGAGCCAGAACCCGTCGTCCTGCCAATTGAACGACAGCCCAGCAGCGAGAAGTTGATTTAAGGGTTGGGCCTCTTTATGTCAACTTCTTTTTTGCGGAATTTACACGGCGCGGGCGAGCCGACGGGTGCGTTTCTTCAGCTTGGTGATCTGACGGCGCAGGCGGTCGCGCTGGGCGCGGCCCTCGGTCTCGCTCTTTTGCACGCGCAGGGCGCGGATCTGCCGCTTGATCTCGTGGATCTGCTTCTTGTACGGGGAGATCTGCTCCTCGTCGACGATGCCGAAGACTTCCTTGATCTCGGCGACCAGCTCATCCTTTTCCTTGCCGGAAGCACCGGTGATCATGGGGAGCTTCTCCATGCACAGGGCACGCAGCTCCTTGGCGGTCATCTTTTCCAGCGGCTTGGTCAGGCCAAGCTCGTCAAAGGAAATCTCTTTTACTTCTTCACTCATGGTGTACTCCTTAAAAAATGCCCTGCGGCGGAATTCGTTTACGAGTCGTCAAACATGCGCTGGTATGCCCGGTAACATCTGCCGACTGGCGAATCCGGGTCCAGCTTCCCATTTAGGCTGCCTAACTTCTCAGGTTTTTTAAGTTTCCTCGGAGGCTCAGGGGCCTCCGGCCGGATCTCTCCGTCCAAAGGAACTCTGCCGTTTAGCAGTTCGAATACCACCTTGTCAAAGACTTCCTTGCCCAAAAAACCGTTGACCCGCTCAAGGATCATCGGGCCGAGAAATTGGGCCTCCTGCATGACGATGGGGTCGTCAGCGGCCAGGACCAGCCGCCCGCCGCGATGTCCCAGGGGCCGGGCCATGCCGGCCACGTCGCCGAGCAGTTCGTCCCAGGCCCGCCAGAGCCGGACCAGGTCGCGGCCGCCCGCCCTGTCCAGCCCCCTGAGCAGGGTGGGCAGGGCCTCGCCCACGCGCTGGGTCTTCCGCCGCCGCCCGGGGCGGTCGGTCGTGCGTCGATAAGCCATGGATCAGATTCCCGCGCCCTTGGGCGTCAGTTTGATGGTCACGATGGACGGTTCGAGCTCGTAGGCCTCGCCGGTGCGCTCCTGCTCGTCCACCTTCTTGGCCGTTCGGGAGGCCACGCCCCCCGGGCCGTCGCCCAGGATCATCCCGGAAACGACCCCGTCGCGGATGGCCCTTTCCGGTTTGAACCGGCGGCGCAGCACAATCTCCTCCTGCTCGTATCCGTCCTTGACGATAGTCAGCAGGTGGTCGGATTGCCGGTCCAGGTTGACCGAGCAGGGTGTGGCCGAGCACTTCTTTTCACCGTCCGCGTACACGGTCGCGCCCAGCGGATCGGTGGACACCGGGACCCGCTGCATGGGCACGCCGCAGGCGCAGACCGGCAGCAGGCAGGCCAGGCAGGCGAGAACGTGGGCGATGCGGGCCATACTCCCTCCTAGATGCATGTGCGGGCGCGGTAATTGACCAGTACGGACGGGCAGCCCGGCGAGAGCGCCACCTGGATGGTGGTGGATCCCACCGAGGGCTTGGCGTGGTCCTCGCTGGACGAGTATTGGGCCATGATGACCATGTCCGCCTCCTGCCAGCGGGCCTGCTTGAGGATCTCCACGTACGGCACGCCCTCCCAGCAGTGGAATTCGTGGCTGACGCCTTCCAGCGCCCGGGCGTACCGGCTTTGCATGCGGCCGACGGCCTTGTCGATGAAAACCTGCATGGACTGCATGTAGTAGGCCGGGTTGGGCGTGACCTGGCCCACGTCCAGGACGTGGAAGATGTCCAGGTGCGCGCCGAAGGACGAAGCCATCTGCACCGCGTAGCACAGGGCCGAATCCGACGGGGTGGAAAAGTCCGTGGCCATGACGATGCGCTTGATCCGAGCCCCGGCGGGCACGGGGTTGGTGACCACCATGACCGGGCAGAACACGTTGGCGCAGACCTTGCGGATGGTCGTGTCCACCACGCCCCACATGCGGTCCGCACGGTGAGGCGGCTGGGTGTGGTGGCCCATGACGATGAGGTCGATGTCCTCGGCGTGGATGATCTTGAGCATCCGCTCGTGCGCGTTGCCCGTGGACACCCGGATGGAGTGGCGGATGTCCTTGAGATCGTCCTTGTAGAATTCCGCTATCTTGGCCTCGGTCGCGGCCAGCAGCCGGTCCCGGTCCGTCTGGTCGTCAAAACAGCACCACGCGTCCCGCTCCAGGGGCAGGGAGTGGAACAGGACCACTTCCGCATTGCGTGAACGGGCCAACTCAAAGGCCGCCCTGGGCGCGGTCTGCGTATCGATCTGCGGGGTCACCGCCAACAAAATCTTTTTGAACATGCCCAGCTCCTTGTCCGGCCGATGGAGTCCATGCCGCGTTTCGCCAGCCGGCTTGGCGAATGTCCTAGCATACTATCGCAAAAATCCTCCGGCTTTCGCAAGCATAAACCCGGCCGTACAAAGTTTGCAAAATGAGACGAGGTGCGCTGCATGGCGAGGAGGCCTGCGGGCGAGGGCGAGGCAATGCGACAAAGGAGGAGCATTGTATTGCGCACGTTCCTCGCGAAGCGGCACCAACCATTTTGGATGTTTCCGATAACCCTTTTCAGAAGGAGGGCGTCGGAGGCAATCCACAAAAGAAGAGCAATGCCCTCTCATTCCTCCGGCAACGGTTTCCTCGGGCGGGCCGTTGCCGGAGGAATGAGGGCGCTACTTGAAGTGGTCGTACAATGTAAAAATAGCCATGAATACTGGTATGATGACGCTACTAACCACCATGGCGATGGATTTTAGATCGCACGGCCAGTCGTTCGCCTCGGACATGATTTTTTGTAGCAGCAGGATGTTTCTGGCTCTGTTGATATCATCGGGAGACGATTTCGGATTTATCGCTTCCAGCGACTTGGACAACGTCTCGTCCAACTCACTTATCTTGCGATATTTTGCATCGACCATGAGCTTGTGCAGGTTGTACTGCGGGACGATGAACAGGATGACGACCAAAGGGCTGAACATGCCTGCAAGGATCATGGACCGTGTATCCGGTTGAGCGAAGAATTGGCAGACCATGACCAAAGAATAGATGGAACCGGTAATAAAGGCGATTTGCCACAAAAGGTCTCCGGCGGCCCCGATACTTTCCCCTGGATGAGGATAAAACGTAAGATCCATCCGGGAAAACGGGTTTACGTCCTCGTCAGGAGGACACCTGCCGATGTTCCAGGTGACGACGATGATGGATCCGACACACCATATCATGGCTCCCCCCAGGAACAGGAGCAGCAGCATGACGGACTGGTATGTCCATTGCGAGTATGCCCAGAGGTCGTCTACAGGAGTGTTGAAGTAGAAGTCGCCAAGTAGCATCAGGTGTTGAGCACGGTTTTTCTTGGCGGCAGTGTTTTCTTTCGCGGTCAGGGGCTGGTATGCCTTGTTCTTCTTTCCGAAATATTGATCCCATTCGGGGTCGATTTCGGCTCGCCTATTTTCGTCCACCACCAATCCCAGGTCTTCGTCATGGGTCGGGGTCGGAAGATGGGGGGCGTAAGTTTCCTGAGGTGGGTCGGTGAGGAACTTGTACCACTTTTCTCCCTTGTCCTTTTCAGCATCAAATTCTGCGGCCAAATGGATGACCTTGCCCAGCGGCAGTTGCACCCAACCCCAGATGGCCGGGTCCTTGGCCAAGATGGCCTGTCCGCCCGTTTTGCCGTTCTCCGCTTCGCTCACCGCTGCGTTCGCAACCACGTCCTGCGGAAGCGTGCGGTATTTGGTCAGGCCGACGTTGACGCTCAGTCGGTCTCGGACGCCAGCCTTGTGTATGATGTTGTGGGTGGGGGTCGGGTAGATTTGCGTGGATTGCAGGAACAGGCAAAAGGGGACGGTGAGAACGGCACCGGTAATGAGCATGTAGCGATTGTTAAAGACTAAGCGGATACGCCGGTTGACATCTTTGATCATTCTCTCTTTGTGCGCATGGGTAAAGAGTTCGCAGAAGGCGTTGGCGACATTTTTCGCCTGTCTGGAGTAATGGATGATCAAGATAGCCAATACGCCCGGCAAGATGGATTTGACGATGTTGACCGCAAAGCGTCCGTTCTCCTCGTCGCAGAGAACCATGGACAGAATCCTCGCGATGAGCAGGAGCACGCTCACTATGAGCCAGAAAAGATACGGCGCTTTTCGGAAGCCGAAGAATATGCTGATATGCTCGGGAAAGGTTGTGACCACGAATGAGCAGCCGGAATTCAAGTCCTCTCCCTGCCCTGGCGAGGAGAGGTTGTCGCCGCAGGCGCAATTTTCGGACGTTACGACGGCCGTACGTCCGTCCCCCGTGGCTGTTTCCGGAGCATGATCGTTCGCTCCCGAGGAAACCGTGTCGGTCTCATCGGGCTCGTGCATCTTATCCTGCATGACGTACCCCCCTCGATGCCGGTTGCAAAAGATGCTTTTATTTATGCGTATCAATAAATCTATTCATCATATACGAACAAATGTCAACATGTCGAACTGAAAAGCGCCTTGACCGGTGAGTCCTTCTTGGGTAGATATGGGCTGTTCCGTATATCAAGATATCCTGATATAGAGCGAAGCGAATGGAAATAATAAAGTATTGCAAAGCGTTGTCGGATGAGACCCGGGTGCGCCTGGTCAATGTCCTGCTGGAATACGAGCTCAACGTGGGTGAAATCGTCCAGGTCATGGAGATGGGGCAGTCGCGGATTTCGCGGCACCTCAAGATTTTGTCAGAGTCCGGGCTGGTGGGCGTGCGCCGCGAGGGGCTGTGGGCCTTTTACCGGGTCAGTGAGGACGGGCCGGGCCGGGCGTTTCTGAACGGCGTGCGCGAGCTCATGTCCGGCGAGCCCGAGCTCAAGCGGGACCGGAACCGGGCCGAGAAGGTCATCCTGGAACGTACGGCGGCCACCCGCCAGTTCTTCGACGACATCGCGCCCGAGTGGGACCGCATGACCGCCGAGGTCCTGGGCGATCTGGACCTGGGCCGCGAGATCCAGGCCCGGCTGCCCGAGTGCGACTGCGCCGCGGACATCGGTTGCGGCACGGGCGACATGCTCGAGATCCTGGCCCGGTCGTCGCGCTCGGTCATCGGCGTGGACAACTCGCCCAAGATGCTCGAACTGGCCGAGGAGCGGTTCTCCGGCGACGGCCACATGAGCCTGCGCATCGGCGAGATGACCCACCTGCCCCTGCGCGACTGGGAGGCGGACTGCACGGTCATGTCCCTGGTCCTGCACCACCTGGCCATGCCGCTGGACGCCATCCGCGAGGCCGGGCGCGTGCTCAAGATCGGCGGACGGCTGCTCATCGCCGAGTTCGACCAGCACGACAATGAGCTCATGCGCTCGGAGTACGGCGATCGCCGACTGGGCATCCCCCGCGAGAGCATGTGCGGCTGGCTCGAGGAAGCCCGTTTCGATATCCGTTCGGTTACGGAATTCAAGGTCAACATGGGCCTCGTCGTGGTCCTGTACGAGGCCGAAAAACGATAACAATCTCTTATTCGGAGGTATTTATGTCCAAGAACGTCATGCCCGTCGATCCCAAGTGCGAGAGCAAGGTGGCCGACATGTCCCTGGCCGAGTGGGGCCACACCGAGATGCAGCTGTCCGAGCGCGAGATGCCCGGCCTGATGGCCATCATCGAAAAATACGGCCAGGAAAAGCCCCTCAAGGGGCTGAAGGTCACGGGCTCACTGCACATGACCATCCAGACCGCCATGCTGATCAAGTGCCTGCACGCCCTGGGCGCGGACATCCGCTGGGCGTCCTGCAACATCTTTTCCACCCAGGACCATGCCGCCGCGGCCATCGCGGACTCCGGCATGGCCAAGGTCTTCGCCTGGAAGGGCGAGACCCTGGAGGACTACTGGTGGTGCACCGAGCAGGCCCTGACCTGGCCCGACGGCTCCGGCCCGGACCTGATTGTCGATGACGGCGGCGACGCCACCCTGCTTATCCACCAGGGCGTCAAGGTCGAGGCCGACCCGTCCATCGCGGACAAGGGATACGACGTCCATGAGTTCCAGATCATCATGGACCGTCTGGCCGCCTCGGTGAAGGCCAACCCGACCAAGTGGACCGAGATTTCCAAGAAGGTGCGCGGCGTATCCGAGGAAACCACCACCGGCGTGCACCGCCTGTACGAGATGCAGCGCGCGGGCGAACTGCTTTTCCCGGCCGTCAACGTCAACGACTCGGTGACCAAGTCCAAGTTCGACAACCTGTACGGCTGCCGCGAGTCCCTGGCCGACGGCATCAAGCGCGCCACCGACGTGATGGTCGCGGGCAAGGTCGTGGTCGTGGTCGGCTACGGCGACGTGGGCAAGGGCTGCGCCCAGTCCATGCGCGGCTTCGGCGCGCGCGTGCTGGTCACCGAGATCGACCCCATCTGCGCCCTGCAGGCCGCCATGGAGGGCTACGAGGTGACCACCATGGACGACGCCGCCTCCCGCGGCGACATCTTCGTCACCTGCACCGGCAACTACCACGTGGTCACCGGCCGGCACATGGAGGCCATGAAGGACGAGGCCATCCTGTGCAACATCGGCCACTTCGACTCCGAGATAGAGATGGTCTACCTGGAGAAGACCCCGGGCTGCGTGCGCAAGGAGGTCAAGCCCCAGGTGGACAAGTGGACCATGCCGTCCGGCAAGTCCATCATTGTCCTGGCCGAAGGCCGTCTGGTCAACCTCGGCTGCGCCACCGGCCATCCGAGCTTCGTCATGTCCAACTCCTTCACCAACCAGGCCCTGGCCCAGATCGACCTGGCCAAGAACGACTATGAGCCCAAGGTCATGATCCTGCCCAAGAAGCTGGACGAGGAAGTGGCCCGGCTCCACCTGGCCCGCCTCGGCGTCAAGCTCGAGAAGCTGACCAAGAAGCAGGCCGACTACATCGGCGTGGACGTGGAAGGCCCGTTCAAGCCCGATCACTACCGCTATTAGTCCAAGAATCGAGCGTGCAATGGATGAGGGGAGCCCGTTTGGGCTCTCCTCTTTTTTGCCTCGCGGCGAACGGGTGCGGGGACCATGCCCGTTCTGGGACGCAATGCCGGACATGTGGCGGGAGGCGGAGCGAACGGCGTATAGGATCCGCCCGTTCCGGCGGGCAGATAGGGGTTGATTTGTGGGGCTTGCTGGTTCAGTATCAAAAAGCGTAAAATATACTGCTCCATATCGTGTCCCGGGACCGATTTTGGAGGGAGCCCCCATGAAAATCGCCTGTATCGTCCTGCCCACCTACAACGAATCGGAAAACGTCGGGATTCTGCTGCCGCGGATATTCGAGCAGGCGGACAGGATTCCCAGTCATGAACTCCATGTGCTGGTTGTGGACGACAATTCGCCGGACGGAACGGCCGGCGTCGTCAGGGGGCTTCAGGCTCGGTATCCGCATCTGCACGTCATTTCAGGGCAAAAGCGGGGGCTGGGCGAGGCGTACAAGCGCGGTTTCGCGCATGCGATCAAGGAACTCGACCCGGATCTCATCCTGCAGATGGACGCGGACCTGCAGCACTCGCCGGAGTTGCTGCCGTTGATGATCGGCCTGCAGCAGTACGGTTTCAACTTTGTCATCGGTTCCCGGTTCGTCCTCGGCGGCAGCACGCCGAACTTCTCCTTCAAGCGGCGGATGATGAGCCTGGTCGGGAACTGGCTGCTGCGGAACATGGGCGGGCTGCCTGCCATAAAGGACTGCACGTCGGGATTCCGCTGCATCAAGGCGGAGCTGTTGAAGCGCTGCGACCTGGCCGGGCTGTCCACCAAGGGGTATTCCTTCCAGTCGTCGCTGCTCTTCGAACTGGCACGGAACGGGGCCAGGATCATCGAAATCCCCATCACTTTTCCGGATCGGGTCCGGGGAGAATCCAAGCTCGGCCTTGCCGACCAGATCGAGTTCCTGCTCAACCTGGTCAGGATTCGGTTCCGCAACTCCAGCGAATTCATTCGTTTTCTGTTCGTCGGGGCCTCCGGAGTCGTGGTCAACCTGGGGCTGTACTGGGTCCTGACGCGTCTGCTTCCCATCGGGCTGGAGATCGCCGCCCCTGTCGCCATCGAGGTTTCCATTGTATCCAATTTCATATTGAACAACGTCTACACCTTCAGGGAGCGAGGTTCCGGGAACAGCCTGGCTCGGCGTTTCCTGTATTTTCACGTCGCGGCAGGTCTTGCCGGGGTGGTCAACTACTCCATTTTTATTTTGCTCGTGCGCGGGGTCGGCATGTACGACATACTCGCCAACTGCGTCGGCATCGTCGGCGGAACGGTGGTGAACTATCTGATGAACTCGCGCATCACATGGGGCGCCGGGAAAAAGGGCGGGCCGTTTCACTCGGACAACCGGTCGATGCGGTAGGGTGGCCGCCGCCCGGGCCGCCATGACAACAGGATGATGACAGAAAACCATTTGCGCTTTTTGGGGAATCCCCAAGCGGCGGTGCCGCTGCTCCTTGTCCTGGCGTTCGCCGTCCGGTTTCCCGCCTTTTATACGCCGACGATCGACTGGGACGAGTCCACCTTCATCCTGTTCGGGCAGCACATCCTCAACGGCGGCCTGCCGTATGCCGATTATTTCGACATAAAGCCCCCGCTCCTGTTCTACTTCTTCGCCGGTGCGATCAAGCTGTTCGGGGCCTCGGTCCCGGCCGTGCGCGCGGCGGGCGCCCTGTGCGTCTTTGTCACGGCCGGTGCCTGCTATTTTCTGGCCCGGCGCATGTGGGACGGGCGGGCCGGTTTGCTCGCCGGGATCCTGTGTATCTCCGGCATGTCCGTGGGAAGCGGGGCGGCCGTGCTGTCGGAAGCGGTGGCCATGGCTCCGCTGATGGTCTGCGTGTATCTGGTCATCGCCGAAAACAAACGCGGCTGGGCCATGTTTCTGGCCGGGGCGTGCATGGGCGCGGCCGTGCTGATCCGGAGCAATCTGGCGTACACCTGTCTTTTCTCGGCACCGGGCGTCCTGTTCATCCTGCTCGAGGACAGACGCGGATTTCCGCGCCGGGCCTCGCTCTACGCCCTGGGCGGCGTCTGCGTTCTGCTCCTGACCCTGTATCCGTTTTACGCCCGCCATGCCCTCGGCGACCTGTACCGGGCCGTGGTCCTGACTCCCCTGGAGGGGCTGGACGGGGCCATGAGCATCGGCGGGCTGAAGATGCTCCTGTGGACGTGGAACGACGGCTGGAACCCCTTCATGGTAGTGGCGCTTTGCGGACTGTTTCTCGACATCGCGCAACGCGCCGGACGCCCCTCCGGGCATGCCAGGCATCTGGTGTTTCTGGGGTTGATCCTGGCGGCCACGACGGTGTCCTTTCTGGGCGGGAAGACGCTCTATGCGCATTATGTCATTCAACTGATCCCGGCCCTGGCATTGTTCGGCGGGCTTGTCCTGTCCCGTCTTCTCAAATATGGCGTCGGGCCGCGGCTGCTGGGCCTTGGTCTGGCTCTCTACATCCTCCTGCTGCCGTTGCTGCCCCTGTCCTTCACGCTCCAGCGGCTGTCCGGGATCGTCTGGCATATGGACGGCGAGTACCATGTCGTCGCCAGCGACGAATCCGAAACGGCCCGGTACATACGCGCGCACCTTCCGGAGGGGCGGGCAATATGGGCCATGAACGATCACATCATATACTGGCTGCTCTCCATGGAGCCGCCCTCCAGATATGTGATGCACCCGAGCAAGATCACATTGCCGGTCGAGGTCTCGATCGACTCCGGCCGCACGGCGACGGCGCTCTCCGAGATCGAGGATACCTTTGCCAAAAAGCCGTACTTCATCGTTCGCGGAACCAACAACCGGTACATCCGGGAGGGGACGCCCGAAGGGGACCTGATCAACGCGGCCATGCGCCGAAGCTACGAAAAGGTCGCGCAGTTCGGCAGGCTGGGCGTCTTCCGGATAACGGACGGGTAGGGGGGAGACGCCCGCCTGTTCCGGGCAGGGTGCGCACTCGCCGGTTAACACCTCGACAACACACGCGAATGTCGTGCCTTTTCTTGCCCAAGTTTTTATGCGGACGGACGCGGGCTGTTGTGATAGGTAAGCCGACATGATTCATCTCCGTCTTCATAGGGTCCCGTTGCCTCTGCTTTTCCTGTTCGCGTGCATGCTTTGGGCCGGTCCGGCCCGAGCCCTGAACGTGAACGTCCGGGTGTCCAGCTTCAAGGTGGACCTCGGTCTCGAATACGCGCCGGGGAACCTGATGGACGGCGATCCGTCCACGGCCTGGGCCGGGGGGAGCATCTCCTCGGGGGAAGGGCAGTGGATGGAGTTCTCCTTCGACATGCCGGTGCGGATCACGGGGTTGGGCATCTACAACGGGCACCAGGGCGAGGGGCAGTTCGAGAAATTCCGGCGCATCCGGTCGGGCCGGGTGGTCTATCCCGACGGCTCGGAGTTCCCCTTCTGGCTGCGCGACGAAAAGGGCGAGCAGGTCATCAAGTGTCCGGGCAAGCCGTTCAAGTCCCTGCGCATCGTGGTCGACTCGGTCTTTCCCGAGGGCGTGGCCCTGGCGCGGATGAAACTGGCCGTGTCCGAGGTCAAGCTGTACCTGACGCTGATGCCCGCGCCGCAGAGCGGGGTGGAAGGCGGCAAGGACCCGGCGGATACGTTCGAGCCCCAGGTGCCGCCCGCGGACACGGTCAATCCCGTGCCCGAGGAGATACAGGTTCTGCTCAGGGAGTTCTACGTCAGGCAGACCTCGCTGGACGACGACTTCCATATGCTTTTCGCGCCCCACGTGCGCGACCGCTTCGACTTCCAGTTCGAGGTATTCAAGGAGATTCAGCGCCAGCGCGGGACCTACAAGCTGCTGCGTACGGCCAAGGTGGACCCGTCCGGGCTCGGCTTCGAGCTGGTCTATCTGGATAAGGACGTGGCCGAGGTCCGCGTGTTCGGGAGCTACCGCGTCCAGGTGGGCAAGCTGGACAGAAACCTGGAGGACGATTCCGTCTTCGTGCTGATGAAGGGGCAGGAGGGCTGGAGGATTCTCGAACTCGATGGCCAGGAAGAGGATTTCTAATCGAATGACAGCTAAATCAGGCTGTTAGACAATCCAAATATCAATCAACTCCGAGGCGTAGAGCCCTTCGGAGTCGGCCGGGATCACGGCCAGTCCGTGGGCCTGGACAATGGTCCGAAGCAGGCCGGATTTGCCGAGCACCGGATGGGCCAGGGGCGGCTGCCCGTCGCGTTCCTCCAGGCGGATGCGAACGTAGTCCTCGCGGCCCGGCTTGGAGGCCACGTTGCGGGCCAGCTCGGCCTTGCGCAGGCAGCGCCGGGCCGGGGAAAAGGCGTTCCCGTCGCCCATGAGATGGCGGATAAGCGGCAGGATCAGGACGTGCATCACGACCAGGGCCGAGGTCACCTGGCCGGGCAGGCCGATGACCGGCTTGTGGCCCACGCGGCCGAGGATGGTCGGCTTGCCCGGGCTGATGGCCACCCCGTGGGCCAGGATTTCCGCCTCGTCCATGGCCTCGATGGCCTGGACCGTGAGGTCGCGCACGCCGATGGAGCTGCCTCCGGACAGCAGGACCGCGTCGTTTTCGGCTATGGCCCGCTCAAGCGCCCGGCTCAGGCTGTCGAGGTCGTCCTTGACGATGCCGTAGGGCACGGGCGCGCCGCCCGCCTGTTCCACCAGGGCGGCGACGGTGTGGGTGTTCACGTCGCGCACCTGGCCCGGCTTCGGTGTCTGGCCGACTTCTATCAACTCGTCGCCCGTGGACAGGATGCCCACCCTGGGGCGCTTGCGCAGGGACAGTTTTTCGAAGCCCAGGGCCGCGGCCAGGCCGATTTCCTGGGGCCGCAGGACCGTGCCCGGGGGCAGGGCCTCGGCGTCCTTGCGGGCGTCCTCGCCGCGCTGCATGACGTTCTCGCCCGGGGCCACGGACTTGCGTATCTCGATGGTCCCGCCCACGGTCTCGTCCTGCATGGCCTGGGTGTGCTCGACCATGACCACGGCGTCCGCGCCTTCGGGCAGCACGCCGCCCGTGGCGATGCGCGCGCATTCTCCCGGGGAGAGGACGGTGTCCGGCAACTTGTCGATGGGCAGGGCGGCCACGCATTCCAGGTAGCCGGGGTTGGACTCTCCGGACCCGAACACGTCGCGGGCGCTGACCGCGAACCCGTCCATGCAGGAGCGGTCGAGCAGGGGCCAGTCGTGCGGTGCGACCAGGCCTTCGGCCAGGACGCGCCCGGCCGCCTTGGCCAGGTCCACGGTCTCGGGGGAAAGCGGCGCGAACCCGCGCAGCAGGGCCTCGAATTCGGACCGGGAGATGATCGTGAAAAATCCGTGTTCCATGGGCCCGGCCTAGTAGATGATTTCGGTGCCGATACCGGACTTGGTGAACAGCTCCAGCAGGATGCAGTTTTCCACCCGGCCGTCGATGATGGCCGATTTCTCCACCCCGGCCACGGCCTCCAGGCAGCAGGTGATCTTCGGGATCATGCCGCCGGTGACCACGCCCGAGCGGATGGCCTCGAAGGCTTCCTTGGCGGTCAGGGAGGTGATCAGTTCACCCTCGGCGTCGAGCAGGCCGGGCACGTCGGTCAGAAGGTACAGCCGTTTGGCCCCCAGCGCGGTGGCCACGGCCCCGGCCACGGAGTCGGCGTTGATATTGTAGGTCGCGCCTTCATTGTCCACGCCCACGGGCGCGATGACCGGGATGAATCCGTCGTTGAGCAGCGAGTGGATGAGCTTGGTATTGACCGCGGTGACCTCGCCGACCTTGCCCAGGTCGATGATCTCGGGCGGGGCGTCCTTCTTCTCCACGGCCAGTTCCTTGGGCTCGGCCGTGATCAGCCGCCCGTCCTTGCCGGACAGCCCCACGGCCTGGCCGCCGTGCAGGTTGATCAGGTTGACGATCTCCTTGTTGACCTTGCCCACCAGGACCATCTCGACCACGTCCATGGTGGCCTGGTCCGTGACCCGGTATCCCTCGCGGAAGTGGGACTCGATGTTCAGGGCCTTGAGCATCTTGCCGATCTGCGGCCCGCCGCCGTGCACGACCACCGGGTTGATGCCGATGTACTTGAGCAGGATGATGTTCAGGGCGAAGGCGCGCTTCAGGTCCTCGTCGATCATGGCGTTGCCGCCGTACTTGATGACGATGGTCTTGCCGTAGAATTCGGTGATGAACGGCAGGGTCTCGATGATGGACTTGGCCTGAAGCTGGTACCGCTTCATGTCCCGCTTGCTGACGGACTCGTGTTTCATGCTTGGCTCCTGGTTGCCGGAAAAGTGCCGGAATAGGCCCGAATTGTCGTGGAAACACGGCGGGAAGTCAATTGCCGGCTTGCTCGGCGTGTCTCCGCCGCGCGGGCCTGCGCATGCCGCACAGGATGAAAGGAGTCCGTGAAATCGGCGTGAAACCGGCAGATTGCGGTTGCGGGCATTGAACCGAGTCTGGTAAATCCCCCTAAAGTGCGAGGAGAATAACCAGAGGATAGCCATATGCGACTCAGCTTCAACCGGATGGAATGGGCGGGCTCCATGGGCGACTTGGGGACCCTGCTGCCGCTGGCCTTCGGCATGATCATGATCAACGGGATGTCCGCCACCGGGCTGTTCCTGACCGTGGGGCTCATGTACCTCCTGGCCGGGTTCTACTACCGGGTGCCCATCGCGGTGCAGCCCATGAAGGTCATCTCGGCCTACGCCATCGGCCTGGCCCTCTCGCCCCAAATGATCACCGCCTCGGGCATCCTCCTGGCCGTGATCCTCCTGTTTCTCGGGACCACCGGCCTGGTCGACCGGGTGGCGCGGCTGGTGCCCAAGGCGGTCATCCGGGGCGTGCAGCTGTCCACCGGCATCCTGCTCCTGTCCAAGGGCGTCTTCCTCATTGTGGGCAAGAACCCGCTCCAGCTCATGGACGGGGTCCCGGAACCGTTTCTGGTGGTCCAGTCCATCGGGCCGGTGTCCATGTCCATCATCTCCGGCGTGGTCTTCGGGCTCATCGCCCTGCTGCTGTTGCGCAGCGCCCGCTACCCGGCCGGGCTGGTGGTGGTCGTCAGCGGGGCGGTCTTCGGCACCCTGTTCGGGGCCTGGCGCGAACTGGCCGACGTCCACGTCGGGGTGCACCTGCCCGAAATCCTGCCCTTCGGCATCCCGACCCTGCCGGACTTCAGCTTCGCCCTGCTCGCCCTGGTGGCCCCGCAGATTCCCATGACCATGGGCAACGCGGTCATCGCCAGCCGGGACCTGAGCTTCGAATATTTCGGCGACGAGAGCAGGCGGGTCACGGACCGCGCCCTGTGCGTCTCCATGGGACTGGCCAACGTGTTCGCGGCCCTGGTGGGCGGCATGCCGGTCTGCCACGGCGCGGGCGGCCTGGCCGCGCACTACACCTTCGGGGCGCGCACCGCGGGCTCCAACGTGATCATCGGCGTGCTCTTCGTGGCCCTGGCCGTGCTTCTGGGCTCCCAGGCCATCAACGTCCTGCACCTTCTGCCCATGGGCGTGCTCGGCATGCTCCTCTTCTTTGCCGGGGCCCAGCTGGCCCTGACCATCCAGGACATCCGGACCCGGTCCGGCCTGTTCGTCATGATGGTCATGCTCGGCATCACCATGGCCTCCAACCTGGCCTGGGCCTTCGGCGTGGGCATCTGCATGAACTGGATCATCGAACGGGGGCGGATTTCCATCTGAGCATGATGCTCAGTCGAGCGTAATTCCAAACGGCTTGCCATTTTTTCCCCATCAGGTACAATGGTTCGGAATCTCAAGAACCGAGCAGGAGGAAAGGCATGGCCAAGCTCATCAAGGAGAAGGACGCCAAGGGGCGGCTGCACATCGACACCCCGCTCATGGGCGAGTCCCTGGTCGACCGCGCCCTGCTCGCGAGCACCGAGGCGGGCGAGTACTTCCGCATGCAGCCGGACGTCAACGTGCTCAAGATCGGCGGCCAGTCCATCATGGACCGCGGGGCCAAGGCGCTGTTCCCCATCCTCGATGAACTGGTCAAGGCCAAGGAAAAGCACAAGATCCTGCTCATGTGCGGCGGCGGCACCCGGGCTCGCCACGTCTACTCCATCGGCGTGGACCTGGGCATGCCCACCGGCGTCCTGTCCAAGCTCGGCGACAAGGTCTCGGCCCAGAACGCCGAGATGCTCTCGGTCCTGCTGGCCAAACACGGCGGGGCCCTGATCGGCCACGGCGACCACCTGGAGCAGCTGCACATGTACTGCCAGCTCGGCTACCTGCCCATCACCACCGGCATCCCGCCCTACGGGTTCTTCGAGCACCCGGCCGAGCAGGGCTCCATCCCGCCCCACCGGACCGATTCCGGGGCCTTTCTACTGGCCGAGAACATCGGCGCGCGCTCGCTCATCTACCTCAAGGACGAGAAGGGCATGTTCGAGAGCGATCCCAAAAAGGCCAAGAGCCGCGACGCGCTCAAATTTTACGACAGGATCCACGTGGACGAGCTCCTTGCGCTCGATCTCGAGGACCTCATTGTCGAACGTCCGGTCCTGACCTTCCTCAAGAACGCCAAGACCATGAAGTCCTTCCAGATCATCGACGTCCTCCGGCATCCCGAGCACCTTCACGCCGCCCTGGACGGCGAGCACGTGGGCACCATCGTGTACAAGGATTGACGCATCCGGCGCCCGGGGGGCGGGGAGAGGCAGGCCTAAGCCAAAGAAGGCCGTCGATCCCCGCCCCCTGGTCCCATTTTTATCTTTCCGCATCGCGACAACGACAAAAGGCCTTGCCAATCCATCGGCAAGGCCTTTTGGTCTCCCCGAAACGGGGATTTCTTTTCCTTAGAGCACGGGCGTCCTCTTCTTCCGGAGACTAGGCCTCTTTGTTGACGCCCTCGCCGTCCCGGCTGAGGTAGACGATTTCGGCCCCGGTGATTTCGGCCAACTCGATGAGTTCGCACTTGCGGATGCGTTTGACGTGGAGTTTCAGATCGCCGCCCTGGACGCCGACAACGCGGAACCTCGGTTTCTTGGTCCCTTCCTCGGAACGCATGCGTTCCCGCACGATAATCTTCATGGTTGCCTCCTTGGGTTGTGCCTCGATGGATAATTGTCTATACTGTATATATATCCTTAAAGCACATATAGTCAAGAAGGACTTTTACGAATGTCGAAAAAAGTGGGCGGCGCCAAGCCGCAACGGTACGTGCAACCCTCCCTGCTCATGGCCCTCAAGGCCGGGCCTTCCTACGGATACCAACTCATCCAGACCATCGCGGACTACGGTTTTTTGAGCGGCGACGCGCCTCCGGGCATGATCTACCGCCACCTGCGCCAGATGGACGAGGAGGGGCTGGTCGTGTCCTCCTGGGACAGCGAGGGCGACGGCCCGGCAAAGCGGGTCTATTCGGTCACCAACGAGGGGCTCGAGGTCCTGGAGGCGTGGATTCTGCACATGGAAAGGCAGCGCGACCGGCTGGACGCCTTCATCCGGCGGTACCGGGAGTCGTAGGGCGGCCCCGGGCGGGGCGGCGGATCAGGACAGGATGTGCCGGTACAGGGCGCGTTCCCAGCAGCTGGAGACCATGACGGCGGGCCGATGGGCCATGCCCAGGGAGCGGAGCCTGCAATAGACATGCAGGGGATTGAGCCTGTGTTGCAGGCGGGAGCGGATGGAGGTCATACTGTCTTATCGGCTTGCGGTTTCCGGCCGATTAGGGGCCGGGTTGATGTTGACGATGTGGAAGCGCGCCAGGATCAGGATGGCCACCGCGCAGACGAAGCCCCCCCAGAAAACGGCGTCCATGCCGCCCATGGCGTAGAGCCCTCCCATGACCATGGGAGCCACGGTCTGGGCTAGGCGCAGGAGCAGCCCGTTGGCGGCCATGAACGCGCCGCGCTGCTCCATGGGCGCGATGGTCGTCAGCATGGTCATGACCGTGGGGATGTTCAGCCCCTGGGCCAGGCCGAAGCAGATGACCGGGGGAATGGTCAGCAGCAGGGTCGGCGCGTGCGGGGTCAGGAGCATGCACAGCCCGTAGAGCACGGCCGCGGCCGTGAGCAGGGTCCGCTGCCCGAAACGCAGGGTCAGCCTGCCGAGCTGGAACGAGGCCAGCCCGGTGAAGCCCGAGGCGGCCAGGAAGACCAACCCGATTGTCGCGGGCGAGGCCGCGAACCGGTGGCTGAGCAGCAGGGGCAGGTAGGTGATCAGCGGGCCGTACAGGATGACGAAGGTCAAAAGGGTGGTGGCGAACAGGGCCATGGCCTGGCGCGTCTTCATCCGCCGCATGGCCTCCGTGAAATATTCCTTGAGGCTCCCGGATTTCTTGGGTTCCGGGTTGTGCATGAAGAAGAGGATGGTCAGTCCCAGGGGCACGGCCAGCAGGGGCAGCAGGAATGGGTAGTTCCAGCCGAGCAGGGCCAGGACCCCGCCCACGGCCGGGTAGCCCGCCGTGCCCATGGCCAGGACCGAGGCGTTGTAGCCCATGGCCTGGCCGCGCTCCATGCCGTGGTACAGGTCGCCGATCATGGTCGAGTAGAGCACGCCCAGCGGGGCCGCGCCCACGCCCTGGAAGAAGCGCAGGATCAGGAGTTGGTCCATGGTTCGGGCGAAGAAGCAGGCGAAGCCGAAGCCGCTGAACACGAACAGCGAGGGCACCAGGAGCACCTTGCGGCCCATGCGGTCGGCCATGATCCCGACCAGCGGCGAGAAGAGCACGCCCGGCAGGGTGAAGGCCGAGATGACCAGGCCGATCTGCACCGCGCTCAGGTGCAGCCCCTTCATGATGTCCGGCAGTGCCGGGATGATCGACGACACGCCGAGCACGGCCATGAGCGTGACGCCGAAGACGTACTGGAGATTGCGGTCCAGGTAGAGCCTGCGCATCAGATGGCCGCGTCCAGGAGCATGTTGTCGCGGTGGACGGCCTCGTCCGAGACCATGGGGCCGACAATGGCCGCCAGTTCGTCCGTGCGCTTGCCCTTGATGCGGCACAACTCGTCGGCGGAGTAGTTGGTCTGGCCCACGCCGAGTTCGTCGCCGTCAGCGGTCTTGATGAAGATGAGCGCCCCGCGCTCGAAACAGCCTTCCACCCCGGTGATGCCGATGGGCAGCAGCGACGTGCCCTTGGTCAGCAGGGCGTTGGCCGCGCCGCCGTCCACCAGGATGGACCCGGACGGGTCGTCTCGGTAGGCCAGCCAGAATTTCTTGCTCGAGACCACCCGGTCGTCGGGCAGGATGAGCGTTCCCGTGTCGCCGCCCCGAAGGGCCGCGGGGATGTCGAACGCGCCCTTGCCCGAGGCGATCAGGGTGGGCACGCCGAGCTGGGCCGCCCGCCGGGCCGCGCGCAGCTTGGAGTACATGCCGCCGGTGCCCACGTTGGTCTTGCCGTCGCACATGCTCTCCAGGTCCAGGGCAGCGATGTCCTCGATGAGCGGGATGGGCCGGGCGTCCGGGTTGGCGTCCGGGTTCCTGTCGAAGACCCCGTCGGCCGAGGTCAGGTTGACGAACAGGTCAGCGCCGATCAACCCCAGGCACATGGCTGCCAGGGTGTCGTTGTCCCCGAATTCCAGCTCCCGGGTGGACACGGTGTCGTTTTCGTTGATGATCGGGATGACGCCCCATTCCAGGAGCCTCTCCAGGGTGTTGCGGGCATTCAGGAAACGGTCGCGGAGCTTGAGGCCGCTGCGGGTCAGCAGGACCTGGGCCGTGACCTTGCCGTGCCTGGCGAAGGCCTCGTCGTAGTCGTGCATCAGCCGCCCCTGGCCCACGGCCGAGGCCGCCTGCCGGGAGACCATGTCCTTGCCGTTGCGGTGCTTCTTCCGGGTCCGCTCGAAGATGCGCTGCCTGCCCGCGGCCACCGCGCCCGAGGAGACCAGGATCACGTCCAGGCCGCGATCCGACAGCTCGGCCAGCTGGTCGGCCAGCCGGTTGATGGCCGCGCCGTTCAGGCCGTCGCGGGTGGCCAGCACGGCCGAGCCGACCTTGACCACCACCCGCCGGACATTGTCGAGCAGGGTGTCTCTGGTGATGCGCGATTTCGTCATGGGGCGCACGGTACTCCAACTGGTTCCGGCCTGCAAGGAGGGACTTGTCCGGAGTGCGGCCCGGGCAAACCGGCCCGGCATTATTCATAGTAAAAATACAATCCACATATGGAGCCAATATAAAGATATGTGAAGACGTGTCGATATGAGTTGGTGACCAGGCCCTATCCCGCCCGGCACGGAACAAGGAGCGAACATGATCGATCCCGTCAGCAGCGCCTCGACCTCACTGGCCTATTCCGTCAATGGAAGCCGGGCCGACTCCGTTGGACAGGCGGGCTCGTCCGCCAACAGGGACGTGGTCTCCATCAGCGACGAGGCCCTGCGCAAGTACGCGGCCGGGCGGGCCGGAACGGCCTCCACGGACGAGAGCGAACAGGACGCCGCCCGGGCCGAGGGCTCGCCCTGGAAGCTGCCCGGCGGCCTGGCCCACTCCGAGCGCACCCTCAAGAACGGGCACACCGAGATCATCGACATCGACGGCGGGACCCTGACCGTGCGCGAGTACGACGGGGACAAGCTGGTCAAGTCCGTGGACGGGACCATGGGTGACGAACGGGCCGTGCTCGACACCACCTACTATGACGAGACCGGCAAGGTCTCCCAGACCATCCACGCGGAAATGGCCCGGATCGAGGAGAAGGGCGGCTGGACCGGCGCGGTCATGAATCGCTCGGTCACCTGGTACAAGGACGGGCAGGTCGAGCGCACCCTGGGCGACGAGATGTATATGCGCACCCGCAACACCGGCCAGGCCACCATCAGCCTGTCCGGCAACGAATTTTCGCGTATGACCGAGGATGTGGACGGCGACGCGGACACCCTGGTCCTCAAGCTGACCAACGAGGATCACAGCCTGAGCTACCACGCCGACATCCAGGAGTTTTACGACAACAAGCAGCTCGCCAGGAACATCGTCATCGACCAGACGGGCGAGTTCACCCAGGAGTCCAACCGCCACGGCGTGGAGGTGGGCGGCATGGGGCCCCTTGCGACTCGTGAACTCCACCACGACACCCGGCTGTCCGTGGTCAGCGAGGAGTATGACCGGGACGGCGAACTTCTGCGCGAGGCCACGGTCACCGACGCCTCGGAGGACGGGGTCGGCGACAAGAACGGCGAACAATACCAGACCGCGGACGTCAGCTGGTACAAGGACGGCGAACTGGTCAAGCACGGCCGCGGCTCCTTCCGCCTGGAGGAGTTCGCCGGGCACAAGCTCATGAAGCGGCCCGGAGTCCTGGACCTCCTGGGCCTCAAGCCCGAGGAATACCTCACCCCCGAGGCACAGGATTCCTCGGAGCTGCTGGGGACCAAGCTGGAGGAAAGTTCATCAGCGCCCGAATTCTTCCTGGAAGGGCTGGGCAGGGCCGTGGCCAAGGGGCAGTATGGCTCGGCCGCCGACATGGCCGAATACGGCCGCTTCGGGCAACCCTTTGACGCGGACTGGACCACCGAACTCTACGAGGACGGCGAGATGGTCATGCGCAAGCAGGACAGCCACCAGGCCCGGAACGCGCCGGAGCGCGGCGTGGACGACCGGCTGCCCTTCCGCACCGTGGCCGGGCTGAGCGACGGCGACCGACCGGCGGTCCTGCAACACACCTCGCACACCACCGAGATTCTCGAGAACGGCAAGACCGTGGCCCGGGAGTCCCAGGAGACCCGCGAGTTCCTCCAGCCCGACGAGCACGGGCCGGACACGCTCATGACCCTGGCCGGCTACAACCGCCTGAACGACAACGGCGACGACGGCGTCAACGTGGTCTACAAGGGCGGCATTGATGCGGCCGACCCGGACTCGAGCGCCGCCCTGCGCTCATTGGGCGAGGAACTCGATTTGACCATGGACGTGGTCTATGAAGCGTACCGCGATGCGCGCGGGCGCGGGAACTTTGGCGACAAGGCCAGCGGGTTCCGTTTCAACGGGTTTGACCAGGCCTGAGTTTCATCCAGGAAAAGACGGCTAGGGATGCCGCTTCACGGCGTTCCCGGATGACATCGCCTTGATTCGTCCCGTCCTGGGGCTCGCTCTCTGCACCCCGGTAAGGCACCTTCGGCGCCGGGCTTCTTCAGGAGTTGAGCGAGGAAGGTAGCCAGGGCCGGGCCGTGAGGTTCGGGCCGGGCGATGAGGTGAAAGGTCAGTTCGGGTGTCGGGACGGCAAAGGGGATAAAGGTGACGTCCCTGCGCCCGCTGTCCGCCGTGGAGCGGGGCACGGGCGAGACGCCCAGGCCCGCCGCCACCAGGGCCACGGTGGCGTGCTTGGTCAGGACCTCCTGGGCCACGCGCAGCCTCGCCCCGGCCCCGGAGAGCATGGCGGTCCACTGGTCGTACAGCACCGGGTTCAGCTTGCGCGGGAACATGATCAGCGGCTCGTCGTCGAGCATTTCCGTCTCAACGGCCTGCTCCTTTGCCAGGCGGTGACCGACGGGTACGGCCAGAACGTAACTCTCCCGATGGTAGACGTGCCGCTCCAGCCCGTCCGGGCCCGGCTCGGACACCCTGACCACGGCCGCGTCCAGCCCCTTGCCCCGGACCCTCTCCACCAGCTCCGGGGTGGATTTCTCCATCAACTCCAGGGTGATGCCCGGGTGGTTTTCGCAAAACGCCTTCAGGTCCGGTCCCAGCGGACCATCGATGGCCGGGCCGATGAACCCCACGCGCAATCGGCCCACGCGCCCCAGTCCCGTGTCCACGGCCCGCCGCTCGGCGGCCTCCATGTCGGCGAGAATACGGCGCACGTCCGACAGCAGGCTTTCGCCCGCCTCGGTCAGGGCCACGGACCGGCGGTCGCGCGTAAACAGGGGCACGCCCAGCTCCTCCTCGAAGGACGCGATCTGCTGGGACAGCGGCGGCTGGGTCATGTGCAGCCGCTCCGCCGCCCTGCGGAAGTGCAGGGTTTCGGCCACGGCCAGGAAATAGCGCATCTGACGGTCGGTCATGAGTGATACTTATACCATATCACAGGTCGTGAAAAGTGATATTGGACGTGTCACAGCCTCGGGGCCATGGTGGAAAAAAGGAGGTTCTCATGGACAACGAACGATACGAACGAGGCCTGGATATGCTCGCCCGCGTGGACGGGGAACAGGGAGACAGGGTGGTGGAGGCGTTGGCGGACATCGCCCCGGATTTCGGACGGCTCATGCTCGAATTCGGCTTCGGGGACATCTATGCCCGGCCGGGCCTGTCCCTCAAGGACCGGGAGCTGATCACCATCTCGGCCCTGGCCGCCAAGGGGGCGTGCGAGCCGCAGCTCAAGGTGCACATCCACGGCGCGCTGAACGTGGGCTGGACGCGTGAGGAGATCGTCGAGACCTTCATGCAGGTCGCGGTCTACGCGGGATTCCCGGCGGCCCTGAACGCGATCTTCGCGGCCAAGGCGGTCTTTGCCGAGCGGGAGTAGGGTTTATTCCCCGTCGAGTCGGGCGAGCTGCGACCACATGGCGTCCAGCAGCTCGTCCACGCCCTCGCCGGTCAGGGCGGAGATGAAGTGGACCGTTTCCCCGGAAGCCGCGACCTTGGCCTTCATGTCGGCCAGTTCCTCTTCGGACAGGGTGTCGATCTTGTTGATGACCTGGATTTGCGGCTTTCGGGCCATTTCGGCGTTGTATTCGCGCAGCTCCTGGTTGAGCATGGCGTAGCCGTCGGTCGGATCGTCGCGGTTGACGTCCTCGGCGGCCAGGATGTGGACCAGAAAGCGGGTCCGCTCCACGTGCTTGAGGAAGGTGATGCCCAGGCCGCGCCCCTCGCTGGCCCCTTCGATCAGGCCGGGGATGTCGGCGATGACCATGCGCGTGAAGTCGTCGTTTTCGATGACCCCGAGGTTGGGCACCAGGGTGGTGAACGGGTAGGCAGCGATCTTGGGCCGGGCGGCCGAGACCTTGGAGATGAATGTGGACTTGCCCGCCGACGGCAGGCCGAGCAGCCCCACGTCGGCCAGGATCTTGAGTTCCAGCCGCAGCTGCTTCTCCTCGCCCGGAAAGCCGGGTTCGGCGTAGCGCGGGGTGCGGTTGACCGAGGACTTGAAGTGCAGGTTGCCGCGTCCGCCGTCGCCGCCTTTGCAGATGACGATCTCGGTGCCGTCCTCCACCAGGTCGGCGATGAATTCTTCGCGGACGGTCCCGTCCTCTTCCTCGATGATCTCGAAGATGAGCGTGCCCACGGGCAGGTCGACGATCAGGTCGTCGGCGGCCTTGCCGTAGCGGTCGCGGCCCATGCCTCCCTGGCCGTTTCTGGCCGTGTAGTGGCGCTTGAGACGGAAATCGTAGAGCGACATCAGTCGGCCGGAGCCGCGCAGGATCACGTCGCCGCCCTTGCCGCCGTCGCCGCCGTCCGGGCCGCCCTTGGGCAGGTTGGCCTCGCGCCGCAGGCTGGCGCAGCCGTTGCCGCCCTTGCCGGACGCCACCTTGATGGTCGCTTCATCCACGAATTTCATGTCGTTTCCTTACTCTTTTGCCCGGTTGGCCGCCGTTCCCTCAACGCAAAAAACGGGCAGGGAGCATGACGTCTCCCTGCCCGGCAACTATGCTTGCGTAATCGAGAACTAGGCCTCGGCGGGCGTCACGCTCACACGGGTCTTGACGACCTTCTTGCGGGTGAACTTCTCGAATTTGACCACGCCGTCGACCAGGGCGAACAGGGTGTAGTCCTTGCCCATGCCGACGCCGTCGCCGGGGTGAAATCTTGTACCGAGCTGCCGCACGAGGATGTTTCCGGCAACCACTTCCTGACCGCCGAAGCGCTTCACGCCGCGCCGCTGACCGGCACTGTCGCGACCGTTTCTGGAGCTACCACCAGCTTTCTTATGAGCCATGTTATCCTCCCTTCCTGGCGCTAGGCCGTGATGGAATTGACTTTAAGTTTGGTGTAATCCTGACGGTGACCCTGGGTCTTGCGGGCGTCCTTCTTGGACAGCTTGTGGAAGACCACGACCTTGTCGCCGCGGAGATGGCCCAGGACTTCGCACTCGACCTTTGCGCCGTCGACGTACGGGGCACCGATCTTGGTGTCGCCGTCGTTGTCGACCAGGAGAACGGAATCGATGCTCAGCGAATCGCCGGCATCGGCCTTCAGCAAATCTACATTGAGTTCAAGACCTTCTTCAACGCGGTACTGTTTCCCGCCGGTCTCGATGATAGCGAACATAGTTAAAACCTCCAATTCGTAAGAGGAGGCAACCTAGCCGCAACAGTCGGTGGAAGTCAAGCCCCGATCCCGCTTTTTTCGCTTTTTTTTGCCCTTTTCCCAAGACTCCGGACAATACATATATCACAGAGGTCCGGTGGGCTCCCGCTGGGCCCGGGCCAGGACCAGGACGTCCACCCCTTTGCTGCCCGCCCGCTTCAGGGTCCGGGCGCATTCCCGCAGGGTCGAGCCCGTGGTGTACACGTCGTCCACCAGGAGCAGCCGCCTGCCCTTGACCAAGGCCGGGTCCGCCGCAAAGGCCCCCTTGATGTTGGCCTGCCGCTCCTTGAGTCCGAACCGGGTCTGGGGCGGGGTGTTGCGCGTGCGCGTAAGCCCGTGGACCAGCAGGGGCCTGTCCACGTGCCGGGCCAGGCCGCGCGCGATCTCCAGGCTCTGGTTGAAGCCGCGCCAGACCAGCCGCCGGTCGTGCAGGGGGACCGGGACCACCGCGTCGGGCGCGCGCGCCGGCCGGGCGGAGAAGGCGGCCACGGCCAGAGCGGCCAGGAGCCGGTTGCGCTCAAACCGGTTGTGGAACTTGTAGCCGAGGATCAGGCCGCGCAGGACCCCGGCGTATTGCCCGTGGAAATAGAGTTCGTCCCAGGGCGGCGGATCGTGCCGGCATTCCGGGCACAGGCTGGGCGGGTCCGCCTCCCGGCCGGACATCTCCCCGCAGGCCGGGCACAGCCCCCCGGTGCGCAGGGGCAGACTCTGCGCGCAGGCCGCGCACAGGGAACGGCCGCCGTCCGCCAGGATCGCGGAGCAGACCGCGCAGCGTCCGGCCCGCAGGCCGAGCCGCCGGGCGAGGTTTCGGACCGGCCGGAACACGCGGGTCAGCCCGTCCGGTCCGGGCCGGTTTCCCAGGCTTTGGCTCCCAGCTCGACGATGCGCGTCTCGAAGTCGGACCTGGCCCGCAGGTCGCTGCGCGTGTCCACCCCCCGGAAGACCAGGGGGGCGGCCAGGGCCATGTTGAAATTCTTGACGAAATATTTGAGCGTCAGCCGCGCCCCGTCAAAGAGCTTTTCGCCCGAGGGCTGGCCCGCCAGCAGCGCCGCGTGGGCCGTGCGCTCCGGCAGGTCCCTGATCCACGGCTCGTCGTCCAGCCGGGCCCGCCAGAACTGCTGGCCCCGGTCGATCCAGGTCTTCAGCCGCGAGGGCAGGTGGTAGAAGTAGATGGGCGAGGCGAACAGGATGGTCCGGGCGGACAGGCAGTGGGCGAAGAGGTCCCAGGCCTGGTCCGTGGTCCCGAGCACGCAGCGCTCCCGACCGGTCCGCTCCGGCGAGTCGCAGTAGCCGCAGGCCAGGCAGGGCATGACCTTGAAATCGCGCACGTAAAGCACCTCGGCCCGGCCGCCCGCCTCGCGCACCCCCCTGGCCAGCAGTTCGGCGGCGTGGTCCGAGTTGCCCCCCCGGCGGTGGGAACAGGCGAAAACGGCGGCGTGGTCCGAGTTGCCCCCCCGGCGGTGGGAACAGGCGAAAACGGCGGCGTGGTCCATCAGGGCTCCTTGTCGTACACGGGTTGCCTGCGGGTCATGACCGCAAGGGCGTGGTCCTCAAACTCCTCGATCTCGAAGGCCCAGTCCGGGAAGACGTGCGCCTGGTGGCGCACCTGCGGGGCCGCCTTGAGGGCGACCTGGGCCTCGACGCGGTCCGTCAGGGCGAAACGGAGGTACCAACCTACCTCCAGTCCCACTCCTCAACACTTGTCGCGGATGTCGATGCGAACGGGCTCGCTCATGGTCAGAATCCCCCGACGAACGGGTTGTGGTTTTGCTCGTCCGCGACCGAGGTCTCCGGGCCGTGGCCGGACAACAGCCTGGTCTCGGGCGGCAGGGTGAAGATGCGCTCCCGGACCGAGCGCTTGAGCGTGTCGAGGTCGCCGCCGGGAAAGTCCGTGCGCCCGATGGAGCGGTAGAAGATCAGATCGCCCACCAGGGCGGCCCCGGCGTCCGGGAAATAGAAGGTCAGACTGCCCGGCGAATGGCCAGGGGTATGAAAGACGGAACACGGGACCCCGGCAAGGATGGTATCGCCCGGCCCGAGGTTCTTCCACTCGTAGGGATCGATGGGCGGCAACCCCATGTCGCCGCCTCTGCCCAGCCAGGTCTCCAGGAGGTAGGCGTCAGCGTCGTTGGCCATGATCGGCGCGCCCGTGGCCTCGGAAAGGGCCTTGTTGCCCCCGGTGTGGTCGAAGTGCAGGTGCGTGTTCAGGATGGCGGTCAGGGTCAGTCCCTTGGCCTCGAGGTGGTCGATCAGGGGGGCGGGGTCGCCGCCGGGGTCCACGGCCACGGCCTCGCGGCCGTTGCTCACCACATAACAGTTGGTCTGCATGTGCCCCAGCGGGAACGTGACGATATCCATCAAAAATCCTCCAGCATGAGTTCGGACAGGGGTTTGCGTTTGGAGCCGCCTTTCTGGTCCGGGTGGCCCAGAGCGAGGACGGCCTGGAGTTCCAGTTCGGCCCCGGACAACCCCAGGGCGGACAGGGCGGCCTGTTGGTCGTTGACGATCTGGCCCAGCCAGACCGCGCCCAGGCCCAGCGTGTGGATGGCCAGGAGCATGTTCTGGATGCATGCCCCGGCCCCCTGGTGGTCCTTCATCTCGCTGTACATGGACCGCTTGTCCAGAAATACGCAGATGCATGCCGCCGAGGCGCGGACGATGGGCGTGTATTGGGTGCAGGCGGCCAGCTTGTCCATGCGCGGATCGTCACGGGTGACGACCAGGAAGCGCCAGGGCTGGTTGTTCTTGCCGCTGGGGGCCCACTGTCCGGCCTCCAGGATGGCCGTCAGGGTCCGCTTGTCGACCGGCTCCGGGGTGAACTTGCGGATGGAGCGGCGCTCGCGGAGGGCTCGGAGCACCGGATTATCGCGGGGATCCATGGTTGTTGTCTCCTTGTCTATTCGTGTACGTTGATAGCCTAGTCCGAAACCGCGGGCAAGGGTTGTGACCCGGACCGGCGCGGGCGCGTATAGTAGGGTGCAGATGAGTTGCGGTCCCGCAAGGGCCCGCCGGAAGGACAATGAAAGAGAAACGCGAAGCGGAAATTGTACGGAACATCCTGCTGGGCGAAGTCCGGCTGTACGGCGATCTGGTGCGCGAGTACCAGGGGCCCGTGTACAATCTCATGCTGCGCATGACGGGCGACGCGGACGTCTCGGCCGACCTCGCCCAGGACGCCTTTGTCCGCGCCTACGAGAAACTCGAGACCTTCAACCAGCGCAGGCGGTTCTTCCCATGGCTGTACACGCTGGCCCTGAACGTGGCTCGGGATTGGCTCCGCAAGGAGGGCCGGGACCGGCACGTGTTCGTCGAGGACGCGTCGGTCATGGTCCGCGAACAGGACAGGCGGGACGAGTCCAGGGCCATGAACGACCGCCTCGACGGGGCCAAGGCCTTCGAGACCGTGATGGCCCTGGACCCGAAATACCGCGAGGCGCTCATTCTCCGGTACCGCCACGATTTCACCATGCAGGAAATCGCGAGCACCCTGGGGATCGGCGTGAGCGCCGTCAAGATGCGCCTGAGCAGAGGACTGGACATGGTCCGGCACCGATTCGACGGGGGGAGCAACCCATGACCGAAGATCGAAACAAGACACATATGGAAGATATCATCATCCATGCCGTGCAGACCGGCCCCGAGGCCGAGCCGCCCGCGGACCTGGTCGCCCGGATCATGTCGCGGCTCGAACCCAAGCGCCCGCCGCTGCTCACGAGGCTGCGCCTGTGGCTGCTGCGCCCCAGGGTCCTGACCGTCCGGCCGATCACCGCCATCCCGGCCATGACCCTGGCCGCGGCCCTGCTGGCCCTGGTCCTCGTGACCAGCAACAACCCCATGGACGGCGGCGGCCCGAGCCTTGCCACGGTGCGCTTCGTCCTGCACGACACGGACATGAGCGCCCGCCGGGTCTCGGTCATCGGGTCCTTCAACAATTGGCGGGCGGACCGTTCGGTCATGTGGTACAGTCCGGACGCGCAGGCCTGGATACTCGAGGCCCAGCTTCCCCCGGGCGACCATGAGTACCTGTTCCTGGTGAACGGAAAGCAGCTCGTGCCCGACCCCAATGCGCCCATGACCAGCGACGACGGGTTCGGCAACCGGAATTCCATAGTCTTCGTGAACGGGGAACATGAACAGACATTATAGCCTCCATACCCTCCGTACCCTGGCCCTCCTGCTGGCGCTGTGCCTGGCCTTCCCGGCGCGCCCGGCGGGAGCCGGGGATGCGGGCCTCGCCTCCATGGCCGAGCGCGCCGGTGAGTGCGGCCTTTCTTCCGAAACCGTTGACCGCGTCCGCACCGCCGTGGCCTCGGGCGACCTGTCCGAAGCGGACGGGGCGTCCCTGTTCGAACCGCTCATCGAGGCCTGCGGCCTCGGGCTCCCCCTGGGCCCGCTGGAGGACAAGCTCGAGGAAGGGCTGTCCAAGCGCGTCCGGCCCGCGCTCATCGTCCGCGCCCTGCGGACCCGCATCGACGACTACCTCTTCGTGGCCGAGTTGTTGCCCGGCCCGCGCGACAAGGTCGACCCGCGCGTGCTGACGGCCCTGGGCGAGGGCGTGGCCAAGGGGACCCCGCGCGAGGAGGTCCAGGCCTATGTCGGCGAATTTTCCGGCCAGTCTGCCGATTCCTTCCTGACGGGCGCGGAGATGGTTTCCCTCCTGGGCCAGGCCAGGTTCGACTACGCACTGACCCGGGCCGTGCTCAAGGCAGGGTTCGACGCGGGCTCCCTGACCCCGGAGTGGCGCTACTTCATCCGCCTGGTGCTCATCGCCCGGCAGCGGGGGCTCAAGGACCGGGACGTCGCGGCCGGCGCGGCCGCCGTGCTGGACGATCGCGGTTCCCTGGGCGACCTCTCCATCCGCCTGGGCTTCACCAACCGCAGTCTCACCGGCCGTTCCGTCTCTAATTAACATTTCTTGAGATATATGTGACCTTGGGTCCTTATTCCCGGTATATCCGACAGAGGGGTCGAGAGGCCCGGAAACCCATGGGAGCCTTTGAGTGAAGAAGTTCATTGCAGTGTTGTTGCTCGCGTCCGTCCTGTCCGCCGCCGGATGCGCCACGGTGATGGGACCGTACTACCTGGAGCAGGAAGAGTACGAGGAAGGGATCAAGGTCATGAGCGGGCAGCTCAGGGAGAATCCCGACGACGCCCCATCGGCGTATTACGTGGGCCGGTACTATCTGGCCCTGAACAAGCCGGAGCAGGCCCTTCCCTATCTGCAGAAGGCCGTGCGGCTGGATCCCGCGAGCGCGGACTATGTCTTTTGGACCGGGGTGGCCTACTGGGCCATGATGGATTTCGACCGGGAAAGGGCGGCCTACGAAAAGGCCATCGGCCTGGACCCGAACCATATTTCCGCCCATCTCTACCTGGGCCACGGCTACGCGGACCGGGGACAGTGGGCGCAGGCCCTCAGGCAGTACGAGGTGGTCCTCAAGCTGGACCCGTACAACCCGGAAGCGCTGTACAACAGGGCGCGGGCCTTGAGGGGAATTGACAGAACGAGCGATGAGATCGCGGCATGGAAGCGGTTCCTTGAGTACTATCCCGACGGGAGCATGGCCATGACGGCCACGGAGCAACTCAATCTGCACGGGGACTTCACCTACCGCAATCACATAATCGGCAAGCGCAACGTCACGCTGAGAAGCCTGGCGTTCAAACCCGGAACCAGCGTCCCGGATGCCGACGGCAGGGCCTCATTGGACGTGCTTAGCGCGATGATGCGGGTCAACAGGGAGTTGACGGTGAACATCGTCGCCTACGTCAAGGGGAACGCTCCCCTGGCCAAGGCCCGGGCCAACGCCGTCCGCGACTACATGCTCAACGGCAATCCGGACGTGAATCGGAGCAGGCTGCCCCTGAGCTGGTTTGGAACGGCCGAAAACGTCCAGGTGGGCGACAAGGCGTTCGCCCTGGACCAATCGGTGAACTTTATTACCGAAGTCCGGTAATCACATGGAGAAATGCTATGTCTATCGTGCAGAATAAATTGGCTCTTTTGCTCGCCGTCCTGATCCTGGCCGTGATGGTCGCGGCCCCGCGCGCCGTGGCCCAGACCGATACGGGGACCGGCGACACCGCAGGCGACACCACCGACGATACCGGCGATACCGGCGACACCGGGGATACGGAAACGGACGCGCCGTCCTTCTCCAATCCGGCTCAGGCCGCCAAGGCGGAGTCCCTGGCCGAAGCGGCGGCCGCGGCTTCGGCCCAGAACGTGGCCGACGCCGAGCAGGCCGTGAGCGACGCCGAGCAGGCCGTGGCCGACGCCGAACAGGCCGTGGCCGACGCCCGGGCCGCCCAGGACGTGGAAGCCGAGGCCGCCGCCCAGGCCCAGCTCGACGCGGCCATGGCCGACCTCGAGACGGCCCAGGCGACCGCCGAGCAGGCCGTGGCCGACGCCGCCTCCGTGTCCGTGGACACCATCGCCTCCATGCGCGCCGAGCATATGGGCTGGGGCGTTATCGCCCAGGAACTGGGCGTGCATCCGAGCACCCTGGGTCTCGGGCACAGGAACCAGCACCAACACCAGACCCGCGCCGAGACCAAGAGCCGGGGCGTGGGCAAGGCCATGGCCTCGGTGTCCGCCCAGGCGGGCAAGGCCACCAGCCGCAACGTCAAATCCGGTGTGTCCAAAACCCCGGGCGTGAGCGGCGGCAAGGGCTCCAAGGCCGTGGGCTTGAGCCGGGCCTCGGACAAGGCCAAGAGCGGGGCCAAGAATTCCGATTCCTCCAAGGGCAAGGATTCGTCCGGCCGGGGCAATTCCGGCGGTTCCAACGCGGGCGGCAACGGCAAGGGCAAGGGCAATTCCGGCAGTTCCAACGGGGGCGGCAAGGGCAACGGCCACAGCAAGTAGCCTCCCGCACACACCAAGCCATGACGGCGGGTCCCGGTACCGGGGCCCGCCTTTTTGGGGCCGCGCAAGCCGCCCGGCCCCTTCAAAACAGGCGGAAATCAGGGTATGGAAGGCATGACGCGAACCGCAACAAGGTGAATGCATGGCTGAAAACACCGATCCCGGCTCCCTTTCCGAGACCTACCTGCAGATCAGTCCCAACATCCTGGCCAGTTTCCCCAAGTTCAGGCCCCCGGTGGACCTGTACGTCTTCGACCCGGCCGTGGGCCGCACCGGCCGCTACCTGCGCGGCGGCGAGCGGCTGTCGCGCGAGGGCCAGACCGAGGTGGCCCGGTTCGCCGAGGAGGGGCGGCTTTTTCTCCTGCGCGAGGACTACCGCGTCTATGCCGAGCATCTGAGCAAAAGGCTCGGCCTGATGCTGGTGGAGGAGGGTTTTCTGCCCCAGGAGGTGGCCGAGATATTCTTCCTCGCCCTGCGCGACCGCATGGCGGATTTCCTGGACCAGCCGCGCGAGGACACTTTCGAGGCGCTGCGCAGGGACGTCTCCATCCTGGCCGAATACGTCTGGATCGACCCGAGCCGGGTGGCCTTCCTGACCCATACCCTGGAGCGGGACTACGACCTGGCCGTGCATGCGGTGAACACCATGCTCATCGGCCTGGCCCTGTACCTTCGCTTGACCGGGGGCAAGGTGGAGAAAACAGTGCTCATCAGCCTGAGCCTCGGGCTGTTGCTCCACGACCTGGGCATGGTCATGGTCCCCAGGTTCATCCGCGACAAGGAGCAGTTCCTGGTCCGGAGGGACCGGGAGTCCATCGAGCGGCACATCGAGGCCGGACGGAACATGGTCCGGCGGCTCGGGATACAGGACCCGATCATCCTGGAATGCATGGAACAGCACCACGAGCGGCTGGACGGCTCGGGCTATCCGGAGCGCCGCTTCGACAAGGATATCTCGACCATGGGCAGGCTCTGCGCCGTGGCCGATTCCTTCTCGGCCATCGTCGGCGACCGACCCTACCATTCGGCCCGGGACACGGCCGACGCCGTGCGCCTGCTCATCGGCGACGGCAGGCGCTACGATCCGGCCCTGACCGCGCTGCTGGCCCGGGTCATGGACGAGCGCGTCACAGAATGATGTAGCCGCCGGCCGCGGACCGCTCGGGGTCCTCGAACCGGGCCATGGCCGTGAGCATGGGCTTGAACCCGAAGCGCGCGTAGAACGGCTCCTTGCCCGGCACGGACCACAGGACCACGCCCGGGGTGCCGAGGCGCTCCAGCATGGCCTCCATCATCCGCGTGCCCAGCCCCTTGCCCTGGCATTCGGGGAGCATGCACAGGTCGTATATGACCGAATGCACCGTGCGGTCGCTCAGGGCGCGGGCGATGCCCACCATGGTGGGGCCTTCCCAGGCGAAGCAGGTCAGGTCGCTGTTCTCGAAGGTCCGGCGCAGCACGTCCGGCTCGCGGGTGCCCAGCGGGGCGCGCTCGAAAATGGACGCCGCCTCCACCCAGTCGATGCCGTCGGTTTCGAAGGTCAGGGTGATGTCCTTGCTCACGGCCGCCTCCACCAGGAGCGCATGCGCACGATCTCCTTGTTGTCCGAAACACGGGTCAGGCCGTGCAGGAAGGTGTCCATGGACTGGTCCGGTTCGCCCTTGGCGCATTCCGAGACCAGCTCGTCGCCGGGGAAGGACTCGCTGCGGAACTGGATGTCCACCCCGTGGCAGCGGTTGTCCGCGATCCACTCGGCGGGCACGGCCTCGAAGCAGTATTCCAGGTATTTCACGTTGTTCACGTGGCCGTTGATGTCCATGTCCGCACGCCGGGCCGTGAGCCGCGTTTGGTGTTCGCCCCACTTGAGCCGGGTCACGGCCTTGGTGGGGAAGGTCAGGGCGTGCTCACGGTCCGGGATGAACCGCTCATGGAGCACGGTCTGGGGCGGGTCCGGGCGGTGGGTTTTGGCGTTCATGGTCACCCAGGAGGTGGTCGCCCGGCCCAGGGGACCGTCATCGTCCAGGACCAGGAAGTCGCGCAAGGCCACCAGTCGCTCGTTGCCCGAGGGCCAGGTGACGATGTCGGTTCGCCCGCCGAAGCCGGGCAGCCGGTCGACCATGAGGTGCAACCGGGCCAGAATCCAGAAGTGGCCGCTCTGCTCCAGGTCGCGGTGGCCGAAGCCGAGCCGGTCCGCGTGGCGCGAGGCGATGTCCTGCAACTGGTTGCAGATGGCGGTCACGGACACGCGGCCGTCCGGGCGCGGTTCGTAGGAGCGGATGTCGTAGCCGTGTTCGAAGGTCAGGGGGGATTCGGTTGTCATGGCGACCGAGTTTAAGGGCAGTTCGGGCCCGGTGTAAAGGGACGGGTCAGCGGCGTTCATTGATGCCCAGGATGCGGTCGATCTCGCCGGACTCGCGCATGGCCCTCATCTCGCCGGTGATCAGGGGGACGAGGGCGGCGTGGCTGCGGTTCAGGTAGTGATAGAGGGGTACGATCACCAGGGGCGGCTCGTTGACGCGCAGGCAACCCATGCCCGGCTTGGCCATCTCGGCCTCGGCCCAGGCGCGGTCCACCAGCAGGGCGTCGAGGCGGCCCTCCAGAAGCAGGGTCATCAGCTTTTTCTCGTGGGGCAGCCGGGTCACGGAGGGCATGCCTTTGGTGAGCATCTCGGCGTAGCGGTTGCCGATCTTGATGCCCAGGTGGAGGTTGCGGATGGCCTCCAGGGTGACGTGCTCCAGGCTGGTATCGCAGGTCATGACGACCCCCTCCAGCCGGTTGACCGGCACGTCGATGCGCATCAGGCGGGGGTATTGCTCCTCGATGGCCTCGATGCGGTTGACCTCGCCGTCCACCTGGCCGTTTTCGGCCATCTCCAGGGAACGGGCCGCGGGCAGCCGCTTGCCAGTGATCTCCACGCCGATGCGCCGGTAGGCCTCCTTGAGCACCTTGAGCGAGGCGATGGACAGGGAGCCCCCGCCGTAGCCCAGGACCAGGGGTTCACCGCCCAGGGCCGGGGAGCCCAGGAGCAGGGCGGCTATGCATAGCAGGAGGATACGCATGAGGTTGTAAGTATATACTGATTTTGCGCCGAGGTCCATGGGGCGCGCGGGGCGGGTGAAGCTCCCCGCCGCGCGGGGAGGACCGGGCCTGTGCACCCGGGACCGGGCCGGTATCAGGACAGGAAATTGCGCACGCCGGTGAAGGCGATCTGGGCGGCCATGGCGGACAGGACCAGGCCGGTGATCTTGGTCAGTACGTTGAGGCCCATGCGGCCGATGACCCGCTTCAGGCTGGACGCGGAAAAGAGGATGACGCCCACGGACAGGCAGGCGCAGACCAGGGCGCCCGCGCCGGTCAGCTTCTCCTCGGCCCCGGGCAGCTCCGCGCCGAGGATGAGCAGGGTGCCGATGGTCGCCGGGCCCACGGTGATGGGCATGGCCAGCGGGACCACGGCCACGTCGGAATCGTCGTCCGGCTCGGGCCGCTGTTTCTTGCCCGATACCAGGGACACGGCGGACAGGAACAGCAGCGCCCCGGACCCCACCCGGAACCCGTCCAGGGTGATCCCCAGCGTGGAAAAGATCGGATTGCCCGCGAAGTAGAGCACCAGGGAAATGACCAGCACCGCCATGGTCGTGCGAATGGCCAGCCGATGCTGCTCCGGCTTGTCCATTTCCTCGGTCATGGACAGGAACACGGACAGCACGAAGAACGGCGTCAAAAGAAAGAACCACTTTATGTAGAGCGAAATAAACAGGTTGATCACAGCCCACCCCGCGCGAAGCGCACCCAAAAAGTTTAGGAGAGGAGAGGGGATGGGGGGTCCGGGGGAAGGGGAGAGGGGAAGCCCTTTTCAAAGGGTTCCCCTCTCCCCTTCCCCCGGCCGATCGCTGCTGTCCTCATCCGTAAGGCTCGAAGACTCGCCAACGGCTGAGGCCCGGAGGCGCTTTCCATCCCCTACTTACATAGTTTTTCGGCCAGGGCCGCGCCCTGTTCGCCGCCTCCGGCCATGCGGGCCAGTTCGCATTTGATCTCGTCGTTGTCCAGCCGTTCGCACCGGGTGTAGGTGGCGTTGTCCACGACCTCCTTCTTGATCAGGAAGTGGCGGTCGGCCATGCGGGCGAGCTGCGGCCAGTGGGTGATGAGCAGCATCTGCTGGCGGTCGGCCAGGGCGCGCAGCTTCTTGCCCACGGAGTTGAGCGTCAGCCCGCCGATGCCCGCGTCCACCTCGTCGAAGATGAGCGAGGGCCGGGCGTCGTTTTCCTCGCCGTCCGCGTTGCCGTGGCCGCGCATGGTCACCAGGGCGAGCAGGAACCGGGAGAGCTCGCCGCCCGAGGCGATCTTGTCGAGCGGCTGGGCGGGCTGGCCCGGGTTGGGCACCCACATGAGCCGTCCGCGCATGTCGTCGCAGCCCGGGTAGAGCTCGCGCGCGTCGAACTCGAAGTGGACCTTGACGTGCTCGGAAAAGCCGAGGTCGGTCAGCTCGTCCACAATGCGGATGGCCAGCTCCCCGGCGGCCTTCTTGCGGGCCTTGTTCAGGCTCGCAAGGGTCTCCTTGAGGGCGGCTGCCGCCAGGTCCTCCTCGCGGGAGAGATTCTTCATGTCCAGGGCGCAGGCGTCGAGGAAGGAGAGGCTTTCGTCGATTTCGGCCTTCATGTCAACGATTTCATCCAGGCCCCGGCGCAATTTGCGTTTGAGCTTGGCCAGTTCGAACAGGCGCGCCTCGATGTCGTCCAGGGACATGGGATCGTCGTCGTCGAAATCCGACGGGCCGCGTCGCAGCCGGGAATCCATGTCGTGCAGGCGCATGCGCAGTTCCCCGATGGCCTCGCGGTCCTCCTCGAACCCGGGGAAGAGCCGGGCGATGATCTCCACCTCGCGGTTCAGGAGCGTCATGGCGTCGAGCAGGCCGACCTCGCCGTGCAGGATGTCCAGGGCGTTCTGCAGGCACTCGCCCGCGCGTTCGCGGTCCTTGAGGATTTTCTTGCGTTCCTCCAGGTCGTTCTCCTCGTCCGGCTGCGGGTCCACGGTCTCGATTTCCTTTTTCTGGAACTCCAGGAACTCCCGCTGCTTTTGCAGGTCGTCGAATTTTTCGGACAGGCGGCGCTTGCGTTCGAGCACGTCGTTAAGCGCGGCGAGCTGGTCGCTGCGCGCGGCCAGCAGGGACTGGTCCGGCAGGAAGGAGTCGAGGATTTCGGACTGGAAGGCCGGGGAGAGGAGCTTCTGCTGCCCGTGCTGGGAGGTGTGGATGACCAGCCGGGCGGCCATGTCGCGGATGGTCGGCTGGGAGGACAGGGTGTCGTTGACGAACACCCGGCTGCGTCCGGTCTCGGCGGACAGCTCGCGGCGGATCACGGTCTCGCCCTCGGGCAGGACGAAGAGCGCCTCCACCGTGGCCTTTTCCGTGCCGGGCCGGACGAGTTTCTTGTCCATGCGCTCGCCCATGAGGAAGTCCACGGCCCGCATGATGAAGGACTTGCCCGCGCCGGTTTCGCCGGTCAGGGCGTTCAGGCCGGGGGAGAACTCCAGTTCGGCGTCCTCGATGAGGGCCAGGTTACGGATGCGCAGCAGTTCGAGCATGTGGTGGTGCCTCCGGGGCCGGGGATCGATCGTTACGGTCAGTACGCGATGAAGGACGTTTCGCGGGCGAGTTTCCTTTCGTCCAGCGCGTCCAGATAATCGAGATAGCGAGTGTCGTTATACACCAGAGCCGCGCGGCGGAAAAGGGGAACGTAGGCATGGGGGGCGAAGCGGCCCGCCCGGGTTCCGGGTAAGGGATGTCGGATCATGGCATAGCCTCGTATGGCCCGGCCCGGGAGAACGGGCGGCGGGAGTCGTTCCCGTATACCCCACCGCGCCCCCGGGGGAAAGGGGGGCTTCGGGAGCGGTTCGAAAATAATGTCCCCGGCCCCGCGCCGGGAGTAGTTTGGAGCCAGCATGGAGGCGTGCCTCTTTTGGGCGGGCGCGCGCCGTGCGGGGGGACGGCGCATGTTCGAACTGCAACGCATACGCACGCGACTGGGGATCGTGGCCAGGGTCATCGCCTGCGAGCTGGACAGGGTCAAGGACACTCTGCACTACCTCGCCTGCCACACCCTGGAACTGTTCAAGATCACGCCGCGCGACCCGGCCCTGATAAACGCCTGGCTTGAGCGCGAGGGATTCGCCCTGGGCGAGGACGGGTTCTATCTGAGTCTGCCCGACCTCAACGCCTTTCGCGCGGGCCGGCTGCCCGGCGGCGTGATGAGCTATTCCTGGCCGCCGGACAGAGTCGACGACCCGGACGCCCGATACCGGCTCTTCTGCCACCGGAACATGGGCGATCTGCTGCGCACCCTGCAGGAACGGCTGCCCGGCACGGTGTGGGTCTACTACCAGGACGCGACCAACACGGCCATCCAGTATCCCTACATCGACCAGATCACGGCCATCACCCCGGATTTCCAGTGGTCCGATTACCACACCTGCGCCTCGGTCTGCCCCGAGGCCAACCCCGAGCGGCTGGCCCGCTGGTCGCCGCCGCACGTCGACTACGCCGGGCAGGGGTTGATCACCGCCGCCTCCATCCCCATCTACGAGAACGACGAGTTCATCGGCCTGTGGTCCATCGACCTGCGCGTGGACAGCCTGGTCCGGGCCTCGGTTCTGGCCCCGGCCTACCCCTCGCAGCTGACCTGCGTGGTCGGCGCGGACGGCATGGTCATCGCCGCCGACCGGGGCGTGGTGGCGGACGGCATGGCCAAGGGCAAGCAGGCCGTGATCTCCTTCAATGAACTGCATCCCGCCTTTGCCGAACTCGATCTCCGGGAGATGCTCGATCAGCGCCAGGGGTGCCTGTCCGTGGGGGCCGAGGACGACGATTTTCACGTCTGCTGGACGGATCTGCACTGCATGGACTGGCTGTGCGTCACGGTCCTGTGCCGGGACGACCTCCTGGACACGGCCAAGGAGCAGTTCCGCCACGCCTTCGACAACCTGGGGCTGGGCCGTCCCGATTCCTCGGTGGGCGTGGACGGGCTGCCCCCGGAGTTCCTGGAGCTGGGCGAGGCCTACAACCATATGGTCGAGAAGCTCAACCTGGCCCGGGGCGACCTCCAGCGCCAGAAGGCCGAGCTGGCCCGGCAAAAGGAGCGGGCCGAGGCCGCCAACGCGGCCAAGACGTTCTTCCTGGCCAACATGAGCCATGAGCTGCGCACACCGCTCAACGGCATCGTGGGCATGCACCGCCTGCTCCAGGGGACCGACCTGGACAGGGAGCAGGCCGAATACGTGGACCTGGCCGTGCAGTCCGTGTCCCGGCTGACCGACCTGGTCGGGGACATCCTGGACCTGACCCGCGTCGAGTCCGGCAAGCTGACCCTGAACGAGGGGCCGTTCCACCTGCGGGAGATACTTGGCTTCGTGGGCCAGCTCTTCGCCCCGTCCTGCCAGGACAAGGGCATCACCCTGGACATCCACGTGGATCCGGCCGTGCCCGACGTGCTGGTGGGCGACGCGGTGCGCTTCCAGCAGGTGGTCAACAACCTGGTGGGCAACGCGATCAAATTCACGGACGAGGGGGGCGTGGAGGTCGAGGCGTACGCCCTGCCGGGCGGAACCCCCGACGTCTGCCGGGTGCTTTTCGCCGTGTCCGACACCGGCATCGGCATGGACGAGGCGGAGATGGACGAACTCTTCGAACCGTTCATGCAGGCGGACAGCGGCTACGGCAGGCGGTTCCAGGGTGCGGGGCTCGGCCTGTCCATCGTCCGCCGCCTGGTGGACCTCATGGGCGGCAGCGTGGACGCGGCCAGCCGTCCCGGCCTGGGCACGGCCTTCCACTTTTGCCTGCCCTTCGGGCTGATGGGCCGCGACGCGGAGGAAGCCCTGGCCAGGCCGGTTCCGTTCTGCCTCCCCGAGACCGGGTGCACCGTGCTCCTGGCCGAGGACGAACCGGTCAACCGCATGGCCATCAAGGCGTATCTGCAAAAGATCGGGTATGCGGCCGCGGCCGTGGAGAACGGGGCCGAGGCCCTGCGCTCGCTCGATCAGGGGGATTTCGGACTGGTGCTCATGGACATCCAGATGCCGGTCATGGACGGGCTCGCGGCCATCCGGGCCATCCGGTCCGGCGAGGCCGGGGAGCGGAACGCGGAGGTCCCCATCGTGGTCCTGACCGCCTTTGCCCTGTCCGGGGACCGCGAGGTCTTTCTCGAGGCCGGGGCCGACGACTACCTGCCCAAGCCCGTGGACCTGGACCGGCTGGCCGTGGTCATGAACCGGCTGTTGGCCGGGGAAGCGGCGGTCGGCCGGTCCGCCTAGAGGGGCTTGAGCATGCGGCGGACGTTCTCGCCCGCCAGATAGTTGGTGGCGACGTAGGTCCGCTCCACGGCGAACCCCTTGGTTTGGTAGAAACTCAGCGCCTTCTTGTTGCGCTCCAGGCAGTCCAGGGTCAGCGCGCCGAATCCGGCCCGGCGGGCGCGGTCCTCGGCATGGTCGAGCAGGGCCGAGCCCACCCCCAGGCCCATGAACTCAGGGCGGACCCACAGATGGTCCACATAGTTTTCCTTGAGAAGCAGGGCGCCCGCCGGCGCGCCGCCGACCTCGGCCAGGCTGAAGCTCGAGGCGTTTTCGCGGGCCACCCGGGCGGGGCGGTCCATGTCGAGAATCTTCCTGAACTGGTGCTCGGGCAGGAAATGCGCGTAGCTGGCGAGCATGGAGGCGCGGATGATCTCCGCGACGCATGCTTCGTCCCCGGCCGTGGCCTGGCGGATGCGGATCATTGCTTGAGTCTAGGGTCGAGCAGGTCGCGCAGGGATTCGCCGAGCAGGTTGTAGCCGAGCACGGTCAGCAGGATGGCCAACCCCGGAAATACGGACAGCCACCAGGCGATGCCCAGGACTTCCTTGCCCTCCATCAGGATGTTGCCCCAGGAGGCGTCGGGCGGCTGCACGCCCAGGCCGAGGAAGGAGAGCGAGGACTCGGTCAGGATGGCCCCTGCCACGCCCAGCGTGGCGGACACCAGCACCGGGCCCATGGCGTTGGGCATGATGTGCCGGAAGATGATCCGCCCTGGCCCGGCCCCGGCGGCGCGGGCGGCCAAAACATAGTCCCGTTCGCGGATGGACAGGGTCTCGGCGCGCACCAGCCGGGCCACGCCCATCCAGCCGGTCAGGCCGATGACGATCATGATGTTGGTCAGGCTCGGCTCCAGGAAGGCGATGACCGCCAGGATCAGGAAGAACGACGGGAAGCAGAGCATGACGTCCACCCCGCGCATGATGATCTCGTCCACGATGCGCCCGAAATAGCCGGAGACGAGCCCCAGGACCACGCCGATGGAGGTGGCGATGCCCACGGCCACGAATCCGACCCACAGGGACACGCGCCCGCCGTAGAGGATGCGCGAGAACACGTCGCGGCCGAGCGCGTCCGTGCCCATGATGTGGGCCGCGCTCGGCGGCAGGAGCAGGGCGTCCACGTTGATGAAGTTCGGGTTGTAGGGCGCGATGAGCGGGGCGAACACGGCCCCGAAGGACATGATCCCGACTATGAGCGCGCCCAGCACCAGCAGGGCGTGCCGCGCCCATGGGGAGACGCGTTTGAGCGGACGGCGCTTCATCGGCTCCTCCCCCGGCCCACGCGGATGCGCGGGTCGGCCAGGCCGTAGCCCACGTCGGCCAGCAGGTTGCCGGCCAGGGTCAGGACCGCGCCCAGGACCAGCGAGCCCATGATCAGCGGATAGTCGCGGGCCATGACCGCCTGGTAGAAGAGTTGGCCCAGGCCGGGCAGGGCGAATATGGACTCGATGATCACCGACCCGCCGATGAGCGCCGGGACCGACAGGCCGAGGATGGTGATGACCGGCATGAGCGCGTTCCTGAGCGCGTGCTTGAACAGGACCACCCGGCTGGACAGCCCCTTGGCCCGTGCGGTCATGATGTAGTCCTGGCGCAGGACTTCGAGCATGCTTGAGCGCATGAACCGGGACATGCCCGCCCAGGAGCCCGATGTGTATATGAAGATGGGCAGGATCAGGTGCTTGGTCACGTCCCACCACTGCCCGGGGCCGGACATGGACTCGAAGCCCATGGAGGTCAGGCCGGAGATGGGCAGGATGGGCCAGGCTATGCCCAGCCAGAGCATGAGCAGCAGGGCCAGCCAGAAGCCGGGCATGGCGAACCCGATGAACACGATGACCGTGGAGATTTTGTCGAAGGCCCCGCCGCGCCACCACGCCGCGGCCACGCCGATGGGCACGGCGATGAGCAGGGTCAGGAGTAGGGAGGCCACGTTCATGCCGAAGGTCAGGGGCAGCCGCTCCCTGATCTTGTCCCAGACCGGCCTGTGGTCGCCGGACATGGACTGGCCGAAGTCGAGGCGCACCAGCCTCTTCAGCCAGCCCACGTACTGCACGTGCAGGGGCTGGTCCAGGCCGTAGAGCTTTTCGAGCTGGAGGCGCGCCTCCACGCCCGCCTCGGGATTGAGCGTGGTCTGCAGGTCCGTGGGCGACCCTGGGGCCAGGTGGATGACCCAGAAGCTGATGACCGTGATCCCCAGAAAGACCACGCCCACCCACAACAGCTTTATCAGAATTTTCTTGAGGACCTGGCCCATTGATTCTCCTAATGATTCCAACTGCCCTCATCTCTTACTGCAAGACCGCCCCCGAATCAATCAACAAGGCCGCCCGCCGATTTTTTCCATTGACATCCGCGCGCCCCTTGGCTAATTACCCTCCACCCAACGACGTGGGGCTGTAGCTCAGTTGGGAGAGCGCTTGAATGGCATTCAAGAGGTCGTGGGTTCAATTCCCTCCAGCTCCACCAATGAATTTAAAGGCTTAGAAGGTTTTCCTTCTAAGCCTTTTTTCGTGGGATATACAAAAAAATATACAAATGAAATCTGGTGGATAGAAAGTGAATTGGGCAAGGATGGGAATTATGTATTGTGTCCCCAGATTTCCAGATTTCCGTGCGGGAGGTCGTCAATTTCCCCTTGCGGAACCCCGCTTGCTCCTGGCGGTGTGGTGTCAGCGACGGCGACGGAGGCGCGAACTTTTTTGCTTTGGCTCAAGAGGCAGTCAGGGCTTCTTCATGTTTAACCAGCGGCTGTTACTAAGCGGTTCAAAAAATTGGACTCATTACTTCTTTCCTCAACAAGGTCGAGAACCAGAACCTAGTGGGCTAAGCATGGGAGAAAACGTGATGCATGCCGTTCTACCCGCTCTGCCGCACCATCCTGGTGGCGAACAAGGTTATCAGGCCACCGAGCATGATGTAGCCGAGAATGACTTCTGCCGCCAGCCAGAGTTGTCCTGCCGTGTCTGTTGGCGTCACATCCCCGAAACCAAGGGTGGTGAAGGTCACGATACTGAAATAATAAGGAGTGAACCAGCCCTCTTGGATTTCGGGGTTGCCGTACTTAAAGGACGGGGCAATGGAGACAAGAAAACTTTGCAGCCAGTCAGGCAACCAGGACCAGGCCGGGTAGCGGGCGAAGGCAACACCAAACAGCAGGGCAAGGCCAAACGATATGGTGGCCCACAACGATATGGACCGTCCACAGTTGGAGGTGCATTTCCACAGCCAATATTTGAGCGGATATCGTTCCCTGGCCTCCGCAATGAAGTCCAAGTCCATGACATGGCGAATAAACCGTTGGTTACCACGACAGCCTTGGACGTTGGTGCTACGGCATATTATGTTGTTGTATTGTATGCCCATGATGTGCGCTTCGGACAGGTCCGCCCCATAAAGGTTCACTCCTCTAATGTCCGCACCGTTGAGGTTCGTTTTATAGAGGTGTGTCCCGATGAGATTAGCCCTTTGGAGGTTGCCTCCAAGGAGATTAGCCCCTTGGAGGTCTGCAAAAGCAAGAATTGCAGCCATAAGGTGTGTTTTAACAAGCATTGCCTTGCTGAGGTCCGCTCCTCTAATGTCTGCGTCGTTGAGGTTCGCTTTATAGAGGTTAGCCTTTTGGAGGTTCGCGAAAGCAAGATTTACACCTCTAAGGTTCGCCTCTTGGAGGAGCGCCCCGGAAAGGTCCGGTTTTTCTTCAGGATTCTCCTTCCGCCATTTGTTCCAGGCCTCAACGCCCTCTTCCAACAAGATTCTGACATGTTCGGGATTCGCCATGGAAAGACCTCCTGATATCGCGGGGAGTGGTAATCATTACGTCAATGGCCACGGGCGGAAGGTCACGCATCCTCCACGTTTTCAGCGGAGAATTTCATGGTCAATCCGTAGGATTGGAGTTTGGCCTGCAAGGCGATGAATTCGGCCATGGCCTGGGGAAGCAGATCCGTCTTGTCTCCCAACTCAGCGCGGACCTCGTCGGGAACCACAAAGTGTTCAGCGCATGCCGCCCGGTCCTCCTCGGATATATCGACCATCAGGGTTCCTTCTTGGAGGGCGGGGAGTTGTTCGTCCGATGCCGGAGGGGCCGATTCGGGAGATTCTTTTTCTTCCGCAGGCGGCGGGGTGAGGGCTTCGGTCTCGACTTGGGGAGTTTGTCGCAGCTTGCTGATTCCGTCGGTAGCTTCGTTGAAGGTGCAGGCCGCTACCCAGCATCCTGCCAGCAACAGCGCCACACGGGCTATAAAACGCCGTTCTTTTTTCGAGAAGGTGTCCAGGGCCACCCCGATAAGATATTCCCAGGACCCGGACTCCACTGCTAGGACACGCATGGCGCGACGCAGATCATTGGGGAAGCACGGGCCTTTGATGGCTTCGTCCACGATTTTCTGCGAATCGCTTGTCTCAAGCAGATACCGGATGCGGTTGCAGGTTATCCCTAACGCGATCAGAAGCACGCCCCACTCTTCAAGGGACAGGGGAGGCCCGTCCACATGCAGGCGCAGCATGGGGGGCGCTGCCGGCCAAACAGTGCCTTCCACGTGGCATTTCCAGCCGCTATAAAAATCCTTTTCGTCAAGGAAAATCGCCTGGGCTTCCTGCTGGCTGGTGAGGCGAGAAGTCAGTCCATTGAGTTGGGCACGGGAGGAGAACTTGCAGTCGGTCAGGTCCGCCCCCTCGAGGCTCGCCCCTTGGAGGTTAGCCTCATCAAGATTTGCCTTCTTGAAGTTCGCCTTCTCAAAGTTCGTCCCCTTGAGGTTCGCCTCCCTGAGGTTCACCCCCATGAGGTTCGTCCCCCTGAGGTTCGCCTTCTCAAGGTTTGCCCCCCCGAGGTTCGCCCCTACGAGATTCGTCCTTTGGAGGCTCGCCCCTTGGAGGTTCGCGTCCTTGAGGTTCGCTACTATGAATTTCGCCACCTGGAGGTCTGCCCTTACGAGGTTCGCCTTTTCGAAATTCGCTTCCATGAGGTTCGCCTTCCTGAGATCCGCCTCCTCAAGTACCGTCGCTTGGAGGTTTGCCCCTTGGAGGTTCGCCCCTTGGAGATTCGCGCCCTTAAGGTTCGCCCCTTGGATATCCGCCTCTCGGAGGTCCGCTCCATGGAAGTACATCTTTTGGCGTTTCGTATTATAGGAGACAACTTCGCTGAGGTCTGCTCTTCCGAGATTCGCCTCTTGGAGATTGGCTCCTTTGAGGTTCGCCCGTTGGAGGAATGCCTCTCTAAGCTCCGGCTTCACACCAGGATTTTTCGCCCGCCACTTGTTCCAGGTCTCAACGCCTTGCTTCAGAATTTCGACATGCTCAGGATTCGCCACGGGGAAAGCCTCCAACGGAAACATGAATTAGAAAAAAACGATTACGCCGGAGAGTGCTATGAATAGGAATTATCTGTCAATGGTTGCGATTTGTTTATACAGGGGCGCAAAGATATACAGGGAGCGGTTATGGCAGAAAAATGCGCCCTGAGTTCTTTGCTTTGCTCGGTTTCCGGGAAACGCAATGGAGCAAAGGCGGAGAGACCTCTATCGAAAATCCTCAGACATTGTGCTCAGAATCCAATCTTGGGAAAGGAGCACAACCCTAGGGGCTGTCCCAGATAACTGGCCCATATGTTGTTTAGCCCACAATCATACCTTAATGTTCGCACTACAATTTGACACTACAAAACCAGCAATTGCTAGGTTGGAAAGGCGATTATTTGATATAAAGATGTTTTAAAACAGTATGTTGAGTTGGTCTGCTTTGAATGGCATTCTGTAAATCTGGGGACACAATACTATTTTCTGCTAGGAATTCGTCATGGCAAGATTAGCACGAGTGGTTGCAGCGGAACAGCCACACCACATAACACAGCGCGGCAATCGCAGGCAGCAAGTATTCTTCTGTGATGAGGATTGTCAAGTATATATGACTGTTATGAACGAGTGGTGCGTCAAATGGGGAGTGGATATCTGGGCGTACTGTTTGATGCCCAACCATGTGCACCTGATTTCAGTTCCAGGAATTAGGGGGACACCAGGGAATTAGGGGGACACCATACCAATTTAATGAATAACCCACCATGTCATCCTAGATAATCCCTTTGAGTTGATCCTGAGTCCGATTGTGACTATCTGAGTGAGGAATTCTTCGCCACCCAACCAGATGAGATCATAGATGCCTTACATCGGATGCACTCAGAAGCTTTTGGCTGAGATCAAGCCAACACAAATCCTAGAGCCTACCAATCAACGTGGGCTACAAGGCTGGCATGGCAACATCTTTAGATTCTTTCGTAGAAAATCAGTTCTACTGGTCAACGATGAAACTCGGTTTGCCGTATTCATGCCCGGCTTGGTCAAGAAGGACTTCATGAACTTCGACAAGGTGTTCATAGAGCACTTCGAGATAGCTCTTCAGGACATTGGGGCAACATCAGCGCAAATAGCTCAAGCCAAGTTGCTGCTTGGCCCGTTCTCTTATGGCAAGACCTATAGCCGCAGTGTGCTTGGAACGATGAACGATATGAAGTTCAACATGGAGTACATGTTGAAGAATCGGCTTGGTCATTTGCCGAGGACGAGTGGTGAGATTCAATGGATTACGGGGTTACTCAACGAAACACCCTATAGCGGCAAAGACATTGATGGCTGTGTGTTTGCTGAGAGGGACATGCTTCGGCTAATAGATGATGACGAGAAGTCGTGAGATGGTTATCTGCCAGACTAGAGGGGACGTTGTCTCAAGCAATGATTATAAAGGGTTAGAAGGTTTTCCTTCTAACCCTTTTTTCGTGGGATATACAAAAGAATATACAAATGCTAATTGTGATTCAAAAAGCGCCGGGAAAAGTCAATTTTTCAATGGGTTATGAATGAGTAGTAGATGTTTTAATGAGTTCTTTGTACCGTTTAATACTCCCAAGGAGTATTGGATGAACAAAAAGAGCTGGTCGATTCATGCCCCATATCAATGGTAATGGCATTCACATGATAAGGAGTCTGCTATGGCTATTTTATTGTCTGGTAAAGAGCTTAGAGCTTCAGTAAGTGAGATTGGGGGTATAAATCAGGGGTTATTCTTTCGACCGATGAAATGAAGAATTTGTTAGCTGAGCACGAAACAGTCAGCATGTTGGATGGGGATGGTTTTAAAAGGCTTTATTCAACAGATATTGAGCAGTTGGTGGCTGATCTTTTGTTCAAGGTTGGGAATATTGATAACCCAACCACGATCCCTCAACATATTCTGATGTTCCATGCTATTAAAGATGATCCAAATAAGGTTGCCATTTACGAAAAAGTTATGAAGTCTTTTGTGGCGTTTATGAAGGCTACCTTAGCAAATTCAGATAGTGTCAAAGACAATAAGATTGATCCGACTGCGTTCTTGATTGAAGCTGCGAAGCTTGGAAAACAGGGAGTAGAAATGGCTGAAAATCTTCTGAGCTCTGCAAATCATCAAATGCATATTAGCCCATGGGGGAAAGTGAGGCGGCTTGAATATAAGGATCCCGTTAAGTTGAAGGATCTGTTTGAAAGCTCATCTCTTGAGGCAGAGCATGGGAGCTATATTGACCAGCGGTTTATCGATTATTTGCATCAGAATTTTTTTGCCATTGATGATTTGCACTGGAGAAAATTCGAAGGGCTGACGGCAGAGTTTTTTGAAAGAGAAGGCTTCAGGGTGGAGATAGGGCCTGGACGAGATGATGGCGGCGTCGATATCCGGGTGTACAAAGAGAGCAAGGAGGCGTCTGACCCTGAAGTCATATTGGTTCAATGCAAGAGAACAAAATCAAAAGTTGGGCGAACTGTTGTTAAAGCTTTATGGGCTGATGTTGTTCATGAAGATGCTGAGTCAGGTCTTATCGTGACGACTTCGGCAATTTCTCCTGGCGCTAAGCAGGATCTGGGTGCCAGAGGGTATCCGATCGAAGAAGCTGACAGGGATACTGTCAAAAAGTGGATTGAAGCGATGAAGACGCCTAATACAGGCGTTTTTATGGGAGAGTAGTGTCATTTTTCGTTTGTAACTGCAATGTTCAGGGTGGCTTAACCCCTGCCATTAATTGGGGGGATTACCGGGGAAGTTGGCAAAATTTACTCCCTCTCAAATCGATAAGTTCTGGTAGCTCACTAAAATAATTGGTAAGACAAAGTTAAAGAATATTTGACAGTTACCAGTGCTGAGTTCGGGTGCTTTCATTAGATAACACATAGAGATAAGTCTTATGGGAAAAATACTAGACGTCCTTGAGAAGGAAACCCACGCTAAGCGGTATAACTCGCATCGTTACTCGTATGAGACAGTCAAGATGCCTGGGATTAAATACGATGAACGCGAGGTTGTCTGGAAGAGCCATGGTGAAACCGAAAATCACAAGACCCCCATTAATCTTAAAAGTAAAGCTCAGCTTGTGGGGGAGCAGGAGTCTATTTTTACGTATTTTTTGGATGGTTCGAGGCGTACTTATAAAGTGGATGATTTTTCCTATACAAAAAATGTTTATCCGGTGTTGGCAGGGCAGGTAGGGGTGGGCTGCTGTAGGCGAGTTGACAGAGAGATGGCCGAAGAACAGCTGCGCAAGCGGAATCTGATTGTGTTGCCAGACAAAGCCAACAAAGATGGCTGGAACACATCTAAGCGGTGTGCGCATTGGTTGGCAAAAGTGAATTCGATATCTCACTCAACTAGTGGTCAGTTTACATTTGACGACATTCTTACCTACTCAACAAAAGAAGATGAGAAATTAGAGAATAAAGGCATAGCTGCAATTCAAGATTATATGACAGAGCTAGAGAAGATAGCTGTTGCTGAACTTGTATCTCAAAAGAAGTTAGATCAGAGTAATTACCTCATTAAAGACGGATCATTGGAATATCGAAGAGATATCCATAATAAGCAAGCTTTGAATTTGAGCGAGAAGCATATTGCAAATAACTACAAATATGTTGTGGGCGTTTCGAAATCATTTAACCCCACTAAATGCAAAGTGAAGGGTGGGGGATCGAATTCGGATATCGTCGCCAAATTAAAACTATATGAACGTACTCCTGCATATATGTACCAATCTGGAAACGTTGGCGATGTAAGCTTTGCAATCTGGTATTTGCGCATACAGGATGCAAAATACACACAAAATATTTTTGATGGGATTCTTAAGGTCGAGAAGGTGATCACTGATGAAAAAGCTCAAAGAGAAGGTCTTGATTCGGCTGAGATAGATAAAATTTCAGCTCACCTTTTGAACGAGAGAAATCCAGTCTGCTATGGTGCCGATGCAAGATGGGCAAACCATATTTATCCTGTATATTTGACCGAATCATATGTGAAAAGCCATTATTTGAGCAGTAACTTTTTTCTCCAGTTGTTCTAGGAGCACGCCATGAAGTTGATAGGAAGAGTCATCGCGACAGAGAAGAATCCCACGACAATCGATACCTTTTACTTTTGGACAAAAAGAGATTTTATTCTAAATCCTTTTGATGTCGTAAAAGTTGAACATGTGGATGGGAGCGAGACATTTGCTGTCATAGAAGAAATATCTCATATAACTGATGCTGCTAGTTTTTTAACGAGTTACATCTCGTCTGATTTTGGGGATGTGAACGTTACTGAAAGAACACATCGAGTCGGGATGAACTATGTAAAGGCAAATGTTGTAGGGAATACCAAGGATATTTTTATCCCAGCTCAAAATAATGCAAAGGTCTATTTGGCTTCAAAAGACGAGATTTCATATGCTCTCGGTCTCGATAAGATCAATAATCCCCTAATTTGTGGGTACTTGGAGATGTATGGGGGGGTTAAGGATCATGAGAAGGTCACTCTCCCTGTGCCAATAGATTCAAATTTCCTGATTGGTCCAGAAGGAGCCCATCTGAATATCTCAGGCATTTCCGGCCTTGCTGCCAAAACGTCATACGGCATGTTTCTGCTGAAAGCTCTCCAGAGTAAGCTAGTGAACAATGAGACCGATGAAAATGTTGCATTCGTGGTGTTTAACGTGAAAGGACAGGATTTGTTGGCGTTGGATCTCGATAATGAGTTTGAGAGTGACGACGAAAGAGAGCAAGTAGAAGCCTGTTATGAAATGCTTGGGATTGAGCCAAAGCCATTTCGCCAGGTACATTACTTATATCCATATTCTGACAAGAGGAGTTTGAATTCCTATGTGCAGCAAGAGTTGTTTGAAAAGCAGAAGAAGTTTGGGAGAGCTTTTCAGTACAAATATGACTACCAAATGGACAAAGAAGGGCTAGATTTACTTTTCGCAAATATTGATGACAGCCATCAAACGATGGACTCAATCTTGAGTGAGATTCTGAGAGAGGATTCTGATTTTAGTCGAATTACGACTTGGAATGAGTTTATCCAACGATTGGAGGAATTAGGCACCGCTGGGCAAACACGAGGTTCGAGAGATATTACTGTTGGTAGTTGGCGTAAGTTTACCCGTTTAATTAAGAAGACAATTCAGGGCAATGTGATCTTCTCATCTCCGAACGAAGAGGAAGGGGAAACCCGTATAGCCGATAAGATTGCAGGGATTAAACGCAACGATGTCTTTGTAGTAGATGTCGCTAAATTAAATACTGATATGCAAGCATTTGTTTTCGGCAATACCATCAAAGAATTATATGATTTATGTCTTGGAGTTAAGGACTTTACAGAGAATGGGGATGCACCATCAAAGATAATAATTTTCATTGATGAGTTGAATAAGTTTGCCTCTAGTGAGGTGCCAAAAAATTCTCCAATATTAAGGCAAATATTAGATATCGCAGAGCGTGGGCGATCATTAGGTGTCATCCTTTTTGGGGCAGAACAATTTAAAAGTGCGATTCACCAAAGGGTTACGGGAAACTGCTCCACCTTTGCGTATGGGAGAACTAACTCTATAGAAGTGGCAAGAAGTGATTATAGATATATACCAGCGGTATATAAAAGTATGATGACAAGACTGAAGCCTGGAGAGTATTTGATACAGAATCCGATATTTAGATCGGTGTTAAATGTGAAGTTTCCCAAACCGATTTACAAGCAATTCAAGTAGCGGAGAGTTTGGCGTGGGTAAAATTAAGTTTGGAAAAAATGTCATTGAGAACCTGACATCGGGTATGTACCAGGACTCCCGTATCGTATACAGGGAGTATATTCAAAATAGTGCTGATCAGATTGATATAGCAGTAGATAATGGACTCTATGGAGATGGCGATTCCCCAAAGATAGATATCTCAATTGATAAGAAAAAGAGGCTTATTAGAATTGAAGACAATGCTACTGGTATTGAAAAGGCCTTGGTTCACACGGAGTTGGCTGATGTTGCGGATTCGAAAAAGAAGCGTGAACAAAATAAGGGATTCAGAGGGATCGGACGTCTTGGTGGTTTAGCATACTGTGACACCCTTCGTTTTGTAACATCCGCAGCAGGGGAAGACGTTAAGACTGTAATGGAGTGGAATGCGCAAAAATGTATGCAGTTGATCAATGACAGCAGTGTTCGGGATGATGCTGAGACTATTTTACTGGATATTATCGATTACAGAGAAGAGCCTTGCTCGGAAGATGAACATTTTTTTAAAGTAGAGCTTGTTGGCATAAAGAAAGAGAATGAAGATTTACTGAATGTTGATCGAGTCAAAGAATATATATCTGAGAACACCCCGATCCCAATTAATAACAATTTCATATTTGATAAAAGAATATACGAATATGCCAGAGAGAAGGGGTATACTTTTGACGAGTATAATATATTTGTAAATGGCGAGGATATGCTAAAGCCCTATGTCAATGATTTATATGAAAAATCAGACAGCAAGAAGCGCAAGTATGATGAGATTGTAGATATTAAGTATCGAGAATTCAAGACTTCAGGAGGAGAACCGCTAGCCTGGATGTGGTACGGGGTGAGCTCATTTGAACGACAAATACCTCAAGCGTTCAATCGCATGCGAGGAATACGCTTGCGGAAAGGGAATATTCAGATTGGTGGCAGCGATTGTCTCGCAAAACTCTTTAAGGAGTCGCGTGGAACACATTATTTTTTGGGGGAAGTACACGCACTGCATCCTGATCTGATTCCAAATGGTAGACGCGATTATTTTAACGAGAATGAGATTAGAGTGGAGTTTGAAGAAGAACTCAGATGGTTCTTTGGCGAGACCCTTCACAAGCTCTATTACGCAGCATCGAATATCAAAAGTGCTTTAAGGGCTCAGGGCACTTTTTTAGAGAAGCAGGAGCAATTCGTTGAAAAGGAAAAAAAAGGGCTTTGGGTTAACACTGATGAGAAGAATGAATTAGAAGTGCAGCTTGGCCAATATGAGAAAAAAGCCAATACAGCTAAAAAGCGACTTGATAATTGGAGAGAAAAGGCCACAGAGGACGCCAGCATTCAACAGGTGCTTAGTATCGTGGAGGGTAAACATGGTGTTGGACTTGACAGTTCAGCAAAGACGACTAGAAACACACAGAAAACGAGCAGCAAAAAGAAGTCGCAATTTATGACCGACGAGCTAACTGCTCTTGCCAAAAAAGAGCGTAAATTGGTCTCAAGAATCTATTCTGTAATTAGAGATGTTTTGAAAGAAGATCAAAGCTCTCGTGTTATTGGCGCTATACAAGAAGAGCTGAAATGTAATGGCAAGAAAAATACTTTTAATTGAACCTAATTATAAGAATAAGTATCCCCCGATGGGATTGATGAAGCTATCTACTTATCACAAAATATTAGGTGACTCTGTTCGTTTCTACAAAGGTGATTTTTCAACTTTTGTCCTTGAGAGCCTTTATTTAGATTTTTTAGATGAATCTAAAGCCATGGAGAGTGGTGTAGATTGGTCTGAGCATAAAGGGCTAATCTTGGGTTACATCAAACGTGGGTTTTCAAAGAACTTGGAGCATATCGAACGCCTTGATGATTGGGGAGGCATTGTTGAGGTCCTCGGCAAGTACCGCTCTCAATATTTGCATAAGGACTACCTCAAGAACCCCAAGTGGGACAGGATTTGTATCACATCCCTATTTACATTTCACTGGCAAGTATTGGTGGAAACAATCAATAGTTTTAAGCTGCTATGCAAGTCTGCCGATGAGGTTTTAGTCGGCGGGATAGCCGCGAGCGTTGTGCCGGAGGACGTGAAATCTGCAACTGGCATTTCTCCACATATTGGCTTGTTAGATGTGCCGGGCGTTCTCGATGATAATGAGATTGTTATTGACCACCTTCCGTTAGATTATTCGATTCTCACAGAAATTGATTACGTATATCCCGAAAATAACGGCTATTACGCTTATATGACCAGAGGATGTCCAAACCGCTGTCGATTCTGTGCCGTTCCTACTCTTGAGCCTGCGTACCAGGACTATATAAATCTTAAGTCTCAGATAGAATATGTAGACCGAAAGTTCGGGCAGAAGCGTAACTTGTTATTGCTAGACAACAACGTACTAGCCTCTGAACGATTCGACGATATTATTGATGAAATTAAGGCCTGTGGTTTCGGAAGAGGAGCGAAATACACCCCTCCCAATGAGTATGAGACATTCTATCGAGGTCTGTTGTCAGGGGATAACGATCGAGGTTACGTAAAGGCTATTGTCAAGCAGTACGATATTCTTCAAGAAAAAATATCAGGCGAAGACTCTCGTATTCTGGTTCAGTTGCTGGCAAGTAATAAACTGTTACATCCAGATACCGCCACTAAAGCAAGCGTTCTTGCTGTTCATGACGATGTAAAAGAACTTTTTTCTCGTGTTTACAAAAAACGGTTTTTGGCACGATACGTCGATTTTAACCAAGGTGTTGATGCGCGGAGACTAACAGAAGATAAGGTAAAAAAGTTAGCGGAGATAGCAATTAAGCCACTGAGGATAGCTTTTGATTCGTATCGATCAAAAGATGTCTACGAGAAGGCTGTTCGCACAGCAGCTAAACATGGCATTAGATCTATGTCGAACTATCTGCTGTATAACTTTGAAGATGAACCTATAGAGCTTTACAAAAGACTTAAACTGAATGTGGAGCTGTGCGATGAGCTTGGGGTTGGTATTTACTCATTTCCAATGAAGTATCATCCCATCAAAGACACCGCTTTTTTTAAAAACAGAAATTATATTGGCATCCATTGGAATAAAAAATTTATACGGGCTGTTCAGGCTATCCTGAATGCAACAAAAGGTAAGATAGGAAAAGGGCTGTCGTTTTTTTATGAGGCATTTGGGAAGACTGAAGATGAGTTCTTCAAGCTTATGTATATGCCCGAGGCATTTATTGTTTACCGATTTTACTACAAAGATACCGGACAGACTGAAGATTGGTGGAATGATTACCAATTGTTATCCACTCAGCAACGTGGAACAGTAAATCAAATTATTGAGACGAATACTTTTGGTGCTGTTGAAGAAATGTCGGATGACCCAATGATCCAACAGGTGCTTAGCTACTATAAGATTACCCGCGATACACCTCGCGACCGACCATTAAGGAACTGAGTGATCTGGCCCTTCTCTTTAGTCGTGAACAAAACATGGTAAGGAAGCCAGCATGAAGAATGAGCGCTACCTTGTTGATCATCCTTTGTGGAGAAAAAAAGTTGATTCCTCACTATTTGAAAGTAGGGGGACTGCTATTCCCAAATGGGCAAGTCAAATGTGGGGGATTCCAACGCTATTCTCTGGTTGCAGGTCTAAGAAAAACCAATGTTCAGAGGTCGTTATCCGTTATAAGGGGAATGGGTACGCAGGCTTTGTCACAGAGAAAGCAAAAGGAAGAAAGACACCTCACTTTCGACTTTGGTATGAAGATGATTTGCTGGCTCAATTGAAGGACGTTTTTTTAATGTCCTTCATGCGTGATATCGAGCGACGTTTGAGAAAAGTACGTAAGGGGCTTGAAGAGGAGATTCCCTTCTGGGAATTCTTAGACATAGAGTTCGATCAGGCCCGCAAGGAATTCTTTTTTACGGCACATTATACTCAGCTTCCCACCTTCCCGGAGTTGTTCAAAAGACTCGCTAGTTCGCCAGTGATTAAAGAAATCGATGATGCTGCCTTTGGCAAGAAGCGTAGCCGAGCCTATCAGCAAAACTGGCGGCCAAGGGAAGAGCTTGACTACGAACTTGGTGCTACAAATGTGATTTATTACCTCATTGATACGAACAAACGAGAATTGTACGTTGGTGAGGCCGGTAAACTTGTTCAACGTCTTAGGCAGCGTTACGAAGTAATCCCTAATTGGGATTACTACCGATATGAAAAGCTCCCTGCTGAACTTGCTGACAATAGAAAGACGATAGAAGAAGTCATTATTCGGGCTTTTGCCGCAGTGCTACCTAATAGGACAAGGTTTCAGACAAAACGTATCGCAGAGTTCATGCTGGTGAATAGAGATGTGCGTGGCTGATATGTGAGTTGGGCTTAAAGATCAAATTTTGCTATGCTATGTACAATTTTTAAGATTTCTGCACTTCTTTACCCCACAAAATGATTAAGTTGACTTATGAAGTCGTTTGATTGTGTGTCTGCTGCCATTATTGGGGGTGCCAGAAGCTGTCTTTCCAACTAGTTTCGTAACGTTTCGCAAAGTCTCTCATTTCACGGACGTTGGTCTCTGGGCTGCGACAGGCTTGAGCGCAGGTAAAAACAACATCGTTATAAAACTCACGAGAAACAGGGATTATTCCTTCATAATTCATAAGCAGATCGGGAAGTCGATCTGTAATTGTTGCGCCACGGGGGGACATCACAATGCTAGGTGGTTTCCCATACGTGTTGAGTAAAATATACCGCCAGCTTGGGTCTGCGACTCCATGGCAAGGAATAATCTCACAAGGGGATGCACACCCTCCTTCGGATATGGATTCATAAGCATTTTTAAGTGCTAGTGGCTTTTGGGCCATCAAAACATATGGTCCTTCTTCAGAATAGTTGCCGGTGTGTTCGTCGTAAACAATACCGAGCAAATCTTCTAAGGCACCCCGAATTTGAGGGTCAAGGGAAGCCTCTTTTGAAATGAACCATTGTAATTTTTTTAATGTGGTCCCTATACTCTTTGCGATCTCAAGTGGGGGATTAGGCCAGCACGCTATGAGGTTTTTGGCTATTTCAGCTACGCCGTAGTATTGATCATCCCAAAAAATATCTTCAGCAGTTTCCTCCAGTACGTTTTTTCCGATTAGGAGGCAGGGTCTTAGATTAAACCCACCGTGGTAGAAATAGCGAGGCATGTCGGGTGGAACAGAGGACTCCCAAGACGATAGCCAAGGGCCAAGTTCCCAATCAAGTTCACATGGTGCAGAGGCGATCGGCTTTTGTACTGAAAGGGACATCCATTGCTGGACCATTTCTTTTTCCTTTCCGCTCCTTGTGCCCCTATTGCCATCCATTACAGAATAGTCATGGTCGCGTTGAGCATCCATACAAAGCGCTTTGATAGACTCGCTAAGTGATTTGTCCGTGCTGCTGTGTGTGTCGAGTAACCATTTGCTGGAATCTTGAGCTGACCGTAGTGAGGCAGAAGGAGATTTGTTTTTGGCGTCAACGATTTTTACTTCAACATCCATTTTCCCCAACTTCTGCTTCAAGTCCGGGCTGGCTTTGGCTAAGTGGCGGTTTATCCACAAGATGTTTGGTTTTCCTCGTAGACCTTTGGCATCACGCCATGCCTCTGTTAGAACATTTTGGAATGCCCTTGGCTTATCGGCTGGAGTATATGTCATCCAACGAATGGGTACCCCTGCTACCGACAGAGCGTAGAGAATGAGAGGACTTAGTGCATACTTTTCAGCGTCTTTTAATTTAATTGGGTCGCCTACCGAAATAACACCATGTTTTGGGTGGTAGAATAAGAATTTTGCAATTGCTACGTAGAAATAGTGCTCTCGTGGTGCAGGTGATGATTGTTGATTCATATCTATTCCCTGAATAGTTGCGTACTCTTCGAGAGGATGTTGCCGTACTTGATGACTAATTCCGTATTTTGAATACAAAACAATATGGTGGAGTTAAAGCACCTACCGTCTTGTTGTCTGCGGGATATCTAGTCAAATCGATTGTACATTTCTTCATGGCATTGTTTGAGGAATGTCATCATTTCAGAGTGCTCACCGCTTTCGTAGAATTTGATCATCCCAGCGTTGTACTCAGTCAGCCTCTTGGCTGGGACCGACAATGGGGGATAGCCATTACTCATCAAGTGCCCGTTGAGCATGAGTAGGCCAGTTCGTTTGTTCCCATCGTAAAAGAACTGGTTGCGAGCAAAGTCCAAGTGCAGCCTGTATGCCTGTTCCCGGATATCTTTGATCTCTAGGATGTCCTCAATTGTGGCGGCAAAAATATCATCTAATTCGCCTGCCTTGGGAGGCCTGTACTCAGTGCCAGCAATACTTACTTGCCCTGAACGGAATTGGCCGACTTCAAGGGCTTCGTCTTTGGCGATGACTTCCTGAATCGAACAAGCCACTTCTTTGGAGACGGAGAAGGCATCTGTTTTTACCAATTCGATGAGCTTCTCCCAGCCGAGGATTTGCTGCTTGAGTTTTGCTTCGTCTGTAACCTTGTGGCCGCCAACGGTAATGCCCTGAATGTATGTTTGTACCTCTGGCATTGTGAAGGGCATTCCTTCTAAGCTTTGAACATCAAAGACGAGTTCGGCAAACACCTTTTGGGCTATGAATAGGGCTTTCTTTTTGTCTTGTTTCATGGCTTCTTATTGTCCCGAATTGAAGAAAGAGTCAATTTGTTCGCAGGAGGTTGCGTTGAATGTTGGGCTGGATTTCACCAAATCGTTTTACCTCCCACGAGCAATCGACCTCCACCCGTAGAGGACCGACTTTCACGCTTTTCAGTTCCTGCAAAGAGAAGTAGCCCCACTCGGCATTTTGCATGTCTCCGTTGAGGATGGCATAGCCAAAGAAGATGTCCTCGCCGTCGAATTCGGCTGCATACCAGTGGGTGTTTCCTATGAAGAAGTGGTGGTAGATAAGCTTCTCTTCTGCCGGGATGTTCTCTGTCTCGTATAAGCGGGGAATCCTGCCTTGTCTTTCGTCCTTGTAGCCGGATGTCATCGTCTCGACCTCTCGTGTGGCTTGTCGGAGCTTCTTGTCGAAAATCCATATGGTTTATCAGTCTTGTAGTTGCGTGGCCTCGTCGGGACTCTACGATGGTGTAGCCCTGAACTCTCGCTGAAAGATGAAAGGCCCATCCTTTCGGACGGGCCTCTACGATCATGGTGAAATGATCTATTGGGTTTCGGGTTTCTTGGCCCGGGCCTTCTTGGGCTTGGTCTTCTTCCAAAGCTCCATGTTCTTCATGCGCTCGGAACGTGCCTTGGCCGTGTCCCGGCAGGAGAGCGGTTGGCCCTTGGGGTATCCCCATTTCGCCTTGTATGCGGCGGGCGTCAGGCCGTGGCTTTCCAGGTGCCGCTTGGTGATGGTCTTGAAGGTCTTGCCGCACTCGACGCAGGTGATCGTCTTCTTCCTGATAGCCTTCCTGGGATCGACCGTCGGTTCCTGCGCCTTGTCTCCGATCTCGCCAGTGGCAATCCCGGTGAGGCCCATGTTCACTTGCTTGACCATCGAGATCATGCCCTCGGCGGTCATTTCACGCACACCTGCCTGTGCTTCGACCATCTTCATTGCCTGTTCCATGCAATCCATATTTATGCTCCTTGTTATTCAATGATTTCAGATGATAAGCTGCTCAATTGTGTCAATATACAGCGGGTCGGCGAAAGTACACTGTTTCCTGAACGAGAAAAGCCCATCCGCAGGGGATGGGCTTTGGAGAGGTCGCTTGGGGAGTTCTCAATTCCCAAGCTTCCAACGTTTGGTCTTAGTTCTTGTAATTGGCCTTCATGGCTCGCATCCATTCGGGATCGACCTGGGCCAGCACACCGTCGAACTTGCCGTTCGCTTCCACGATCAGTTTGTTCAGATCGTAGAATTCGGTCATGTCCTCGGTGGGCACTGCGGTGCGGGCTTCGACCTCCTCCTGGATGGTCAGCAGGAATTCCCTGCCTCCTTTCAGTTGGCCGATGTTGCAGTCAAGCTCGGCGTACAGCTTGTGTTCTCCTGCATTCATCATGTGCGCCGCCTTGGGTTCGAGGGGCGCTGCCTGTTGGGAGCAGATGGTGCTCGGATCGAAAGCGGGGGTTTTGCTTGAGCAGCCATAGAAAACAGTGGTCATCAGGAGGATGCCAAGAAATACCGGTATGAAGCTTTTCGTTTTCATGTCGATTCCTTTTCCTGTGGGTTATCGTTTTCGAATGATGTCTCGTTCACGTTGAGCAGCTTGATCGAACCATATAAATTTGTTGTCTATTTGAGCCTCGATTGGAGTTGTTCGAGATACCGTCCCAACCGTTTCAGATTAATGTTCCATAGCTGGACTTCTGATCCTGCCGAAGCGATCAGATAGTATTCACCATCTATCCCCGTGTTTGATTTCCTTTCACCGTATTGGGCTTGAATTTCGGCGCGGACTTTGGGCCACAGATGAATGTCGATGGTGGCACAGTGGGCAACAAGGGTATCGTCCTTGTCGTATGTCTTCTCGTAAAACGGCGAGTAGAAGAACTCCCGCTTCAGGATCGGACTTTCGGCCTTGGGGACGGCGTACACCTTGTCGAAGACAATGATGTTCCGATTGCTCTTTTGGAGGGTGCTGGAACTCGAAACGAAATCGTTCCAGAGTTGCCGGATGGCCTCATAGCTTCGAATGGCCTTGTCCGTGTTGGCCGGTCGGTATCGCTCGATGATCTGCCAGTATAGCTCCTGGTACTTCGACAGGAGTTGGTCTTCTGCCCATTCTTCATAGGAGAAAAAGGGAAGTGGATTCCAAGTTAGTCCTTGGACTTTGCCGCAATCGTCAGACTTGAATTGGTCCACGAAGGCATTGAAGGCCTGTAAGCGAGTGCCATGGGTGTGGTCGGGATAGGCCGTGCAGTATCCTTGTTTGTTCAGTTCGAAAACTGTTGTTTCCGGCGACCAACTCCACCTCACATCATTGAAATATGCCAGCCGTGGGGCGTCCTCCTGCCCGCCCGTGCATCCAAGTAGGCACAGGCAGACAAGGAGGATTGTTGTCGTTCTCATAGCGACTTATCCGAGGAGGCTGTTTTTCTTCATGATGAGGGACTGGAACAGCTTGCGGAGATTGTTGGCCGACTTGCCGTGCGCCTTCTTGCAGTTGAATGCGCCGATCTCGTTGTTGTTCACGGTCAGGGTAATCATATCCATGATGGAGTGCGGCTTGGTATCGAATTGGGTGATATCGGCGATGTCTATCTTGCCCATGGTCTGCTGCTTGGCGTCACCGGATTTCTTCGACCTCGGCATGTTGTAGTAGAGAGTCGTGTTGGTGAGCAGGACGCAGCTTGGACTCATCGCGCCGATCTTGTGGAAGAGGAGGGGTATCTCTCGGTTGATGTCCATGTTGATCCACTCGGAATGAGCCGCATAGAGCTTGTCGAGATCGATGGCCTTGCCGTGGTCAAGTTCATGGACGATGGCTTTGGGAGTAATCTGCCGGAAGGCAAGGGGGATTCCCCAGAAGAGGATGCCGATGCCCCAATTGATGAGGCCGTAGTCCAGATATTTACTGCCTTCGGTATCAACGAAGTCGTTGACGAATTTCACCAACCGGGCATTGGGAATGTCGAGTTGGTTGGGATCGGCTCCGATCCGTTGTTCCATGATCTTGACGAACTCTTCCTTGGTGGCGGACATGCTTTCTCCTTTTTCAGTCTGAGGTCGAGGTTTTGCTCCTCACAACCTCCAGGTGGCTAAATGGCTGCGTTGACCCTTTATAAGTGGTAAATTTGAGAAAGTAAACACGTATAGAGGGTTTAGTTCGCTTGTTTGCCACCTATACTTATGTATTGGAGGTAGGCATGTCGGATCTTAAAGTCAGGTTGGGAAATCGAATTCGTGAGCTACGGATTGCTCGAAACTTGTCTCAAGACAGTGTCGCCGAGCGGTTTGGCTCAAGCGGCAAGTATCTGGGCGAGGTTGAACGGGCTGAGTGTAATGTTTCAATCGAAAAACTCGAAAAGATAGCCGAGGCCCTTGAGGTCCCTATCGGTAGCCTTCTCGACAATGCCCATATGGAAGACCGGGCCTATTTGATTAAGGATATAGGCGGGATGCTGGATGAAGCCGACGATGACGAGGTCCGACTTGTCCATCGGCTCGTGTCGGATGTGCTGAGGTAGCCCCTAACTGTCCTTCGTTATTAAAAGTATACAGCTTTTGCGGGTTGTATATTCCTGCCTTCGTTAATCCCCCGAAATGAATTCAAGGTCGAGGCCGCATGATCCCTCGTGCGGTCTCGTCAGTTGCTTGTTCTTGTTCTCTCGGTTGATGAAAAGTGGCTCATGTGGCCCTCGTGCTCTCCCGTGCATCCCCGTCCGTATAAATAAATCGGCTGCCAAGGAGTAGCTTCAACCTTGGAGCGAGGAGAGATCATGTCCGATGAGATTGTGCTGAAATATCTGGATGGTGAAAACGAACTGCCCGTAGTGGACGGAGTGGGGATTTCGGACCTGTTGGCCGACAAGGGTGAAACGTCTTCCCTGGCTGTGCTGGCCAAGGCTCGAAAGATCGTCCAGGGATATCGGCCAGGCCGAAAATGATGTTCAGCGATTGAACCACGTAATGGCCCTGATGTGCCTTTTGTTGGGGAGCATCGATAGCAAGAATCTCAACTCGTATGTGGTGCTGGCTGCCAGGCTGAAGGAGCTGGAGTAGGGCATGAAAAAGCCCGAAGGATTGTGCTTCCTCCGGGCTCTGGCTTTCGGGTTGGAGGCTGTTACCTCAACTGGCCCCATTTACTCGTGCTGAAGTTGACTCGGACGCCGGTTTTTCGTCCGTGTGCTCTCGATGATGTTGGCGTCATGGAGAGCCTTGTAGGCCTTGTCGACGGTTCTCGGATCATGGCCGGTCATGTGCGCGACATTGACCGACTTGAAGTCGATGGTGCGCCCCTGGTATCCCACGGTTTCCCTGTAGGTGTACATGAACACGGCCCATTCGGAGCCGTTGGGCTTTTGCGCCATGAAGGCATCGTAGATGCGGTTGTAGAAGACCGTGTAGGTATACTTGGGGTTCTTCTTCCTCTTCGGCTCGGAATCTTTCAGCGTGAGAGCCTTCGGCTTATTCGGGCCTTTGCCGCCCGGTGCCGCCGAGGTGGGCAGTCCGGTACATCTTTCTTTGTTCTTCTCGATCTTTTTCGGTCAGCATTACTGCATCTCCTTGTTAATGGTTTCAATCGTGACGGTGCCTTCGACCGTCGTTCCTTTTGTCGTACCTTGGTCCTCGGCATTGTCGGGCTGGAGGACATCTCGATTGTCGCCGGTGATCCTGGCGTATTTGAGCCATTTATCGAGTTCGGACTCATCGAATATCTTCAATGTGCCGAGGTCCCAGTAAAAACTGCCGCCCAGGCCATGCTTTCCGGCGATACGATTCTTCACGATCTTGTATCGGCGCTCGTTCAGGTACGTGCGTTCCTGGTCCTCGTAGTTGGCAAGGATGATCGCCACGTCCGTCGAGTGCATGATGGCGATCGATTCACTGACGGAATCCATGCCCAACTCGTCGAGCTTTTTGTTCATGCCGCCTCGGTTGATCTGGGCTGCGGTGACGGTGGGGATCGCGGTTTCCATGGCGAGCCTTCTCAGGCTGGCCGCCACTTCCTTGGGGCCTTCATACATGGTGGTCGTTCTCATGCCGATCGGCGGCATGATCTTGCCTATGTAGTCCACATAGATGACGTCGATATTTTCAACGCCGACCTCATGGATGATCGCTCGCAAATCGCTGACGCGGAACTCTCGTTCGCTTCGGTCCACGATCCACAACTGGCCCATGTCCGCAAGCTGCTTTTTCAACTCGGGCATGGTGCTCTCAAGCTGCTCCTGCTTTCTTTCCCTGTGAACCGACTGGAGATTCAACAGGATGATATCGGTCATGAGAGCGAGCTGCTTGAACATGCACGCTTCCTTGCTGTCCTCAAGGGTGACGAAGAGGACGTTGTACCCTTTGAGGGCTTGGCGGTACGCCATGTTCTGCATGGTCGCGGTCTTGCCTCCGGTGGGTGGTGGCGAGCAGGACTGTGAGGGTCTTCTCGACCAGACCGTCGTTGAGGTATTCATCCAGTCTCGGAAAGCCGGTGGGAACGACCTTGCGCTCGTCGGGCTTCTGGATGAACTCCACGAACTCGCTCATTTCATCGGCTACGGATTTGGGCTTCGTGCACACGAGCGGTTTGTAGTTCTCGACGCTCTTCTTTAGAATGCCTTCCGCTTCCTCCAGCGTGGCGGCGTCAAAGGTTTCGCCCGCGTCCACGACATCGGCCACATCCATGAGAGTCTGCTCGAACTCCATACGTCGGTGATACAATGCCGTCTTTTCCTTCACATACGATGCCGGAAGCTCGCTGTCCTGGAACTCGTCAACGAGGTCGAGGAAGTTCTCGATGTCCTGAACGTCGTCGGCCTTGATTTCGGTCAGGGCCAAGCTGGAGTCGGAATCCATTCTCGGCGGACTGCGCCGCGATCTCGCCCTCGGCATCGTCCGGCCGCCCATGGTCTACGGCCCGCGCGACACCGCCTTCATCCCCTTGTATAAAGGGGCGCGATGGGGAGTCTTCCCCGTGCCGGGCAGCCCGCGCGTGCGCATGTCCATTGTCCACGTCCGAGATCTGGTCCGTGGCATGGTCGGGCTGGGCGAGGCGTTGCTAAACGGCCGGGCGGCCAGCGGCAGCATCTACTATCTTTCCGGGCAGGTGGCCGACTGGGCCGAAATCGCCAGGGCCATCGGCCGGGCCGTGGGACGCAGGCAACGGGTCATCCCCGTTCCGCTGCCGCTGATCGGGCTCATCGCCGTGGCCAACCAGCTTGCGGGCCGCATGGGGTTGCCGACCAGTCATCTGGTGGTGGACAAGTGGCGGGAGGCCAGGCAGCCCGGCTGGGTCTGCAGTCACGCCAGGGCCGCCGCCGACTTCGGCTACTCGCCGCAGGTGGGGTTGGAGGAAGGCATGCGCACCACGGTGGCTTGGTGCCGGGAGCACGGCCTGCTGCGTTGATTTTCCCTATTTTGAATGAGCCGAGAAGAGCTCCCGCAACTTGCGGGCGTTAATTTCCTGGTCGAACATGGACAGGACGCGCTGCCGGCCGTTCCCGGCCAGCCGTGCGGCCTCGTCCGGGGCGGCGGCCAGCCGGAGAATGGCCCCGGCCAATGCGTCAGGGTCGTGCTGCCCGACCAGACACCCGGTCTCACCGTCGGCCACCACCTCGCCGATCCCCGCCACGTCCGTGGCGATCACCGGAAGGCCATGGGCATACGCCTCCATGATCACGTTGGGGATGCCGTCGCGGTCGCCGTTGGGACCGATCACGCAGGGCATGACCAGGGCGTCGCTACGGCGCATCAGTTCCGACAACTCGTCGTGCTTGAGAAAGCCGGGGAAACGGACCCGGCCGGTCAGGTCGAGCCGCTTGGCCTGTTGTTTCAGCGAACCGGCCAGCCTGCCGTGGCCCGCCAGGGTCAGGGTGAAGTCGAGCCCCCGGTCCCGGAGCAGGGCACAGGCCGCAAGCAAATCGTCGAAGCCCTTTTTGGGAACGAATCGTCCGGCGGCCAGCAGCCTGAAAGTGTCCCCTCCCGGCGCCCGCTCGGGCGTCTCGGGCAGCAGGGAGAGTGAGTTGTAGACCAGGACGATCTTTTCGGCGTGGCCGGGCGCGAGGGAGCGGAGGTAGGCGACGTTGGCCCCGTGGTTGACCCGGACAAAGGCGGCGTCCGCGATCTTGCCGGGGAGCGCGCCCTCTGCCGGGTAGATGTCGCCTGCCCGGCCCGCAAAGGAATAGGGGATGCCGGTGAGTTTCGAGGCCACCCGGGCGGCTGTGGCCGGTCCGTTGGCCCAGGGGGCATGGATGTGCTCGATGCCCTCGGCCTCGAACCGGCGGGCCAAATGCAGCCCGCAAAGGACCGCCCACAGATTCTCGCCCAACCCTTCCAGCGAACGGAAGCCGTTGAAGGCGTTGTCGCGCAAAAATACCCAGGTTCGGGCCGGGCGGGTCAGGCAGTGGCGCAGGAAGGTCCCCAGCAGTTTGGGCAGGCTGGCCGTGCCCAGTGTCTCCGAGGCGGGGAAGGCGCGCATTTCCCGCGACAGCCCTTTGCCGAGCGGAGCGTACAGCGTGAAGACCTTGACCGGCAGGTCGCGCCCGGCGAGGGTCTTCACCTCGCGGAAGATGAAGGTCTCCGAGGGCTTCGGGAACCACAGGGTGACGTAGGCGACGCGGGGCAGGCTCATGAGTCCTGTCCCCTGTCTCGCCGGGTTATGCCCTCGATGCCGCCGCTCAGGTTCATGCGGTAGTCGATGGATTGCCAGGAGATGGTGTTGGACGTCCAGGTGCGCAACAACTGTACCGGAGCGATCAGGGTGAACAGGAAAAAGGCGGCCACACGCCTGCCGAGCGGGGCGCGGTTGGGGATGACGCTCGTGTACCACGGGGCGATGAGCGCCAGGGCCGCGACGTAGAGCAGCGCGTCCGCGCGGTCGCCCATGGCGGCCGGGGCGATCAGGGCCATGGCCATCCACGCGATCAGGCCCAGGTAGCAAAGGGGCAGGATGGAGGCGGCCGCCCAGGTGAACGGCGTGTAGTATTTGAAGAATTGCAGCTGCCGGTAGAACCAGTCGGCGGCCCCGCGCACGCTTTGTCCCGAGATGTGCGTTTCCAGACACGCCTCGGCTACCGGGACGGAGCGGATGCCCAGCCCCTGCAGGTACGGCCCCATGGAATAGTCGTCCACCACGGTGCGGCTCCACAGGTCGGGAATCCTGTTGTCCTGGAAGCTTTTGCGGTCGATGGCCGTGGCTCCGCCCCACGGCTGGGAGAGCGGCCTGATGGCGTAGAGCATGTGAATGGACTGCACGGCAAGCATCTGGATGAGCGTGCCGAGCCGGGTGTCGTCGGGCTGGACGAAGCGGTAGCCCGAGGCGAGCTTGGCCCCGCCCTCCGCAATGGGCTGGATGAGCCGGGCGAGAAAGTCGGGCCGGGCCAGATGGGTGGAGTCGCAGAAGACCAGTATCTCGGGCTCGGGGCCAAGTTCGGCCACGGCCGCGAGCAGGTTGTGGTTCTTTTGCGAACACGTCCCGGCCTCGCCCGCGACCACATGCCGGGCGTGGGCGTATTCGGTGCACAGCCTTCGGATCAGTTGGGCGGCCGGTTCGGTCCCGGTCCGGCTGATCAGGGTCACGGTGTAGTTGTCCAGATCCTGTTCGAGCAGGGAGCGCAATCCCGGCTCGGTCTGGGCGGTGACGTTGCCCACGGGGACCAGGAGGGCCGTGGCGACCGGCCCGGGCCGCTTGAACGGCGTGTCGCGTCTGACGGCCCGGCGCATGAAGTTTCGGGTCCCGGCCAGGAGCAGCAGCAGAAGCAGAATGTGGAGCGCCATGCCCGACCGGGCGAACAGGCTGAGCGAGACAAGGTCGGGTTGGGGGGGCAACACGGCGGCTCCTGCGGAATGGGGTTGGCGGGTCTGTCGAATGAGAAAAGGTACAATCGGGCCGGAATCAAGTCAACGGCGTCGGCGGGTTAGGCCGCCCCGGCAGCGTCGAGGCCGCGCCTTTGCCCGAGGTGGAGCCGGTAGGCGTAGGCGAGCAGGGGGAGCAGGGCGAGCAGTTCCACCGCCTCCCGGGGCAGGACCGGCGAGAGCGAGAAATGGATGGCCCCAGCGGCCCCAGCGGCCAGGATCTGCTTGATGAGGCCCGCCGGGGTGAACAGGCCGATGGTGAACTGGCAGAAGGTCACGGTCATCATGGCCATGATCCCCTTGGTGGCCAGAATGGCCATGGCCGCGTTGGTCAGCGGCGAGAACCGGGTCAGCAGGACGCACGCCGCCAGATTGAAGGCCAGCCCGACAATATACATGCCGAGGAGAATCCGCTGTCGGCGCATGCTGATCATCAGGTAGCTGGCGAGGTTGTGGATGAAGGCGAAGAGGATGCAGCCGACCAGCTGCTTCTGGGCCAGGATGGCCGGGCCGTAGTTGTCACCGTAGGCCAGGGGGATGATCCTGTCGCTCTCCACGAACAGGACGTAGCTCACGGGCAGGGCGGCGGCCACCAGCCAGGCCGCGGACTGGCGGGCCAGTTTGACGAAGGTTTCCCGGTTGGTCCCCCAGTGCTTGGCGAAGATCGGAAACAGGACCTTGCCGAGCAGCATGCCGGAGACGAGGACCGAGACCCCGTCCACGATCTGCCAGGTCGCGCTGTACTGGGCCACGCCCTCGGCCCCCGCGTTGTGCTGCAGGAAGAACAGGTTGAGCTTGTTGTAGAAAATGGCGCACACGGCCATGGCGGTGAAGACCAGTCCCTCGCGCCAGGCGAGCCAGACCGCGCGGAGGTTCGCCAAATGCAGCTCGCTGCGCACCCTGCCCAGGAAGGCGCGCAGGACCACGAACAGGTTGGTGCATGTCTCGAACCCCTTGAACAGGGCGACCAGGACCGGGGCCATGCCCGTGAAGATGGCGGCGATGCCCCAGCCGAAGCCGATGATCGAGGCCAACCCCCTGGTCTTGCCCTCCACGTCCTGCCTGCCGAGCACCCGGCAGGCCACGTAGAACGAGTTGCCGATGCCTTCCAGGGCCGCGGCCGTGGCGATGACCAGGATGATCAGCCGGAGTTGGCCGGAATAGTCCTGCGTGAAGAGGAAACCGAGCATGATCAGCCAGCCGACGGCCAGGAACAGGGACTTGATCAGCGTGACCTGGCCGAGGATGCGGGTGGGCGGATTTTCCTTGCGCGCCAGCATGGTCGCCAGGTGCTGGTTCAGCCCGAATTCGGTGGCGAAGAGCAGGAGCTGGCCGATGTTGATGGCCAGCATGAACTGGCCGTAGGTCTCGGTGGCATGGCGCGCCAGGGAGAGCAGAAAGACCGCCTGGAGTATTTCCCGGACCCAATGGCCGGAGAGCAGGTAGCCGAAGCGCTTGAGTATGGAGGTCCGGGATTCGGCCACGGCAGGCTCCGTTATTTGGGCCCGTCCAGCGGCTCCAGCATGGCCGACTTGCGCAGACCCCTGCGGTGCAGAAAGGTCTCCGCCGAGCAGCGGAGGACGCCGAGTCCGTACTTGCAGGAGCGCAGGAAGCTGATGGACGAGGACTCCTTCTCGTACTTGGTCGGGCAGGTGACCTCGCCGATGCGGAATCCGGCGTAGATGAGCTGGCAGAGCATCTGGTTGTCGAAGATGAAGTCGTCGCTGTTGCCTTCAAGCGGCAGCCGCTCCAGGACCTCGCGGGAAAAGGCGCGGTAGCCGGTGTGGTATTCGGACAGCTTCTCGTTGACCAGCAGGTTTTGGAGCAGGGTCAGGAATCGGTTGGCCACGTATTTGTAGAGCGGCATGCCGCCGATGCGCGCCCCCTTGCCCAGGATGCGCGAGCCGAGCATGCAGTCGTGCACGCCCTCGGCGATGGGCGAGGCCATGGCCGGGATGAGTTTGGGCGTGTACTGGTAGTCCGGGTGGAGCATGACCACTATGTCCGCCCCGGCTTCCAGCGCCTTGGCATAACAGGTCTTTTGGTTGCCGCCGTAGCCCCGGTTGCGCTCGTGGCGGAAGGTGGAGATGCCGAGCGAGCGCGAGACCTCGACCGTGTTGTCCCGGCTCATGTCGTCCACCAGGATGAATTCGTCGACCACCCCCCCGGGGATGTCTCTGTAGGTCCTTTCCAGGGTCTCGGCCGCGTTGTAGGCGGGCATGACCAGGACGATCTTCTTGTTGTTCAGCATGGCAATCTACCTGTGTCGATTGGAGTCGGAGCCGCGCTTCGCGGCATAGGTGCGGGAGAGGATGAAGAGGTCCCCGATCGCCTTCAGGTAGGCGGCGGGGGAGAGCTTGGAACCGCCCACGTCCGTCCACCGGTCAAGCGGGACCTCGCGGATGCGCTCAAGCGCGGCCTCCCGGCCCTTGGCGGCGATGTACCGGGCCAGCAGTTCCACGTCGAAAATCCAGGTGGTCCGGAACGGGCGGGAAAAGAGGCTGCCGATCACGTCGCGGCGGAATATCTTGGCCCCGCACTGAGTGTCGTAGACCGGCAGATCGAGGAGTTGGGAGACCATGGTGGCGAACACCCGGCCCGTGTAGTGGCGCGTCTTCTTGCGCCGGATTTTGGTCCCGAGCCGCTGGTGGCGGCAGCCCATGAGGATGTCCCAATCCGGAGTGCGCTCGGTCTCGCGCTCGAAGAGGCTCAACTCGTCGAGCGGCGTGGCCAGGTCGGCGTCCCAGTACCCGAGCCGTTGGTGCCCGGTGTTGTCCAGCCCGTGCAGCACGCCGGTGCGCACGGCCTCGGCCTTGCCCCGGTTCAGGTCGTGGCGCAGCACGGTCACCCGGCCGGGATGGCTCTCGGCAAAGGCGGAGAGCAGGGCAAGGGTGCCGTCCGCGCTGCCGTCGTCCACCATGCACAGATGCACGCCGGGAAACGTCTCCAGGGCGTCCGCCATCCCGGTCAGGCTGAGCCGCCGCTCCTCGTTGAAGCAGGGGATGACGAGCCAGGTTCCGGCGGAGGTCATTGGCAATGGGCTCCGATCGGGCCGGAGATCTTTCCGGCGGATTCCCGGTGGCCGGTGTCTTCGCCCGGGCTGCCGTGGTGTTGGGGCATGTTCATGGGAAAGGAGCCTACAAACATATGTGGGTAATATCTACAATTGATTTGTGGGGCCTACGGCACGTATCGGGGAGCTGTGCCGGAAGCAATCCTGGAACTATGCCCATGGCGATCCTTGGCATTGCCGGAGTCACCTTGAAAATAACGTTATGCGTTCCGATAAAGTGGATCCGCTTTCTTGTTCCGGTTCCCGCAGAAAAGGGCGAGACGCGGAAGCAGATCACCCAAAAAGGCAACCCTCCGCGCGTTCCTCTCGCTCCCTATGGTATCCCGCCATACGTTTCCCGTGGGGCAAAATGCGTGGAATCGGAGGGACTCTCGTATGTCTTCTCATCAGTCGGCCACCGGTGTCCGGGAATCATCCGCCAGCAAGAGATTGGCTACGCCGGATATCCGTTTAAAATCTAAAAACGGGCGAATTCATCTGCATCCTCTTCCGCCTGGGTAGGCGTTTCCGTCTCTTCGGCCGGTATTGAGGGGGCGGTGCGCTGTTCCGCATACGCCGCCGTTGCGGGTCGCTGCATGCCGCCGACAGAGAAGAAGGTCATCGCCTGTTGCAACTGGCTGGCCTGGCTGCTCATTTCCTCGACGTTTGCAGCGGTCCTTTCCGAGATGGCGGTGTTTTCCTGGACCACGACATCGAGGGACTGAATGGCCCTGTTGATTTCGATCGCCCCCTGGTCCTGCTCCTGGCTGGCCGATGTGATTTTCTGGATCAATTCAGCCGTTCTTTTGATCTCGGGAACTATTTTGGCGAGCATGGAACCCGCCTCTTCCGCCACGGCCACGCTGCTGAAAGAAAGATCACTGATCTCTCCGGCGGCCTGTCCGCTGCGTTCGGCCAGTTTGCGCACTTCCGCCGCGACTACGGCAAACCCCTTTCCGTGTTCACCGGCCCGGGCGGCTTCGATGGCGGCATTGAGCGCCAACAGGTTGGTCTGGCGGGCGATCTCTTCGATGATGGATATCTTTTCGGCGATCTGTTTCATGGCATCCGCTGTCCGGGCCACGGCTTCGCCTCCCTTTTCCGCATCGGAAGCCACCGAGAGCGCGATTCTCTCCGTTTCGGTGGCGCTTTCCGCATTCTGCCGGATATTCGCTCCCATCAGTTCCATGGATGAGGATATCTCCTCCACGCTGTTGGCCTGTTCCGAGGATTTTTGGGCCAGATTCAGGGCCGTGTCGGCGAGTTCCTCGGCTCCTTCCGTGATGCTGTGGGAGGAGAGTTGCACGTCGTTGACGGCGGAGCGCATGCGAAGAACCATTTTGTTGAGCGCCTTGACGAGCTTGCCGATCTCGTCGTTCTGGTCGATGGGAATATCCGTCGTCATATCGCCTCCGGCCATCCGGCTGGCAAACGTCAGCCCAAGATTGATGGGACCGGAAATGGTCCTGGAAATCATCACGGCCATCCCCCCGCCCACAACGATGCCGAATATGATCGCCAGGATAATGATCATCAGGTTTCGTTCATAGCTCCCGGTGGCCTGCCCTTTGGCGGCGGCCGCCAATTCAAGGTTGAACTTGATGAGTTCATCGATGAATTCGCGCATTACTTCGAATTTTGTGGCCGCGTCCTTGAGGGTCAGGTCAAGAGCCAGCCTTCGGCCCTCGCGCGTATCGGCAACCCGGCCTTCAACAACCTGTCGCGAGAGAGGTTCCCACTCCTGCATGGCCGCCTTGAACCGCGTGATGAGTGTTTTCTCGTGGTCGGTTGCCGCCAATGGGATGAACTGGTCGACCCGTTCCTTGAACTGCCGCAGGCTGGTATTGTAATCGTCGACCAGCGTTTTGAAGGCCTCCGAATTGGAATTGGTGAAGATCATCGATCGCTCGGCCACGAGCAGCTTTTGCAGATCCCGATCAGCACCGAGCAGCAGGTTGGTGCCGGGAAGATGGATATTGAAGACCTCCAGCAATTCCCCTTCGATGGCGCGCGCGCCCAGGATGCCGACAACTCCGACTCCGATGAGCAGCAGGGCGAGAACACTGTAGATCAGCAGCAGTTTGAAGCCAATTCTGATATCCCTGAGACGCAACATACTCCCTCCTCGAAGCGGGCGGCGGGCAACGGAGTGCCCGCCGGGTGGCCACCTATATCTTGTCCACATCAATACCGAAGGTAATGGCCCCAATGGCTTTTCCCCCGTCAACGACGGGAACGGAGACCTGGACCAGATAGGCCTGCGTGGAGTCGTCGAACTCCACTTCGTCAACGAAGATGGCGCCTGCGCCATTGGAAAAGGATTTTTGGAATTTGGCTTCATCGCCTTGCCAATAATCGGAGGTCTTGTCGGTCATGCCGACATTGGCTCCCTGATTGTCCATGACAAAAATTTCCGCGTAGTAATCCTTGGATTCCTGCAACGTCCGAAGGTGCTTGCCGAGCTCGGAATCCATGAGGGCTTTCATGAAGGGATCAACGCCGGGCGTATTCATCCATTTTTCGTCCATGGCCTGAATTTCGGCCAAGGACATCCCTTTTGCGTTCTGGGCCTTGACCGCTTCCACGATAACCGGGTCGGATCCCAGGGCCGCCAGCTGTCCCTCGGCAAGATCGTACACCTTCCGGGGGGCCTGTTCAGCGGAAGCCATGCCGACCGTCATGACCAAAACAAGTAAAGCGCAACCCAAGATTCTCGTTTTCATCGTTGTCTCCTTTTCGGTTGGTTAATGGATACTCATGGCACGATAGTACATAATTCGGCTGTGATGACAATGAGACTTCGAAAGTTATAACTGGTGGGGCCAAAGCCTCCCGTTGTCAGTGATTAGCAGTAATCCTGGGGGGATATTGCCTGATGCGAAAGGATAGGCATGGATTGCGGAGAGGGCTCGGCTTTGTGGCCCGACAGTCAATTTGAGAAAAACGGCATGCCGTGCGCAATTCGTCGGCGTAGCGCCGTGTGCGGGAACGGGGAGGGCTGTTTCGAATAAATCGGGAGCCTGACAACGGCGAAGACCGTTGCGCTGTGATTTCGGTCTTTCGAGCGGGCGGCGCTGCCGCCGGGGTTCCCGTACTAGCCGTCCAGCATCCCGGCCTTCTTGATGAAGGCTATGATGGCGTCCAGTCCTTCCCGGGTCTTCATGTTGCTGAAGACAAAGGGGTTGCCGCCGCGCTGCGCCTCGGCGTCCCTGGCCATGACGTCGAGGGAGGCGCCGACCAGGGGAGCCAGGTCCGTCTTGTTGATGACCAGCAGGTCCGTGCGGGTGATGCCGGGGCCCCCCTTGCGCGGAATTTTGTCACCGGCCGACACGTCGATGACGTAGATGGTCAGGTCGGCCAGCTCCGGGGAAAAGGAGGCGCTCAGGTTGTCGCCGCCGGACTCCACCATGACCAGTTGCAGGTCCGGGAACTCGGCGCACAATTCCTCGACCGCCGCCAGGTTGGCGGAGGCGTCCTCGCGGATGGCCGTGTGCGGGCATCCGCCCGTTTCCACGCCCCGGATGCGTTCGGGCGGCAGGGCCGCTCGCCGGGTGAGGAATTCGGCGTCCTCCCGGGTGTAGATGTCGTTGGTGACCACGGCGATTTCATAGTCGTCGCGCAGGGCGTGGCAGAGTTGTTCGATGAGGGCGGTCTTGCCGGACCCGACCGGGCCGCCGATTCCGAGGCGTAGGGCTTGCGACATGATTGTATCCTTTGCGTCAGGCGCGCCGTCAGGAGCGGAACAGCCTCGTGCGCTGTGTTTCGTGCAGGGCCGAAGCCATAACCTGGCCCGGGGCGGTGCCGCCCACGGCGTCGTCTTCCAGGCCCAGTGCCTCTTCCACCAGATCGGGTATGCGCTGGGCCGCCCGGGAAAGAATGCGCTGGCCGCCGGTCTGCCCCATGGGGAGCAGCTTGATGGCCGCGGCCACCTGGTTTTCGGCCCAGGCGAAGGCGTAGGCGGCGCAGAGGGCGTCCGCTCCGATGGACCAGCGCGCCCCGGCCAGGCTAAACAGCGCGCCGAAGGTCCGTTTGGGGGATTGAATCCACGCCGCCGCGTCCTCCAGGCCGAGATCGCGCAAAAGGCGGGCCAGGGCCGCCCCGGTCTGGCGTTCCTCGTCGCGCAGTTCGGCGGTCTCCCGCGAGGCCAGGAGGCGGGCGGACCAGTGCTCGATCCGGGGCAGGTCGTCGTCCAGCCAGGCGGCCTGCATGCGGGCCAGGATGGGCAGGTCCAGGCGGGTCAGGCCGTGTTCCATGACCCCGAATATCCAGGCCGACGCGGCGGCTTCGTCCCGCACGCCCATGTCGGCGCCGGTCTCCAACCCCTGGGAATAGGCGAAAGTGCCCACCGGCAGGGCGGGGCTGGCCAGCTGCATGAGCCTGAGCAGTTGCGGCGAAACGTTCACTGGCGTTTCCCCACCGGTTTCGGTTGGCAGCCGAGACGGATCTCCGGCATGTGGTAGGCCCCGGCCTCGGGGTGGAAGGGGGCCATGAGGGCGCCGACCCTGAATCCCATGCCTCGGAGCATGTCGTCCACCACGGGATCGTGGATGTAGCGCACCCTGCCCACGCTGATCTCCAGGGGGACGTGGCGGTTGCCCAGGTGGAAACACGCCTTGGCCATGGCCAGTCCGTCCGGGAACGTCACTTCGGACAGCGGTTCGTCCGTGGCCCTGACCAGGATGCGGGTGCCGTCCTCGGCCAGCAGGGTGTCGCCGTCGCGCAGCACCGTGCCCCGTGGCAGGAACAGCCCGGCCTCCCGGCCGGAGTCCAGGCGGACGAGCTGCCTGGACCGCTCCCGCAGAACGTGCGGGAGGGCCAGGACATCGTCGATTTCGCCGTCTGGGACGGCCATCAGCCGGTCGATCTTCAACATGGCTAAAACAGGAAGTACTTCTGCGCGAGCGGAAGGACCGTCGCCGGTTCGCAGGTCAGCAGCTCGCCGTTGGCGCGCACTTCATAGGTCTGGGGGTCCACCTCGATCAAGGGGGTGAATCCGTTGTGGATCATGTCCTTCTTCTGCACCGCGCGGGAACCGGTCACGGGGGAGAGCCTTTTTTGCAGGCCGTATTTGGCCCCCACGCCCAGATCGAAGGCCGCCCTGGAAACGAAGGTCAGGGAGGTCGCGGCCAGGGCCTGGCCGAAGGCGCCGAACATGGGCCGGTAGTGGACCGGCTGCGGCGTGGGGATGGAGGCGTTGGGGTCGCCCATGGGCGCGGCCACGATGACCCCGCCCTTGATGACCATGTCCGGCTTGGCGCCGAAAAAGGCGGGCTTCCAGAGCACGATGTCGGCCATTTTTCCCGGTTCCAGGGAGCCGACCTCGTGCTGGATGCCGTGGGCCAGGGCCGGGTTGATGGTGTACTTGGCGATGTACCGCTTGGCCCGGAAATTGTCGTTGCGGTCCGAGTCCTCGGCCAGCGGGCCGCGCTGGACCTTCATCTTGTGCGCGGTCTGCCAGGTGCGGGTGATGACCTCGCCCACGCGCCCCATGGCCTGCGAATCCGAGGCGATCATGGAGAACGCCCCGAGGTCGTGCAGGATGTCCTCGGCCGCGATGGTCTCCCGCCGGATGCGCGATTCGGCGAAGGCGATGTCCTCCGGAATGGAGGCGTCCAGGTGGTGGCAGACCATGAGCATGTCCAGGTGCTCGTCGGCCGTGTTCACGGTGTAGGGCCGGGTCGGATTGGTGGAGGAGGGCAGCACGTTCTGCGCGCCGCACGCCTTGATGATGTCCGGGGCGTGGCCGCCGCCCGCGCCCTCGGTGTGGTAGGCGTGGATGGTCCGGCCCTTGAACGCGGCCAGGGTGTTCTCCACGAAGCCGGATTCGTTCAGGGTGTCGGTGTGGATGGCCACCTGGACGTCGTACCGTTCGGCCGCGTCCAGGCAGTTGTCGATGGCCGCCGGGGTGGTGCCCCAGTCCTCGTGCAGCTTGAGGCCCATGGCTCCGGCCTCGATTTGTTCATTGAGCGCACCAGGCAGGGACGCGTTGCCTTTGCCCAGCCAGCCCAGGTTCATGGGCAGCCCTTCGGAGGCCTGGAGCATGCGCATGATGTTCCACGGGCCGGGGGTACAGGTGGTGGCGTTGGTGCCCGCCGCCGGGCCCGTGCCGCCGCCGATCATGGTGGTCACGCCGGACATGAGGGCGTCCTCCACCTGCTGGGGGCAGATGAAATGGATGTGGGAGTCGATGCCGCCTGCCGTGGCGATCAGCCCCTCGCCCGCGATGGCCTCGGTGCCGGGGCCGACCACGATGTCCACCCCGGGCTGCGTATCCGGGTTGCCCGCCTTGCCGATGGCGTGGATGCGGCCGTCCTTCAGCCCGATGTCCGCCTTGACGATGCCCCAGTGGTCGAGGATCAGGGCGTTGGTGATGACGCAGTCCACGGCCACGTCGTTGGTCGCCTGGGACTGGCCCATGCCGTCGCGCAGGACCTTGCCGCCGCCGAACTTGACCTCCTCGCCGTAGACGGCGTGGTCCTTTTCCACTTCGATGATCAGGTCGGTGTCGCCCAGCCGGACGCGATCGCCGACCGTGGGGCCGAACATGTCTCCGTAGGTCTTTCTGTCGATGGTTCTCATGCCGTTCCCCTAGTCCAGTTTGCCCATGGTTTTGGCGTTGAATCCGTAGACTTCCCGTTTGCCCGCCAGGGCCACCAGTTCCACGTCGCGGGACTGGCCCGGCTCGAAGCGGACGGCCGTGCCCGCCGGGATGTTCAGCCTGAATCCCCGCGCCTTTTCGCGGTCAAAGGACAGGGCCTCGTTGGTCTCGGAAAAATGGTAGTGCGAGCCGACCTGGATGGGCCGGTCGCCGGTGTTGGCCACGGTCACGGTGACGGTTTCTCGGTCGGCGTTCAATTCGATGCCGCCCTCGGCGTAGAGGATCTCTCCGGGTATCATGGCTCTCCCTCACTGGATGGGGTTGTGGACGGTGACCAGCTTGGTGCCGTCGGGGAAGGTGGCCTCCACCTGGACCTCGTGGATCATTTCGGGGATGCCCTCCATGACGTCGTCGCGGGTCAGCAGAGTGGTCCCGTAGTCCATGAGCTCGGCCACGGCCCGGCCTTCGCGCGCGCCTTCCAAAATGGCCGACGCGATGTAGGCCATGGATTCCGGGTAGTTCAGCTTCAGGCCCCGCTCCTTGCGCTGCGCGGCCAGCATCCCGGCGCAGAAGATCAGCAGCTTGTCCTTTTCTCTCGGTGTGAGCTTCATCGAAAACTCCTTGAATGACTATGTGTTCCAGACCCTGGGGGGGCAGGCCGCCCGCCCGAGCCGTTCCATTCGCATCGTGCCCCAGGCCGCGGCCAGCAGATCGCGAACCCTGAAGGCGTTGTCGCCCATGACCCGGCAGACGGTCAGTCCGTCCATTTGGGTCAGGGAAAATCGTTCCGTCGCCGCGAGCTCGTCCGCCCGCCCGCGTATCCTCTCGGCCAGGTCCCGGCCGTCCACTGTCCCGATCAGGGTGCCGAACACCGTGAAGCCGTCCAGGCCCCACTGTTCGGTCAGCAGCGCCGAGCCGCCCTGGTACCGGGCGCGTTCGAGCAGCACCGGCCCGCCGTCCCGGTGGACCTCGAACGACTGGATGAACCGGCCGCTATCAAAAGGCGCGCCCGAGGCGGGCAGGCCGAGGCAGACCACCTCCCATCCGAAAAAGCAGGCGTCGCCGGCAAGGTCCACCCGGGTGTCCAGCCGGGCGTCGGCCCCGGGATAGACGATGGTCTCCAGCGGGAGCCAGTCCAGGGTCCCGCCCGCGTCCACGCGAAGGCGCTGTTCCTGGACCGCCAGGGGCCCGGCGGAACGGTAGAACTTGCCCGCGGCGGGCGTGGTCACCAGCCCGTGGGCGTCCGTCCTCGCCCGGACGTCGAAACGCAGCCTGTCCCCGCCGACCACGCCCCCCGGGGGGTGCAGGGCGTAGACGTGGCAGACCGCGTCGCCCTCCGGGTAGAAAGGGCGCTGCAGGGTCAGGGGCCCGGTGTGGCGGCGGGAAAGGATGGTCCGGCCGTGGGAAAGGGAGAAGTCGATGCCGAGTTCCGCTTTCCAGCCGGAGTCCGTGTCCAGGGCCCCGCGCGGTGTCAGTTCCAGTCCGCTCATGCTAGACGGTAAGATACTCGCTGATGAGCGTGTCGTCCAATGCGTCCATCCGGCCTTCGGCCACGGTGTGCCCCCGGTCCATGATGTAGAACTGGCGGCCCACCTTGCGGGCGAATTTCAATTTCTGCTCGACCAGCAGCACGGTCAGCCCCTTCTCGTCGTTCAGCCGGATGATGATGTCGCCGATCAGCTGCACGATGTTGGGCTGGATGCCCTCGGTGGGCTCGTCCAGGATGAGCATGTGCGGGTCCGAGGCCAGGGCGCGGCCGATGGCCAGCTGCTGCTGTTGCCCGCCGGACAGGTCGCCGCCCTTGCGGTGGAGCATTTCCTTGAGCACCGGAAAGAACTCGTAGATATCTTCGGGGATGACCTTGCTTCCGTCCCGGCGGCCGGTCAGCCCTACGCGCAGGTTCTCCTCCACGGTCAGGCCGGGGAAGATCTCCCTGCCCTGGGGGACGTAGCCGATGCCCTTGCGGGCCCGCGCGGCGGCCGGGTCCCGGGCCAGGTCCTCGCCGTCGAGTTCTATGGAGCCGCTGCGGATGGGGATCAGTCCCATGACCGATTTGAGCAGGGTGGTCTTGCCCACGCCGTTGCGGCCCATGAGGCAGACGCACGAGCCCTTGTCGATATGCAGGTTCACGTCCCGCAGGATGTGGCTGCCTCCGTAGTATTGATTCAGTCCGGTTACCGTGAACATGCTATTCTCCGAGGTAGACTTCGACGACCTTGGGGTCGTTCTGCACAAAATCCATGCTGCCTTCGGCCAGGACGCTGCCTTCGTGCAGGACCGTGACCCGTTCGGCGATGGCCCGGACGAACTCCATGTCGTGCTCGATGACCACCACGGTATGCTCGCCCTTGAGGGAGTTGAGCAGCCGGATGGAGTTCTCCAGCTCCTGGGGCGTCATGCCCGCGGCCGGTTCGTCCAGGAGCAGCAGTCGCGGGGACTGCATGAGCAGCATGCCGATCTCCAGCCACTGCTTCTGCCCGTGGGACAGCAGACCGGCCTCCATGTGGGCCACGTTCCGGGCCCCGATGATCTCCAGGACCTCTTCTATGCGCTCCTTCTGTTCGCCGGAGAGTTTCCAGAACAGGCTGGAAAGCAGCCCCTTGTCCGCCTTGAGGGCCAGCTCCAGGTTCTCGAACAGGGTCAGCCGCTCGAAGACCGTCGGGGTCTGGAATTTCCGCCCGACCCCGGCGCGGGCCACCTCGGGCTCGCTGAGCCGGGTCAGCTCCAGGTCGGAGCCGAAGAACACGGTCCCCTCGTCCGGGCGCGTCTTGCCGGTGATGATGTCCAGCATGGTGGTCTTGCCCGCGCCGTTGGGGCCGATGATGCAGTGCAGGGAGCCGTCGTCGATGGCCATGGAGAGCTTGTTCAGGGCCTTGAAGCCGTCGAAGCTGACGGTCACGTCGTTGACGTGCAGGATGATCCCCTGGCTGACGTTCACGGGCGGCATCTTGTTCCCTTCCGTTTGAGTGCGTTGCGTTTTCATTGCCTAGCCCTCGTCCTTGGTGGTCTTGGCCTGCGTGGCCGGGGAGGCCGATCCGTGCTTGGAGGCCAGACGTCTGCGTAGCACCCGGAGCTGGTTGGCGATGCCGACGATGCCCCGGGGCAGGAAGAGGGTGGTGCCGATGAACAGCGCGCCCAGGAAGTAGAGCCAGTAGTCGGGCGCGGCCGCCGTGAACCAGCTCTTGGCGCCGTTGACGATGCCCGTTCCGAGCAGGGCGCCCATCAGGGACCCCCGGCCGCCCACGGCGACCCAGATGACCATCTCGATGGAGTTGGCCGGGGCCATCTCGCTGGGATTGATGATGCCCACCTGGGGCACGTACAGGGCCCCGGCGATGCCGCACATGACAGCGGACAGGGTCCAGACGAAGAGCTTGTACTGCAGCGGGGAGTACCCGGAGAACATGACCCGGGATTCGGCGTCGCGGATGGCCGTGAGCACTCTGCCCAGCTTGGAGCTGGTGATGTAGCGGCAGACCAGGAAGCCGAGCAGGACCGCGGCCACGCTGATCATGTACAGGCCGAGCTTGGTGGACGGTTCCAGCAGCGAGAAGCCGAGCAGGGTCTTGAAGTCGGTCAGCCCGTTGTTGCCGCCGAAACCGGTGTTGTTGCGAAAGAACAGCAGCATCATGGCGTAGGTCAGGGCCTGGGTGATGATGGACAGGTACACGCCCTTGATCCGCGAGCGGAAGGCGAAGAAGCCGAAGATGAAGGCGAACACGCCGGGCACCAGCACGACCATGAGCATGGCGAACCAGAAGTGGTCGAAGCCGAGCCAGAACCAGGGCAGTTCCTTCCAGTCCAGAAAGACCATGAAGTCCGGTAGGTTGGATTTGTAGACGCCCATGCCGGCCATGGCCCGCATGAGGTACATGCCCATGGCGTAGCCGCCCAGGGCGAAGAAGACGCCGTGGCCCAGGCTGAGGATGCCGGTGAAGCCCCAGATCAGGTCGATGGCCAGGGCGCAGAGCGCGTAGCACAGGAACTTGCCCAGCAACTGGATGATGTAGTCCGGGACGTGCAGCAGCGATTGTTCCGGGACGTACAGGTTCAGGATGGGGATGACCGCCAGGAACAGCAGGGCCGCGGCCAGGGTGCCGAGCCAGGCACGTTTTGATTGGATGTTGGCGAGGCTGCTCATGTCAGTCCTCCATCATGCGGCCCTTGAGGGCGAAGATGCCCTGCGGCCGCTTTTGAATGAACAGGATGACCAGCGCCAGCATCAGGATCTTGCCCAGCACGGCCCCGGTGAAGGGCTCGAGGATCTTGTTGACCACGCCGAGGCTGAGGGAGCCGACCACGGTGCCCGCGAGCTTGCCCACGCCGCCGAGGACCACGACCAGGAAGGAGTCCACGATGTAGGACTGGCCGAGTTCCGGGCCGACGTTGCCGACCTGGGTCAGGGCCAGACCGCCGAGCCCGGCGATGCCGGAGCCCAGGCCGAAGGTCCACATGTCGATCTTGGAGGCGTAGATGCCCATGGCCGAGGCGGTGGAGCGGTTCTGGGTCACGGCCCTGACCTGGAGCCCCAGCGGGGTCTTGTTGAGCAGGAACCAGACCAGGCCCACGACGAGGATGACGAAGATGATGATGGCCAGCCGGTTGTAGGTGATCATCAGCCCCTCGGCGAGTTGGAAGCCGCCGGACAGCCAGTCCGGGTTGCGTACCTCGACGTTTTGCGCGCCGAAGATGAGGCGCACGGTCTGGATCAGTCCGAGGCTGATGCCCCAGGTGGCCAGCAGGGTCTCCAGCGGCCGCCCGTAGAGATAGCGGATGACGGCCCGTTCCAGGAGCATGCCCACCGCGCAGGGGATCATGAAGGCCAGGGGGATGGCCACGATGAGATATCCCCCGGTCATGCCGGGCAGATAGCGGAGGAAGAATTCCTGCACCATGTAGGTGGAGTAGGCCCCGAGCATGAGCATCTCGCCGTGGGCCATGTTGATGACCCCCATGAGGCCGAAGGTGATGGCCAGGCCCAGGGCGGCCAGCAGGAGCACGCTGCCCAGGCTGATGCCGTAGAACAGGTCTCGCCCGGCGCGGACCATGATCATCTTTCGCTCCAGGGTGGTGGTCGCGTCCAGGGCCGCCTTGAGGACGTCCCGGTCCTTTTCCACGTATTCGCCGTTCTCGTCCTTTTCGGTAAAGGGCGTGAGCTTGCTCATGAGCAGCTGGTTGCCGGAGTCGCCGATGGCCTCGATGGCCTTGAGCCTGCGCGCCTTGTCCGGGCTGTGCAGGGTGGTCAGGGCCAGTGCGACCCGCAGGGCCTCCTTGACGTCGGCGTCCTTTTCCCGGGAAAGGGCCGTGCGGATGGCGTCCTCGGCCTCGGGGCTGGCCTTGTCCGCCAGTTGGGAGGCCGCGAGCAGCCGTTTTTCGCGGTCGGGCGAGGTCAGCTGGAAGGCGGCGATGGCCGGTTTGAGGTCCCGGCGAACCTTGTTGTTGATGCGCGGCGTGTCCAGGGATTCCAGGTCGCCCGTAAAGGGGGCGCCGTCCTCGGCGTAGTAGGGCTCGCCGGATTCAGGCTCGATGACGGCCCTGTCGCCGTCCCGGTGGAGGCGGCCGTCCTGCAGGGCCTCGAGGGCGGCCAGGGCGTCGGGGTTGCCGATGGCCTGCAGCGACTCGATGGCCTGGGAAATCTTGCTCCGGCTGCTGGCGGCGAGGTCGTTCACGGCTCCGGCGTAGTCGGCGGCCGCCCGGACCGGGCCCGCCGACAGCAGGAGCATGGCGGCCAGGACGGTGAGAACGATGGAAAAACGTTTCATGGGGATGGCTCGATATGAGGAGGGAGCGCCCGGCCCGGGCCGGGCGCTCCGTTGGTTACGTGGTGGCTAGTCGGAGTACTTGGGGCTGGTGCAGTTGCCGCAGACGTTGGGGTAGGTCCAGTCGGCGACCTTCTTGGCGGAGTCGGGCAGATACTTGCTCCAGGCCTGGGCGCGGATGGGGCCGTCGGTCTGCCAGACGATGTCGAACTGGCCTTCCTCGTTGACCTCGCCGATGACGACCGGCTTGTGCAGGTGATGGTTCTTCGGGTCCATGGTGATGGTGTAGCCGGACGGGGACTTGACCGCCTGGTTGCCCATGGCCTGGCGCACGGCGTCCACGTCGGTGGTGCCGGCCTGGAGCACGGCCTGGGACCACATCTTGATGCCGATGTAGGTGGCTTCCATGGGGTCGTTGGTCACGCGCTTGTCACCGCCGGGCAGGTTGTTCTTCTTGACGTAGTCCTTCCATTTCTTGACGAATTCCTTGTTGGTCGGGTTGTCCATGGACATGAAGTAGTTCCATGCGGCCAGGTGGCCGACCAGCGGCTTGGTGTCGATGCCGCGCAGTTCCTCCTCACCCACGGAGAAGGCCACGCAGGGGATGTCCTCGGCCTTGATGCCCTGGTTGGCCAGTTCCTTGTAGAAGGGCACGTTGGAATCGCCGTTGATGGTGGAAATGATGCAGGTGGGTTTGGCGGCGGCGAATTTTTTGATGTCGGCGATGATGGTCTGGTAGTCGCTGTGCCCGAACGGGGTGTACTTCTCCAGGATGTCCTCGTCCTTCACGCCCTTGGAGTGCAGGAAGGCGCGCAGAATCTTGTTGGTGGTCCGGGGGTAGACGTAGTCGGTGCCCAGCAGCACGAAGCGCTTGGCCGCGCCGCCGTCCTCGCTCATCAGGTATTCCACCGCGGGGATGGCCTGCTGGTTCGGGGCCGCGCCGGTATAGAAGACGTTGTAGGAACATTCCTCACCCTCGTACTGGACGGGGTAGAAGAGCAGGCCGTTGAGTTCCTCGAAGACCGGCAGGACGGACTTGCGGGACACGGAGGTCCAGCAGCCGAAGACCACGGCTACCTTGTCCTTTTCGATCAGTTCGCGCGCCTTTTCCGCGAACAGGGGCCAGTTGGAGGCCGGGTCCACGACCACGGGCTCGAGCTTCTTGCCCAGCAGGCCGCCCTTGGCGTTGATTTCGTCGATGGTCATCAGGGCCACGTCCTTGAGCGAAGTCTCGCTGATGGCCATGGTGCCGGACAGGGAGTGCAGGATGCCGACCTTGATGGTGTCGGCCGCGTTGGCCGCACCGGCAAAGGCGGTGAGTGCTAAGGCGAAGCTGAGAATCAGGGACAACAGACGTTTTTTCATGGGAACAATCTCCTCTACTGGGACATTAGATGATTGATGCAGTTTCTCTCGATGGTCCCCGTTGCGTTTCTCCGGGGAATATGAACCTGTTATCAATTGTTATGCCAAACATGTGTTTGGACCCTTGAGAAAACGGGAAGTGAGGAATGGCGCATTCTTATGCGCCCCTTGCCGGAAAGAGGCCGGGCGGGGGGCAGCCATGAATCCGCTTTTCTTTTCATTTTCGACACATTTGAGGGTCAATATGTGACAAAAGAGTTAATCTCTGTGTCTTATTGCTTCAAGATTACGGCGGTTTTAGACGGTTATTGTTACTATCTACTGTTTTGTAGCCGGCGAAACCGCCGGGAGACGTTCCCTGCCGCGGTTTCGCGGCAGGGAACGTCCGGTTTAGAGTATCGCTTCGTACAGGGCGCGGATCTGCTCCACGGTGGGAATCCGGCAGTTCAGGGCCGTGGAGCCGCTGGCATGCGCGTCCTCGGCCAACCGGCCGAGGTCCTTTTCGCTCACGCCCCAGTCCGACAGCCTGGCGGGCAGGCCGGTTTCCTCGAATATGGCCTGGAGGGCGTTCACGGCGGCCATTCCGGCCTCGCGGGAACCGAGGCCCTCGATGTTTTCGCCCAGGGCTTCGGCCAGACGGGCGAACCGTTCGGGCGCGGCCGGACGGTTGAACTCCATGACCGTGGCCAGGAGCATGGCGTTGGCCTTGCCGTGCGGGATGCCGAAGTGCGCTCCCAGGGGGCGCGACATGGAGTGGACCAGGCAGGTGGAGGCGTTGCCGAAGGCGTAGCCCGCCTCCATCTGGCCCAGGAGCATCTTTTCCCGCGCTTCGGCGTTCTTGCCGTTGAGCGTGGCCGGGATCAGCGCTTCCGCGATGAGCCGGATTGCGGCCAGGGCGTGGATGTCCGTCAGCGGGGTGGCCAAAGAGGAGAGGTACGCTTCCACCGCGTGGGTCAGGGCATCCATGCCCGTGGCCGCTGTGAAGTCCGGCGGCACGGAATAGGTCAGTTCCGGGTCCAGAATGGCCACCGTGGGGATCAGGGTCGGTCCCTGGAGGACCATTTTGACCTTGCGTTCGGTGTCGGTGATGATCGAGATGCGGGTGATCTCGCTGCCGGTCCCGGCCGTAGTCGGGATGGCGATGATCGGCGGGCCCTGTCTCTCGGGCTGCCTGAATTCGAAGTCGCCGACCGGGGCGTTGTTGCCCAGGACCACGGAGATGCCTTTGGCCGCGTCCATGGGGCTGCCTCCACCCAGGGCCACGATCACGTCGCACCCTTCCTTTCTGGCGATGATCGCGCCGTTCTCGACGGTGAGCATGTCCGGGTCGGACGGCACCTGGTCGAAGACGACCGGGGTCACGCCCGCGCCCTCCAGGGACTTGGCGACCGCGTCCAGCGCACCGGATTTCCGGGACGAGCCGCGTCCGGTCACGATCAGGGCCCGGCTCCCGAAACGGGCGGACTCGGGGCCCGCCTGGGCCACGGCGCCCGGTCCGGACACGATCCGGGAAGGGGATTGGAAGTAGGTTACGCTCATTGTTCCTCCCTTAAACGTCCAGGATGACTTTTTCCGCTTCGGTCAGGCATTCGTCCATGAGGGCGATGGCGTCGCGAAGCTGTTCCTCGGTGATGATCACGGGCGGGGTCAGGAAGATGTAGTTCCAGCGCACGAAGACGGACAGTCCCTTTTCGTCGAAGCGCCTGGATATCTCGGCCATGAGGCCCGGCGCTCCGTTCCACGGGGAGAGCGGCTCGCGGGTCTCGCGGTCCTTGACCATCTCCATGACGCTGAACAGGCCGATGGAACGGACGTCGCCGACCAGGGGATGTTTGGCCTTGAGCCCCTCCAGCAGTTCGGCCTGGACCGGAGCGAGCCTGGCCGCGTTGTCGATGTGCCCTTCCTCCTCATAGGCGTCCAGGCAGGCCAGGGCCGCGGCGCAGGATACCGGGTGGCCGGAATAGGTCAGGCCGCAATAGAGCATGGCGTCGTCAAAGAAGTCGGCGATCTTTTTTTGGACCGCGACCACGCCCAGCGGGACGTAGCCTGAGTTGACGCCCTTGGCCATGGTGACGATGTCCGGCACGATGTCGAAGTTCTGGAATCCAAACCACTTGCCCGTACGCCCGAAGCCGGTCATGACCTCGTCGCAGATGAGCAGGATGCCGAACTCGTCACAGATCTCGCGCACCCGTTCCATGTACCCCTTGGGCGGCACCAGGATGCCGTTGGAACCGGTCACGGATTCCATCATCACGGCGGCCACGGTCTCCGGGGTCTCGTATTGGATGATTTCCCGGATGTGCTCCGCGCACTGCATGCCGCAGGATTCCGGCTTCTGGCCGAAAGTGCAGCGGTAGCAATAGGGATCGAAACAGTGGATCACGCCGGGCATGGCCGGTTCCACCGGAGGCCTGCGCGGGTCCCCGGTCAGGGCGATGGCCCCGTAGGTGGCCCCGTGGTAGGAACGGAAGCGGGTGATGATCTTGTTCTTGCCGGTGAAGGCGCGGGCGATCTTGATGGCGTTTTCGTTGGAGTCCGCGCCGCCCAGGGTGAAGAAGCACTTGCCGAATTCCTCGGGCAGCAGCTCTATGATCCGCTTGGCCAGCTTGCCGCGCATCTCCTCGGCGAACTGCGGGGCCACGTAGCTCAGCTTGTCCGCCTGGTCCTTGATGGCCTGGACCACCTTGGGGTGCTGGTGCCCGATGTTCAGGTTCACCAGCTGCGCGCCCAGGTCGTAGTAGCGCTTGCCGTTTTCGTCCCAGAAGAACACGCCGTCGCCCCTGGTGATCACCTTGGGGGAAAGTTTGCCCTGGACCGACCAGGAGTGGAGGACATAGGACCGGTCGTTATCATATGCTTCAGACATTCGGGTCTCCTACCTTTTTGTTTGATTTGCGTCCGGCCGCCATTAGAATCGGTTATTGCCGGGCGCATGCGTACCTGCTGCAAGGGGCACGCCTGCCCGGCGGAGGGGGATGGGCCGCGTGTTTGTCGGAAGTGCGATTAATATTCTGAGATAATTGTAATTTTATATCAGAAGGTTCCGCTCAGCCACCGCGTTTTTCGGGGCTGGCCGGGGTTGCCGGGGGGGTGCCGATAATATGCCCTAATGTCTTGATCGGCCCGCTTGATGTCTGGGCATCGGTATTTGCGGAAAACCGCAACATCCTGTCGATGTTTGACATTAATGTCAGCGGGCGTCGCGGGCGAAGGATGGGTTGGACGAAGGGCGGGCTAGAAGCGCATACGCTCTTTGAACACGGCGGATTCATGGACGATCCACTCGTAGAAGCGCTGGATGGCGATGCGTTTGAGCGAGGACTTCGGGCAGGCCACGTAGAAGCCGTCCTCGAAGATCACATGGTCGAACAGCCGGACCAGGCTGCCGTTCTCGAGTTCGTCCGCCACCAGGGAGAAGCGGGTCAGGGCCACGCCCTGTCCGGTGATGGCGCTTTGGCTGACCATGTAGGCGGTGCTGAAGGAGAGCCCCTGCCCGTACTTGGGCGGGCTCATGCCCAGACGGGCGAACCAGTCGTCCCAGTTGGTGCTGTATATGCCGTGGGGAACGGAGTCGTGCATCAGGTGCTTGCCCTCGAGGTCGGCCGGGGTCTTGATGGGGTGCTCCTCGAGGAAGGACGGCGCGCAGACCGGGATGATCGCGTCGTTGAACATGAAGGTCTGGTCCCATTCGGGATGGTCCGTCTTGCCGTAGATGATGGCCACGTCCACGGAGTCGTTGAGAAAATCGGGCAGGGCTATCTCGGCCTCCACCCGGAAGCTGAGTTCCGGGGCGAACTCGCGGAACTGCTTGACCCTGGGCATGAGCCAGCGCATGGCGATGGAGGGCAGGGTGCGCACGGTCATGACTTCGCGCGGACTGGAATCGTCCAGTTCCCGCAGGGTGTGCTCGATGCGCCCCAGTCCGTCGCGGACCGCGTTCAGCAGCCGTTCCCCCTTGCCCGTCAGGGTCAATCCCCGGGCCTGGCGGTGGAAAAGCTTGAAGCCGACGGCCTCTTCCAGCCTGGCGATCTGCTGGCTCATGGCGCTCTGGGAAATGCCCATTTCCCGCGCAGCCCTGGTGAAGTTGAGGTGCTTGGCCGCGATGGCGAAGAACCTGAGGCTGTCGAGGTTGGGCAGTTGCTTCATGTCAGTTCAGGGTCCCGTTGCGTTCGGACCAGGTCTTGAGGAATGCCGCGAGCTTGTCGCTCTTGGGCTGGCTAAACAGCTGGTCGGGGGCGCCGCTTTCCTCGATCTGGCCGTCGGCCAGGAAGACGACCTTGTCGGCCACCTGGGAGGCGAAGCCCATCTCATGGGTTACGACTACCATCGTCATTCCTTCCTTAGCAAGTTCGCGCATGACGCTCAGGACCTCGCCGACCAGTTCCGGGTCCAGGGCCGAGGTGGGCTCGTCGAAGAGCATGATCGACGGATCCATGCCCAGGGACCGGGCGATGGCCACCCGCTGTTGCTGCCCGCCGGACAGGCTGCCGGGATACATGTCCTTCTTGTCCGCCATGCCGACCTTGTCCAGGACGACCAGGGCCCGCGCCTCGGCCTCCTTGCGGCCCATCTTCCTGACCAGTTGCAGGGGGGCCATGACGTTTTTGAGCACGGTCATGTGCGGCCACAGGTTGAACTGCTGGAAGACCATGCAGATCTTCTTCAGGGCGGACTGGCGCGCCGAGTCCAGGTTGTGGTGCGCGATCTTTTCCTGGCCCGTGGCGCTGAACATCTGCCCTGCGATGGCGATCTTGCCGTCGTCGAAGGATTCCAGGCCGTTGATGCAGCGGAGCATGGTGGATTTGCCGGAGCCGGAGCCGCCGATGAGGCAGACCACCTGGCCGTTCTTGACGGTCAGGTCCACGCCCTTGAGCACGGTATGCTCGCCGAACGATTTCCAAAGATTGATGAGGCTGACGGCGGTATTGTCGGAAACAGGCATGCGATTCGTCCTCTGCTGGGTGGTTTATCTGGAGATGTAGCGCATCTGGCGGCGCTCCCAGAGTTGGCCGCCTCTGGAGACGGCGGTGACGATGAGCCAGTACGCCCCGGCGAGGACGACGTACGGTTCAACGATGGAAAAGGTCTCGGTGGATATCTTCACCGCGGCGGTGGTCACTTCCGGCACGGTGATGATGGACAGGATGGCGGACTCCTTGATGATCAGGATGGTCTGGTTGATGACCGACGGGATGATCAGGGTCAGCATCTGGGGAATCTGGACGTGCAGCATGGTCTGCAGGGGACTCATGCCGAGGTCCTGGGCGGCCTCGATCTGGCCGGCCGGGATGTTCTGGAACCCGGCGCGGTAGATCTCGGCGAAGTAGGCCGCTCCGTAAAGGGTCAGGCCGAGGATGCCGGTGGCGATGGCTGAGAGATTCAGGCCGAAATAGGGGCCCCCGTAGAAGAGCAGGAAGAGTTGGACCAGCAGCGGCGTGCCCCGGAAGAGGTTGACGTAGCCACGGTACAGGGCGCGCGGGATCGCCAGGCGCGAGTTGCCGATGGAATAGAGCGCGAGGCCCCAGGCCATGCCCAGGGCGAGGCCCGCCGCGCAGATGAGCACGGTGTTCAGCAATCCCTTGAGGAACAGCGGGTAGTACTGGGTAATGATGGTAATATCGAACATGCCGTTCCTCCTAGGAAATCCGGAGCCTGCGTTCGAGATACAGCCCGAACTTGCCGATGGCGTAGGTCATGATGAAGTAGATGGCCCCTGCCACGGCAAAGGATTCCACCGGCCGGTAGGTGGACGAGGCGATGGTCTGGGACATGCGCATCAGGTCGGTCACGGCGATGGTCGAGATGAGCGCCGAGTTCTTGAGGATGTCGATGGTCTCGTTGAGCAGGGCGGGCAGGGTGGCCCGGAAGACCTGCGGCACCTGGATGTGCAGGCGGATCTGCAGGGGGGTGAAGCCCAGGTCCCGGGCCGCCTCGACCTGGCCCCCGGGCAGGGCCTGGAATCCCCCGCGCAGGATTTCGGCCTGGAAGGCCGCGGTGTTCATGGAAAGACAGAGCACCGCGGCCAACACAGACGGAATGTTGATGTCGGCCAGGGGGAGAAAGTAGAAGATGATGGACAACTGGACCAGCAGCGGGGTGCCCCGGAAGAAGCTGATGTACAGTGCGCAGGTTCGCCTGAGCAGGGGACGTTCGGACATCTTGCCGAAGCACAGCAGGTGCCCGAAGACGAACCCGATCAGGATGGAGATCAGCGAGAGCGACAGGGTCTGCCACGCTCCCTTGAGCAGCTGCGGGTATTGAGCCAGTATGACGCCAAAATCGAACATATCTCTCCCTGGGGCGTGAGGTTGCTAGAAGTTCGGAGTCGGGAACGCGTCGGCCGGAACGTCCATGGTGAAGCCGAACCATTTCTTCTGCAGCTCGGCCATCCTGCCGCTCTTGTTCAGCTTGGCGATGCCGTCGCTGATGAACTTGACCAGTGAGGCGCTGTCCTCGTCCTTGCGGCCCACCCAGGCGAAGTAGGTGGCCGGGCCGAAGGGCGGCAGGCCGATGGCGAAGGTCTCGGGGCGTTCCTTGACCAGCGGGGCCAGGTTGGGGAGGCTGTTGACCACGGCGTCCACGCGGCGGGCGGCCAGGGCCGCGTAGGCCTCGTCGTTGCCGATGAATTCCACCAGTTCGCCGACGCCCTTGCCGAACTTGGGCTTGAGCACATCTTTTTCCAGGTCTGCCACGGCGCTGAAGTAGGGGGCGGCGCCGGCCTGGATGCCGACCTTCTTGCCGACCAGGTCCTCGGCGGACTTGATGGAGTCGTCGCCGGTGCGCTTGACGTAGGTCACCGCGGCGGTGGAAAAGGGCATGGTGAAGGCGTACTTGGCGTCGCGGGCCTTGGTGATGGTCAGGGACGCGGCCACGAAGTCGTAGCGCTTGGCGTCCAGACCGGCGAGCAGTCCCTGGAAGGGCAGGTCGAGCAGCTTCAGCTTCACGCCGGGCAGCTCGCTGAGCACTTCCTTGAGAATTTCGTTGCCGTAGCCGACGATCTCGCCGTCCTTGACGAACTCGAACGGGGCGAAGCGGGCCTCGGTGGCCACGACGATCTCGCCGCGATCCTTGATCCGTTCCAGCAGATCCTTTGCCTGGGCGTTGACCGCCATGGCCGCGGTGACGAGCAGGGCGACGGCCAGTGTCTTGAATACCTTGTTCATGAGGAACCTCCTCTCTTGGTTGTGATACGCGAAAGATTCCCTTTGGTCCTTTCCGTTCATCAGTTTATAACCCGATTCGCGACGGTCTCCCTTCAAGCCGTCACAGCGGACCGCCGCCCGTGCGGCGCGCCCAAAATATGGTGTTCCGGCCCGGCCGGAAAATCGGTCAGGTTCTCGGCCCCGTCTTCCGTGACCACGAGCAGGTCCTGTTCGCGGTAGCCGCCCGCTCCCTCCATGTCCTGGGGAATGATCACGGAGGGCTCCAGGGAAACGACCATGCCGCTGCGCAGTTCGGCGGTCACGTCCGCCCGCAGCTCCAGTCCGGTCTCCCTGCCATAGTAGCGGTTGACGATGCCGAAGGACCGGCCGTGGTCCGGGCCGCGATGTTCGAGCAGCCCGGCCTCGGCGTACAGGGCGTCGAGTTCGGCCGCGATGTCGCAGCAACGCGCGCCCGGGCGGATCAGCTCCAAGCCCTTTCGGCGGGCGTTCTGGTTGCATTCCCATACGGCCAGGGCCCGGTCCGAGGGAGCGCCCATGGACAGGGTCCGCCCCAGGGCCATGTTGTAGCCCGCGATCATGGGGAAACAGCTCATGCACAGGAGATCCCCCCGCCTGATTCTCCGGCTGGTCACCGGGTTGTGCGGCCCGTCCGTGTGGATGCCGGACTGGAGCCAGGTCCAGGTGTCCCGCAGTTCCAGATGGGGCAGATGGCAGCCGATCTCGCGGATCATGGCGTTGGTGGACGCCTGGGCCGCCTCGTGTTCCGGAACGCCTTCGGCAATGGCCCCGCGGGCCGCCTCGGCGCCCTGGATCGCTATCCGCGCGCCGGTGCGCATGAGCTCGATTTCCTCATCGGACTTGATCCGGCGGGTGCGCATGACGTGCTCGCCGACATCGAGGAATCTGGCCCGTGGACAGGCGGCCTTCAGCTTTTCCAGGTTCTCCACGGTGACGTGGTCGAATTCTATGCCGATGCTGCGGCTCTGCCCCAGCAGGTGGCGTGCCGCCCGGAAGAAATTGTCGCTGCCCGCGTCGGTGTAGACGAGGTTGTCGCCGAAGCTGCGTCGGTAGGGCTGGCCGAAGTCGACGGCCGGGCTGATGGTCGTGGAGCTGCGCGGGGTGACGACGAGGCCGAAGTCGCGGCCAAAGGCGCAGTAAAGAAAGTCGCTGTAGTAGTGGACGTTGTGCATGGACGTCAACAGGATGGCGTCCACGCCGGTCTCCGCCATGAAACGGCGCAGGGCATCGATCCTGCGGAGCATCTCGGAACTGGAGAAGGTCCGTTTGACCTTGCTGCCGTTCTTGATCTCCAGGAATGCCGGGAGAGAGCGGATGGGTGTTGCGCTTTTCATGGCGGAGTCCGGACGTGCGTGTTCTATGCCGTTTTGTTCTTGGCCAGGACCGACAGGAAGGCGTGGATGACGCCTGCGGCGGCCAGGGCCGTGATCTGGGCGTGGTCCAGGTCGGGCAGCACCTCCACCAGATCCATGCCGAGCATGTTCTGGCCCAGGCAGGATTCCGTGACCAGGCGCAGGGCCTCGTAGCTGGTGAAGCCGCCGATCTCGGGGGTGCCGGTGCCCGGCGCGTAGGCCGCGTCCATGAAGTCGATGTCGAAGGTCAGGAAGACCTTGGTGCCCTTGATCCGCTCGCGGATGCGCTCGATGGCCGCGGGGATGCCGATCTCGTGCAGCTCCCAGCCGGTGATGATCTCCATGCCCTTGTTCAGGGCGTAGTCGTGGCAGTCCTTGCTGTAGTAATGGCCGCGCATGCCCACCTGGATGGAGGTCTCGGGATTGATGAGCCCTTCCTCCATGGCCCAGTAGAATGGCGTGCCGTGGTTGTAGGGCTTGCCGAAGTAGTCGCTGCTGGTGTCGCTGTGGGCGTCGAAGTGCAGCAGGGACACCGGGCCGTGGTGCCTGCGCAGGGCGCGCAGGGTGGGCAGGGTGATGGAGTGGTCGCCGCCGAGGATGACCGGGGTCACGCCCGACTCGAAGATCGGGGACATGCCCTCGGTGATTCGCGTATGCGATTCCTCCAGATAGCCGGGGACGATGTCGATGTCGCCGTAGTCCACGCCGGAGAGATGCTCGAAAAGGTCCACGTCGAGCACGGGATTGTACGCCTTGAGGATAGAGGACGCCTCACGGATGCCCCGGGGACCGAACCGGCAGCCCGGGCGGAAGGTTGTGGCGGTGTCAAAGGGTTGCCCGACGACGACGAAATCCACATCCTCGAGCGTGCGCACGTGCGGCAGACGCATGAACGTGCTGACGCCGGAGAACCGGGGGGATTGCAGGGAGTCGACGGGATGGTACTTTTTCATTTCAGCCTCCGAATAAACCATATTGGTATTAGTTGAGTTGTTTCTCTCTCGTTGCAAACCCAAGGCCTGATTTGAACCAGAGAGAGGGCGATGCCCTCTGTCTATTTGTTAAAAAATTAATATAAACAGATTGTTGTGATGTACGATTGGAGTGGAGTGGCACGGTGCTAAATTATTTCCCGGGATGCTGTTTCGGATCGAACCATAAGTAAAACTGATTCCACGTTCTCCTCCGGTAATAAGCGGGGGGATAGGGGCGTAAAAGCGGATGCGTGGCCGGGAATGTTGTTGCAAAAAAGGCAGATTTCAGATCAGCAATTAGGTCTGTTAATGACAAAAGTGTTATTTTTGTCAATTTGCGGGGCGTGTCGGCAGTTCCTACGACAACAGCCCGACCGGGGAAGCCACCGCCTCCTTCAGCGGCCTCCCCGGTCGGGCTGTTGCTAAAAAATGTCAAGGCGCCCAGTTCTTCCTGATGCTGCGGGCCGCGTTTGGATAAAACGGACATTTGGGCGGTCGATGGACCGTGCCGTTAAGAGCCCTTTCACGACCAGAGCGGATCCCGGACATCCTTGGGGGCGGCACGAATTTAATCTCGGCGTGGTGGGCGTCATGCCCGGCGGCTCCGCCCGGGGCGGATGGAGGACAATCTCTATCCGCGTAAGGGCAGGCTGGCCCAAAGCAACCGCGAAATGGTCGAGAAGATGAAGCCCCTGGTGAAGGAATTCGGTTTCGAGATCGCCGCGCCGGACGTCCTTCTAGGGCGCGGGGCGAGAGTCGAATTGTTCCATCAATGCACCGTAGTCGGGGCTGGCGAGGAATGCCTTGAGCTTCTCGTCGAATCGGCGGGCCAATCGGGCGTGCCCCGGTTTGTCGCTGAATGCTATGTAGTATGGCATGTCCGGCTGGGTGTAGGCATGGGGCTCGATCCGGTCCATATACCCGAGCCGCCCGGCGTGGTACCGGGTGGGGGCGAGGTAGCTGGCGAACATGTCGATTCTGTCGGCGACCAGATTCTGGAAGGCCTGCTCAAAGGAATTGAAGCGTTGGACGGTCGGGGTCCCCATCTTGGCGAATCGGTCTGTCCAGTCCGCGCCGCGAATGAGCCCCAAGCGGATTTCCGGTGTGAATTTCCCGTCAAAGGGGACCTTGTTTCCCTTTCTTATCCAGAACGTGGTCTGCTCCGTGGTGATGGGGGTGCGCACATAGTGCAGGCGCTTTTCCCTGTCCCGGATGAGGGCCAGGTCCAGGACGCCGTCCAAGGTCCCGTCCTGCGCCATGCGGATGACCCGGCTCCAGGGATACGGTTCGAAAACGACCCGATAGCCGAGCTGCCCGGCGACGGCCCGGACGATGTCGGGGTCCAACCCGACAAGGGTTCGCCCCTCCCAGACGTAATGGCTGTACCAGTCCTTGTTCTCGACGCCGATGGTCAAGGTCTCCTGGGCAAAGGCCCTTGCCCCGAAGAGCCCGGACAGACAGGCCAGGACAAGAAAAATGTGTGGAAAAATGCGCACCGCCGATACTCCTTCCCTTATCGCAACAGTACCGGAAGCCGGTCAAAGAGTCAAAAACGGTGCCTGGCCCGGGGCCGGTCCTACCCCGTCAATTCCCTGCCCAGTCTTCGGGTAATGAACCGGACCCTCTCCTCGACCGGGGCGCGCGGGACTTCTGTCAACGCATAGCCGAAGTCCCCGTAGGCCTTTCGCATGGCTTTATGCGTCCTTCGCGCTTCGGCAAAGTCCTGTTTGCGTTCCGTGTCGTTGGTGAAGATCCGTTCCCATGGCGGGAAGATGAACACCGGGCCGCCGTAACGGTGCGAGGCGCAGGCGGAGCGCAACGCGAGGGTGATTTCGAGGCCTTCGAGGAGCGAATAGCCATAGGCGTCGACGATCCCCCGGTCGAAGAAGACAGGGCCCTCGTATCCTTGGTAGTGTTCGTAGGCCGCGAAATCCTTTTCCAGCATCCTGTCCCGGAAGGCCGTCTTGTCCCGCCAGGGCAGCGCGTCGCCCGAGCGTCCGAGCTCCTCTTGGATGATCCTCCGCCCCTTTTCCCCGGAGCAGGCATGGCCGAGCCGGCGCAGTGCTTCGATGACCGTGCTTTTCCCCGAGCCGGGGCCGCCTGTGAAGACGACATATCCGTTGCGCATCATTGGATGGACTCCTGTGTTGGTGTTTTTCGTGCCGGGTATGGCCGGGACTGCGGCCGCAGGACAGGGCCGCGCGGCCCGGCGTCAAGATGCCCAGGCATTATTCGCGGGCGAGGCGTGGAGAGACGATCTGGAAAGAAAGGAGGGCGGGAGGCCGCTGATGGTGGGAACAGCGAAATGGTTACGCAAACCGGGATGGAACACAAGGGATAAGTGAGGCCGTCCGCGATGGGACGATAAAAAAGGGGCGTCCCCGGGGACGCCCCTTGCTTTGCCTTGTCTTGTTCGTGAACCGGGTTACATGGTGGCCTTGCCCTGCTTCCAGGCCTTGATCAGCTCGTCGTAGTCCACGGTCTCGCCCTGGGGCTTCTCGTTGGCCAGCTTGGCCTTGGGAGCGCCGGGCTGGTTGAGCCAGTAGGACTCTTCCCGGGGCTCGTTCAGCTTGGGACCGCAGATGCTGAGCACGTTGGCGCGCTCCAGGCGCATCATGATCTTGTCCTGTTCGGCCGCCAGGTTGTCCATGGCGGTGTCCACGGTGACCTCGCCGGCCACGGCCTCACCGATGTTCTGCCACCAGAGCTGGGCCAGCTTGGGGTAGTCGGGCACGTTGGTGCCGGTGGGGGTCCAGGACACGCGGGCCGGGGAGCGGTAGAATTCCACCAGGCCGCCGAGCATGGGGGCGCGCTTGGTGAAGGACTCGTGGCGGATGTCGGAATCCCGGATGGGGGTCAGGCCGACATGGGCCTTCTTCAGGGACACGGACTTGGAGACGCAGAACTGGGCGAACAGCCAGGCGGCCTTGCGCCGGTCCACCGGGGTGGACTTCAGCAGGGTCCAGGAACCGCAGTCCTGGTAGCCGAGCTTCTGGCCCTTTTCCCAGTACGGGCCGTGCGGGGACGGAGCCATGCGCCACTTGGGCGTGCCGTCGGCGTTGACCACCGGGGTGCCCTTCTCGACCATGGAGGCGGTGAAGGCCGTGTACCAGAATATCTGCTGGGCCACGTTGCCCTTGGCCAGGTACGGCAGGGACTGGTAGAAGTCCATGCCGAGCGCGCCCGGAGGGGCGTACTTGCGCAGCCAGTCCATGTACTTGCGCAGGGCGTACTTGGCGGCCGGGCCGTTGGTGGCGCCGCCGCGGGACACGGAGGAGCCCACCGGACGGCAATCTTCCACGCGAATGCCCCATTCGTCCACGGGCTTGCCGTTGGGCAGCCCCTTGTCGCCGGCGCCGGCCATGGACAGCCAGGCGTCGGTGAAGCGCCAGCCGAGGTCCGGGGCCTTCTTGCCGTAGTCCATGTGCCCGTAGATGGCCACGCCGTCGATCTCGCGCACGTCGTTGGTGAAGAATTCGGCGATGTCCTCGTAGGCGGACCAGTTGACCGGCACGCCCAGCTCATAGCCGTACTTGGCCTTGAAGGCCTTGCGCAGCTCGGGCTTCTTGAACCAGTCGTAACGGAACCAGTAGAGGTTGGCGAACTGCTGGTCGGGCAGCTGGTACAGCTTGCCGTCCGGGCCGGTGGTGAAGGACTTGCCCATGAAGTCGTCCACGTCCAGGGTGGGCAGGGTCACGTCCTTGCCTTCGCCGGTCATCCAGTCGGTCAGGTTGACGACCTTGCCGGAGCGGAAGTGGGTCCCGATGAGGTCCGAGTCGTTGATGTAGCCGTCGAAGACGTTCTCGCCCGACTGGAACTGGACCTGGAGCTTCTCGATGACGTCGCCTTCCTGGATCAGGTCGTGGGTGACCTTGATGCCGGTGATCTCGTAGAACGCCTTGGCGAGCACCTTGGATTCGTACTCGTGGGTGGGGATGGTCTCGGAGACGACCTTGATCTCCAAGCCTTTGTAGGGAGCGGCCGCCTTGATGAACCACTCCATTTCCTTCATCTGCTCAGCCTTGCTCAGCGTCGAAGGCTGGAACTCGCTGTCCACCCATTTCTCCGCTGCCTTCATGTCCGCCATGCCGGCGGTGGCGAGGCTGAGGAATGCCAGGGTCAGCATTCCCGTGATCAAAAAACGCCGCAACTTCATACGTACCTCCGTATGCTGATTAAGAAAAGACCTCTGCCGTAATACCCAATATTTCCGTTCCTCCGGTTTCCCGTTCGCGATTCCCATGCGGGCTGGCTATCCCCACCGCATGACGATGATCAGGAAACAAACGGATATAGCCGTAGCGACCCAGACGGGTGAGGTGGTCAGTCCGATCCAGGACAGGTGTATGTACGCGCTGCCCAGCAGCCCGATGAACAACCGGTCGCCGCGCGTGGTGGTCAGCGGCAGAAAGCCGCGCCGCGCCACGCAGGGGGAGACGATCTCCCAGATGGTCATGCCGACGAGGATGACCGCAATGGTCAGGAAGAAACCGGCGGTGACCGGTGTCCATGCCATCCATTCGAGATTCATGATTGCCTCCTCCTAGACCCTGCCCAGGGCGAAGCCCTTGGCCAGATGGTTGCGGACGAACCAGATGACCAGCGCGCCGGGCACGATGGTCAGGATGCCCGCCGCGGCGAGCAGCCCCCAGTCAAGCCCGGTGGCGCTGACGGTCCTGGTCATGGTCGCGGCGATGGGCTTGGCCGCGGTGGTCGTCAGGGTGCGGGCCAGCAGCAGCTCGACCCAGCTGAACATGAAGCAGAAGAACGCGGTCACGCCGATGCCCGCGCGGATCAGCGGGATGAACACCCGGATGAAGAAGCGCGGGAAGGAGTAGCCGTCGATGAAGGCGGTCTCGTCGATCTCCCTGGGCACGCCGGACATGAACCCCTCCAGGATCCAGACGGCCAGGGGCACGTTGAACAGGCAGTGGGACAGGGCCACGGCGATGTGCGTGTCGATCAGGTTGAAGGTGGAGTAGAGTTGGAAGAAGGGCAGCAGGAAGACCGCGGGCGGGGCCATGCGGTTGGTCAGAAGCCAGAAGAAGACGTGCTTGTCGCCGATGAACTGGTAGCGCGAGAAGGCGTAGGCCGCGGGCAGGGCGGTCGTCAGCGAGATCACGGTGTTGATGGTCACGTAGATGATCGAGTTGATGTACCCGGAATACCAGGACGGGTCCGTGAAGATCTTCATGTAGTTGACCAGCGTGGGATGGGTCGGGATGAGCGAGAACGAGCGCATGATGTCCGCGTTGGTCCGAAACGACATGTTCAGCATCCAGTAGATGGGCAGGAAGAGGATGATCAGGTAGAAGATCAGCCCCAGGTGTCGTTTTTTCAGTTTCATGCCTTGTCTCCCGTGCCCACCGCCTGCAGGGCCTGGTAGAACAGCCAGCAGAACAGCAGGATGATGAGGAAGTAGATGAGCGAAAAGGCCGCGGCCGGACCGAGGTCGAACTGGCCCACGGCGATCTTGACCAGATAGATGGACAAAAACGTGGTCGTGTTGCCGGGCCCGCCGCCGGTCAGGACGAACGGTTCGGCGTAGATCAGGAAGCTGTCCATGAAGCGCAGCAGCAGGGCGATGGTCAGCACCCCGCGCATCTTGGGCAGCTGGATGTAGCGGAAGACCGCCCAGCTCGACGCCCCGTCGATCTTGGCCGCCTGGTAGTAGGCCTCGGGGATGGCCCGCAGGCCGGCATACGCCAGCAGGGCGACCAGCGGGGTCCAGTGCCATATCTCCATGAGCATCAGGGTGATCCAGGCGTCCACCGGCGAGGCCGTGTGGTCGAACGCGATGCCCGCGTTGTTGACGATGGCCCCGAACAGGCCGATGTCGGGCCGGGTGAAGATGATCCAGATGGTCCCGATGACGTTCCAGGGGATGAGCAGGGGCAGGGCCAGGATGACCAGGCAGGCCGAGGCGGTCCAGCCCTTCTTGGGCATCATCAGGGCGATGGCGATGCCCAGCGGTATCTCGGTCAGCAGGACCATGAAGGAGAAGGCCAGCTGCTTGAACAGGGCGTCGTGCAGTCGTTCGTCCAGGAGCACGTCCCGGAACCATTCCACGCCCACGAAGAAGCGCTGGCCCGGTCCGAAGATGTCCTGGACCGAGTAGTTGACCACGGTCATCAGCGGGATGATGGCCGAGAAGGCCACGATCGCGAAGACCGGGAGAACCAGGAACCACGCATTGTTGTTTCGCCATTTGCTCATCGGGAATCCCCCTGTCGGACCAGCCGTTCGTCACAGTAGAGTTTGATCTTCTCCGGCGGCAGGGATATCCAGCACTTCCCTTCCGGCACCCTTCCGTTCTCGCTGATCCTGGCCTTGATCTCGCTGCCGTTGAAGGCCGCGGTGACGATCTTGCAGAACCCCTGGTCCTCCAATCCGGTGACCGTGCCCTCGATGCCGTGCTCCACCGGGCCGTCGTGTAGCCCCACGTACATGGGCCGGATGCCGATCCTGAGGTTCTGGCCGGTGCACATGTTGGCCAGGGAGGGCAGCAGCGGGATGTCGATGTTCCCGACCCGGGCGACGTGCCCGTCCAGGGTGCAGTCCAGGAAGTTCATGCCCGGGCTGCCGATGAAGTAGCCCACAAAGGTGTGCTCGGGGTTCTCGAACAGTTCCTGGGGCGTGCCCATCTGGACGATCTCGCCCTCGTACATGACCACGATCTGGTCGGCGAAGGTCATGGCCTCCACCTGGTCGTGGGTCACGTAGATCATGGTCAGGTTGAACTTGGTGTGGATCTCCTTGAGCTTGCGCCGCAGGTCCCACTTCAGGTGCGGGTCGATGACGGTCAGGGGCTCGTCGAACAGGATGGCGGCCACGTCGCTGCGCACCAGCCCGCGCCCCAGGGAAATCTTCTGCTTGGCGTCGGCCGACAGGTTGGCGGCCCGCTTGTTCAGGTCCTGGGTCAGGTCCAGGGCCTCGGCGATCTCCAGGACCCGCTCGCGGATGCTCCGCTTGTCCACCCCCCGGTTGCGCAGGGGAAAGGCCAGGTTGTCGTACACGGTCATGGTGTCGTAGAGCACCGGAAACTGGAAGACCTGGGCGATGTTGCGCTGTTCCGGCTGCATGGCCGATACGTCCGTCCCGTCGTACAGGATGGACCCGTGGGACGGTTTGAGCAGGCCGGAGATGATGTTCAGCATGGTGGTCTTGCCGCAGCCCGAGGGGCCGAGCAGGGCGTAGGCCCCGCCGTCCTCCCAGACCGTATGGATGCGCTTGAGCGCGAAATCCTGCTCGCCCGTCGGATTGGGCAGGTAGCTGTGCTTGATCTCGTTCAGTTCGATGCGTGCCATGGGAACCCCGTCACTGGTTGGCCGGCGCGATAACCAGATCGCCCGTGGCGTTGAAGACGTAGAAGGCCTCGGGCCGGACATAGACCGACACCTGGTTGCCCACCTCGAAGGCGTGGACGCCGTTTTCCTGGACCACCAGGGAGTCGTCGCCGTAGTTGAAGTGGACGAAGGTCTCGGAACCGTTGATTTCGGCCAGTCCGATACGCCCCTGAATACGCGTGCATTCATCGCCCTTGCATTGCAGGTTGAGCTGGCTGGCGCGGATGCCGAAGGTGTACTCCCCGGGCGTCAGGCCGGACATGGAGTCGGGGACCGGGAGGGACAGGGCGTGGCCGATGTTGACTTTGCCGTCGTTTACGGAGCCGTTGATGAAGTTGATGGGCGGGTCGCTGAAGACCTCGGCCACCCGGGTGTTGGCCGGGTGCAGGAATACGTCGGCCGTGGGCCCCACCTGGAGGACCTCGCCCTCGTGCATGACGATGACGTTGCCGCCGAGCATGAGCGCCTCGGTGGGCTCGGTGGTGGTGTAGACGACCACCGAGTCGCGGGCCCTGAAAATCTTGCGCAGTTCGTCGCGCAGCTCCTCGCGCAGCTTGTAGTCGAGGTTGACCAGGGGCTCGTCGAGAAGGAGCAGGTCCACGTCCTTGACCAGGGCCCGGGCGATGGCCGTGCGCTGCTGCTGGCCGCCGGACAGCTCGGCGGGCAGCCGGTCGAGCATTTTGTCGATGTGCAGCATGGAGGCCGCCTGCATGACGCGGGTGCGGATCTCCTCCTTGGGCAGGCCGTGGATGGTCAGCGGCGAGGCGATGTTTTCGTAGATTGTCTGGGAAGGGTAGTTGATGAATTGCTGGTAGACCATGGCCACGCTGCGCTTGCGCACCGATACGCCGGTCACGTCCACGCCGTTCGCCTCCACCGTGCCGGTGGTCGGTCGGTCCAGCCCGGCCATGATGCGCAAGAGCGAGGTCTTGCCCGCCAGGGTGCGGCCGAGCACCACGTAGCGGGAGCCGGATTCGAATTCGAGATTCACGTCCTTGAGGTGAATCTCTCTTCCAACCGTCTTGCCGATGCCGTCGAGTTTAAGCCCCATTTTAGGTCTCCGGGTGATCGATTACGGTCAAAACTGTTCTGATTAGTCACATTATAGCGTAACATCGTCACAAAATGTTCGCAAGCGAAAATCAGGAAAATTGCACCTCCCGGCCTATTATTAGGGATGGATGGATCGCTATTTCGCCACGTGCAGCTCCACCCCGTTCTGCTTCATGACCTCCACCAGTTCGGCGGGCGGCGTCTCGTCGGTGAACATGGCGTCCACCTCCTTGATGTTGCCCAGCCTGACCATGGCGTTGCGCCCGAATTTGCTGTGGTCCGTGACCAGGAAGACCTTGCGCGAGTTGTCCATGATCGAGCGGGCCGCGGTGACCTCGCGGTAGTCGAAGTCGAGCAGGGTGCCGTCGAGGTCCACGCCGCTGATGCCGATGATCCCGTAGTCCACCTTGAACTGGCGGATGAACTCGATGGTCGATTCGCCGACGATGCCGCCGTCCTTGTGGCGGACCACGCCGCCAGCCACGATGACCTCCAGTCCGTTGTTGCTGCTCAATGTTTTCGCCACGTTGAGGTTGTTGGTGATGACCCGTAGGCGGTCGTGCCGGGTCAGGGCCTTGGCCACCTCCTCGTTGGTCGTGCCCATGTTGATGAACAGCGAGGAGCGGGACGGGATGTGCTGGGCCACCAACTGGGCGATGATCTGTTTCTCCCGCAGGCACAGTATCTTGCGGTTGGTGTAGTCGACGTTCTCGGTGCTCAGCATGGGGCCGGCCCCGCCGTGGTGGCGCTGGAGCAACCCCTGGTCGGTCAGGGCGTTGATGTCCCGGCGGATGGTCTGGGGGGTGACGTCGAAGGTCTCGGCCAGGGTGCCGATGGCCATGAATCCCTGCTCCCGGACCAGGGTGACGATCCTGGCCCGCCTGGTGCGCACCGAGGCGTGCCGCCCGCTTTTCCCGTCGGTTTCCTCGATGACCCGTTGTGCCTTTTTCTCTTTCATCTGGTGTTCGCTTTGTTCGATTGTGAACGGAAAACAGTTCACTGTTGTGTTGGAAAGTGAAAATTGATAGTGACCAATTCCCGGTTTTGAGGTAAGATCACCCGTAATTTTGATTTGGAAAGCTGATTTTTGTTCATATCATGTTCGTTTTTTTGCTACAAGGGAAAATGAAAATCCGCACTGCGTGATTCGTAACAGGGAAGAGGGGTCGTAAGGACGATGAAGACCATGGAAACCCGGGTACTCATACTCGGCGGCGGGGCGACCGGAACCGGCCTGGCCCGCGATCTGGCCCTGCGGGGCGTGGACTGCCTGCTGGCCGAGCGCCGCGACATCAACGCGGGGGCCTCGGGCGGCAACCACGGCCTGCTGCACAGCGGGGCGCGCTACGTGGCCTCGGACGCGGCCGCGGCCGTCGAGTGCCGCGAGGAGGGCGAGCTGCTCAAGCGGCTGGCCCCGCAGTGCATCGAGGACACGGGCGGACTGTTCGTGGCCGTCGAGGGCGACGACGAAGACTATATCGCGAATTTCGAGTCCATGTGCGCGGCCAGCGCCGTGCCGACCCGTCCCCTGGACCTCGCCGAGGCCCGCCACCTGGAGCCCGCCCTGTCGGACAGGCTGATTGCGGCCTACGCCGCCGAGGACGCGTCCGTGGACCCGTTCATGCTCTCCCTGGACAACCTGGCCCAGGCCGTGGACAAGGGCGCGCGCTACCTGCGCAACGCCAAGCTGGCGGGGTTTGAGCGGGACAACGGGCGCATCCGCCGCTCGATCTTCCTGGACCAGACCTCGGGCGAGCGGTTCGAGGTCGAGGCCGAGATCGTGGTCAACGCCACCGGGGCCTGGGCCGGGATGGTCGCCGCCCTGGCCGGGGCGCATATCGACATCCTTTATTCCTCGGGCAGCCTGCTGGTCACCCAGGACAGGCTGACCACGCGCGTGGTCAACCGGCTGCGCAGGGCCGCCGACTCGGACATCCTGGTGCCCGGCGGCACGGTCTCGGTCCTCGGGACCACCTCGGTGACCATTGATTCGCCCGACCTGTGCCGCCCGACCGTGGCCGAGGCCGACGCCATCATCGACGACGCCCGGGCCATGATCCCGGTGCTGGAGACCACGCGCTACATCCGGGCCTATGCGGGCGTGCGGCCCCTGGTCCTGGTGGCCGGGGCCGGGGACGCGCGCAGCGTGAGCCGCAATTTCTCGCTTATCGACCACGAAAAGGACCATGTGGACAACTTCGTGACCATCACCGGCGGCAAGCTGACCACCTACCGGCTCATGGCCGAGCGCACCGGGGACCTGGTCTGCGCCAAGCTCGGCGTGGACGCTCCCTGCATCACCCGCACCGAGCCGCTGCCCGCCTCTACCAAGGGCGAGTGGACCGAGCCGGGCCTGGGACCCAGGCGGTGGATCGGCGAGCGCGACGGGGACGACATCATTCTATGCGAGTGCGAGATGGTCTCGCGCAAGGCGGTCAACCAGATCATCGACGGCATGGACGGCCAGTACGGCTCCTCCCTGCTGAACAGCATCGGCCTGCGCAGCCGCGTGGGCAAGGGGCCGTGCCAGGGCGGGTTCTGCGGCCTGCGCGTCACCGGCCACCTGTACGACGAGGGCTATGTCTCCGGCCTGCGCGGCGTGCACGAGATGCACGCCTTCACGCGCAGGCGCTGGCGCGGGCTGCGGCCGGTCCTCTGGGGACTGCCCCTGGTTCAGGCCGACCTGCAGGAGGCCCTGTACTGCGGAGCCCTGGACCTGGAGCTGGAAGCGGACGTGCGCGACGACGGAGGTGACCTGTGAGCGGGAACACCCATGACGTCATGGTCATCGGCGCGGGCTTCGCGGGCATGGCCGCCGCCCTGTTCGCGGCCAGGGCCGGGCTGTCCGTGGCCCAGTCCGGGGTCACCGGCGGCATCGACTTCAGCACCGGGTTCATCGACCTCATGGGCGTGCATCCGGTGGCCGAGGGCATCCGCTGGGACGACCCGTGGGCGGCCGTCGAGGCCGTGTCCAAGGACTGTCCGAAACACCCCTACGCCCGCATGATCCGGCCGGACATGGAAGCGGCCATCGGCGGATTTACGGATTTTCTGGCCTCCCAGGGGCTCGATTACACCGGCCACGCGGACCGCAACTGCCGGGCCCTGACCCCGGTGGGCACGGTCAAGCGCACCTGGCGCGTGCCGCGCACCGCCTGGAAGGGCGTTCTCGCCCTGGAGAGCGCGGCGCCCACCCTCATCGTGGATTTCCACGGGCTCAAGGGGTTCAGCGGCAACCAGCTGGTCGAGATGCGCAAGGAAACCTGGCCCGGCCTGCGCACCGCGCGGGTGACCTTCCCCCGGGGCAGCGGCGAGCTTTACCCCGAGCACATGGCCTGGGCTCTGGCCGACCCCAAGTACCGGGAGAAGCTGGCCGAGGCCGTGGCCCCGCACCTGGGGGACGCCGAGTACCTGGGTTTCCCGGCCGTGCTCGGGCTGATCGATCCGGGCCGGGTCGTCGACCACCTGGAGGAATTGACCGGCAGGCAGGTCTTCGAGATCCCGACCATCCCGCCGTCCATCGCGGGCCCGAGGCTGCGCGGAGCCTTTGACCGGGGGCTGCCCGGGCTTGGCGTGCGCACCCTGTCCCAGGCCACGGTGACCGAGGCCGAAACGGTCGAGGACGGCTTCCGCTTCGTGGTCGGCAGGGGCGGCGGCAGGACCGAGGTGCGCGCCAAGGCCGCCATCCTGGCCACGGGCCGTTTCTTCGGCAAGGGGCTCATCGCCGACCGCCACGCCATCCGCGAGGCGGTCTTCGACCTGCCCGTTGTTCAGCCTAAGACGCGGGAGCAGTGGCACAACAAGGAGTTTTTCCACACCGACGGGCACGCGGCCAACGCATCCGGCCTTGAAGTGGACGACCGGTTCCGGCCGCTGGGCCGGGACGGGCGCCCCGCCCACAAGCGGCTGTTCGCGGCCGGGGCCATCCTGGCCCACCAGGACTGGATGCGCATGAAATGCGGGGCCGGGCTGGCCATCACCTCGGCCTGGCGCGCGGTACAGGGGCTGATGCAGGGAGTTGATTAAAACGACGTAAGGATAACGGTATGGATTTTCTGGACATTGGTTTGATTTTCGCCGCAGCTGTCTGCGCCGTCTTCCTGACCCGCAGGGTGACCCGCTGGCGAACCTGTCCGGACGGGGGCAGCCCCTTCCGGAAACAAGGAACGGCCAAGGCATTCCTGTCCGTAATCAAGGCCATTGTCCCGGAAATCCTGCTGCTCAGGCGCGCGGCCCGGACCGGCCCGCTGCGCTGGCTGGCCCACTGTCTGGTCTTCTACGGCTTCATGGGGCTGCTCCTGTTCCACGCCATGGCCTCCCTGGTCACGGTCAACCTCTTTTCCGGCTATGAGCCGACCCTGAATCCCTGGCAATTCCTGCGCGATCTGCTGGGCGGCCTGGTCCTCATCGGGCTGGCCCTGATGGTCGCGCGCCGGGTGCGCGACCGGCGGCTGCGCGTCCTCTCCCGGTTCCAGGACTGGGCGTTGCTGTTCGTGGTCGGCGGAATCGTCGGCTCCGGCTTCCTGCTCGAGGCGTCCAAGATCATCTCCCCGGCCATGTTCGATTCCATGGTGGCCGAATACGGCGTCTACGGGGGCGGGCCCGAGACCACCGCGCTCAAGGCGGCCTGGGCTGACCGCTTCGGCGTGGTCTTCCCGTCCGACAGGCTGGTTACCCCGCAGCGGGTGGAGCGGGGACTCGAAATCAACGACGAGAGCTGCACGGCCTGCCACAGCGACACGGCCTCGGCCTTCATCTCCAAACCGTTGGCCTCGGCCCTGACGCCCCTGGCCCCGGCCATGAACCGCAGCCGGGCCGACCGCGTCTTCTGGTACGCGCACATCCTTTTCTGTCTGGTCGGGCTGGCGGCTCTGCCCTACGCCAAGTTCCTGCATCCCCTGACCACCCCGGCCAACCTGGCCGCGCGCGCCGGGCGGCGCGACCTGGGCCGCCCGGGCGGCGCTGCGGCGCGAGGCCTGGGCATGGACGCCTGCACCCGCTGCGGCGAGTGCTCCCTGCACTGCAGTGTGGCCCCGTCCTTCGCCGTGCTGGGCAATCCGGACATCCTGCCTTCGGAAAAGCTCGCTTCGCTCACGGCATTCCGTGACGGGCGATTGTCCGGCCTGGGGCTGGAGCGATTCGCCGAGGGCAGCCGCATCTGCACCGAGTGCCTGCGCTGCACCGACATCTGCCCGGCGGGCATCAATCTGCAGGACCTGTGGCTCGCCTCCAAACCCGAGGCGGCCGCGTCCGTGCCGGACCCGAACCAGGCGGTCCGGGCCATGACGGTCGCCGCCCGCAGCGCCATCTGCTGCCGCATCGAGCCCGAAGGGCTGGCCGACAGGCGCGAGTCCTTCTGGGCCTGCGTGCAATGCACCACCTGCACCAGCGTCTGCCCGGTGGTGGCGGTCAGCGACGACCCGTCGCGCGACCTGGACCTGCTCCCCCAGCAGATCATGAACCTGCTGCGCATGGGGCTCAAGGACGAGGCGCTCGGGGTGCGCATGGTCTGGAGCTGCACCACCTGCTACAAGTGCCAGGAGCACTGCCCGCAGGACATCCGCGTGGCCGACGTGCTCTATGAACTGCGCAACACTGCGGCCGCCAGGCTGCGCCAGGCCGAGGGCGAGGAGGGCTGATGCGCTACGCCTATTTCCCGGGATGCAAGATTCCCCACCACCTGCCCCAGTACGGGGACTCTGTCCGGGCCGTCTGTCGGGCCCTGGACGTGGAGCTGGTGGACATCGAATTCAACTGTTGCGGCTACCCGGTGCGCAACGAGAGCGAACCGGCCTCCGTGTTTTCGGCGGCGCGCAACTTCGCCCTGGCCGAACGGGCCGGGCTGGGGATCATGACCCCGTGCAAATGCTGTTTCGGCAACCTCAAGTACGCGGCCTCGCGCCTGCACGAGAGCCCGGAACTGGCCGGGGAGGTGGAGCGGCTGCTGGCCCGCGAGGGGCTGGCCCTGCCGCAGCGCATGGAAGTCCGCCACCTGCTCACCGTGCTGGACCGCGACGTGGGCGCGCAAACGCTGGCGGAACGGGCGACCCTGCCGCTGTACGGGGTCAAAGTGGCTTGCCACTACGGCTGCCACGCCCTGCGGCCGGGCAAGGTCACCGGGTTCGACGATCCCCTGGCCCCCACCGTGTTTGAGCGGGTGGTCGCCGCCCTGGGGGCCGAGACCGTGGACTGGGCCCTGCGGCTGGAGTGTTGCGGCCATCCCCTGCGCGGGCGCGACGAGGTCATCAGCGAGTCGATCATGCGCCGCAAGCTGGAGAGCGCGGCCGGAGCCGGGGCCCATATCCTGGCCACGGCCTGCACCTACTGCCAGCTGCAGTTCGACGTGGAGCGGGACCGGCATTCGTTCAACAGCCCCTGGCGGGCCATGGTTCCGGCCGTGCTCGTCAGCCAACTGGTCGGTGCGGCCCTGGGCCTGGAGGAGAAGCGGCTGGGGCTGACCCGCAACCGCATCCCCTGGTCCAAATCGGTTTTGTCCAACGACGTTTCGTGATATGCGGGGGATTCCCCATACCCTGACCACAAGGAGCAGCAGCCATGGCCAAATACGTCGGAGCCGTCGACTCGGGAACCACCAGCAGCCGGTTCATCATCTTTGACGAGCGCGGCCGCATCGTCGGCCAGGACCAGAAGGAGCACCGCCAGATCTACCCCAAGCCGGGCTGGGTGGAGCACGACCCCATGGAGATATGGCGCAACACCGGCGAGGTCATCCGGGGCGCGCTGACCAAGTCCGGGCTCAAGGGGAGCGACCTCAAGGCCATCGGCATCACCAACCAGCGCGAGACCACCGTGGTCTGGGACCGCTGCACGGGCAAGCCCTTCCACAACGCCATCGTCTGGCAGTGCACCCGGACCCACGACATCTGCAAGGGGTTGACCGAGGAGGGCGGCCAGGACCGCTTCCGCGAGGCCACCGGCCTGCCCGTGGCGACCTATTTCTCCGGCCCCAAGATCCGCTGGATTCTCGACAACGTGCCCGAGGCCAAAGCGGCCGCCGAACGGGGCGACGCCCTGTTCGGGACCATCGAGACCTGGATCATCTGGTGGCTGACCGGCGGGCCCAAGGGCGGGGCGCACGTGACCGACGTGACCAACGCCAGCCGGACCATGCTCATGGATCTGAAGACCCTGTCCTGGGACGAGGAGATCATGAGGATTCTGGGCGTGCCCATGAGCGGGCTTGCGCGCATCGTGCCCTCGTCCGACGAAGGGACCTGGGGCCCGACCTCCGAGAGCGGCCCCTTGGGCGCGCGCGTGCCGGTCTGCGGCGCTGTGGGCGACCAGCAGGCCGCCCTGGTGGGCCAGACCTGCTTCGCCCCGGGCCAGGCCAAGAACACCTACGGCACAGGCTGCTTCCTGCTCATGCACACCGGGCACGAGCCCATCCAGTCCAGGCACGGGCTGATCACCACCCTGGCCTACCAGTTCTCCAACCGCAAGCCGTCCTACTGTCTGGAAGGGTCCATCGCCATCGCCGGTGCCCTGGTCCAGTGGCTGCGCGACAACCTCAGGATGTTCGACTCCGCGCCCGAGGTCGAGGCCTTGGCCGCCAAGGTGGAGGACACGGGCGGCTCGTACATCGTGCCCGCCTTCTCCGGCCTGTACGCCCCGTACTGGCGGCCCGACGCGCGCGGGGTCATGGTCGGGCTGACCCGGTACATCAACCGCAACCACATCGCCCGGGCCGTGCTCGAGGCCACGGCCTACCAGACCAAGGACATCGTCGAGGCCATGAACCGGGATTCGGGCGTGGAGCTCAAGTCCCTCAAGGCGGACGGCGGCATGGTCTACAACGAGCTGCTCATGCAGTTCCAGTCCGACATTCTCAACGTGCCGGTGGTCCGCCCCAAGGTGGCCGAGACCACCTGCCTGGGCGCGGCCTACGCGGCGGGCATCGCATCGGGCTTCTGGTCCGGGCGCGAGGAGCTCTACAACAACTGGGAAGAAGACAGGACCTGGCGGCCGGACATGGACGAGAAGGTCCGAGCCGAGAAGTACGCCGGGTGGAAGAAGGCAGTGGAGCGGACCTACGGCTGGGTCGAGTAACCGGACAAGGAAAGGCGAAATGACGGGCGAAGCGAGATCGGGCGGGCGCATCCCCATGCTGGACGTGGCCCGGTTCCTGGGCATGTTCCTGGTCTACTACGGCCATGCCGTGGAGCGGATCATGTACCTTCAGAGCCCGGCGGCCACGGCCCAATACAAGTTCATCTACTCCTTCCACATGCCGTTCTTCTTTCTGCTGGCAGGGTTCACCCTGGCCCCGGAAAAGGCGCGCCTGCCGGCGGGCCGCTTTCTCAAGCGGCTGGCCGCCTCCCGGCTGGTGCCGTACGCGGCCTTCTCGGCCCTGCTGCTGGGGCTGAGCCTGCTGTTCGCCGGGCATTTCCCGCTTCTCGACCTTCCCAAGGGCGAGGCGTACCTCAAGGGATTGTGGTACACGCTCCTGGGCTTCCCCCTGTTCAACATCCCCCTGTGGTTCCTGGCCGCCCTGGTCGCGGTGGAGCTCATCCACTTCGCCGTCGGCCGGTTCCTGGATTCCACCCTGAAGATCGTCGTGACCGCCCTGGCCTGCTACGTGGGCGGATATTACCTGACCCTGCACGTCACGCTTCTGCCCGGCCCGACCTACTGGCTCATCCCGGAGGCCCCGGTGTCCTATGCCTTTTATCTGGTGGGGGTGCTCATGCGCCGGAAGTCCGTGTTCATCGGCGGACAGCCCCGCTGGAGGTTCCTGGCCGGGGCCGGGCTGTGCCTGCTCGGCGTGGTCTTGACGTTCGACCTCAACCAGGGGCCGTTCCGCCTCTTTCAGGCCGTGGTCATCGTGGCCTCGGGCCATGGCAACGTACTCCTCTTCCCTCTGACCGCCCTGGCCGGGAGCCTGTTCCTGCTCCTTGTCGCCCGCAGCGCCGGGGCCAACCGGTTCCTGATGTTCCTGGGGAAGAACGTGCTCATCCTTTTCTGCCTGAACGGGGTCTTCTACCACTATTTCAACGGCCCGTTCGCGGACTGGTACGTGGCGACCTTCCCTGACCATTGGGCAGCCGTGACCGCCGTGACCTTCGGGTTCACGGTGCTCTCGCTCACGGCCTGCCTGCCCGCCATCTGGCTGCTCAAGCGCTACCTGCCGCAGCTCGTGGGCAAGCCCCGGGCAAAGGGGCCGCTGCTGCCGCGCCTGGTCTCGTGAATCATGCCCGGCGGATCACGGGGGCCGATCCCCTTTTCGCTTCGGCCCGAAAGAAAGCCTCGCAATGGCGGAACGCATCGCGAGGCTTTTTCGCATTTTTCCGGAGTCGTACCAGCGCGCCCGGCTACGCGCACGATGGCCGTCCCTTGCGGATCACCCTAATACGCGGTGAACGATTCCTTCGGCTTGAAGCAGATGGGACATTTTTCGAAATCCTCTCCCTTGTGGATGTATCCGCAGATGGGGCAAAGATAGAATTTGTCGTCGTCCGGCGCGTCAAGGTCGTTGTAGGCGGCAAGATAGCGCTCGGCATGGACCGATTCGGCCAGCTTGGCCCGCGAGAATACATGAACGGCCTTGCTGTTTCCCTCTTCCTGGGCCTTTTTTATGAAGGACGGGTACATGTCCGAGGTCTCGTATATCTCGCCGTTCGCTCCGGAAATGAGATTGAGATCGCTGGTCCCGGGAACCGGGGCGTCGACCGTGGGCTTTTCGTAGTCCGGGTCCATGGCCGCGACCAGGTCATACTCCAGGCCGATGTGGATCAGTTCGGCCGCAGCCGTGGCGGTGAAGAGGCGGGCGATCTGGTCGTAACCCTGCTCCTTGGCGGCCTTGGCAAAGGTCATGTACTTGTTGTGGGCCCCGGTTTCACCGCGAATGGCGGACTTCAGGTTCTCGAGGGTCGTGCCCACGGCGGTCTTGCTGTCGGAGGCCGCATTGAAATTGGTTGAATTCTTGACATTGGGGGCTTGCGCTCGAACTTTCATGATATGCGCTCCTGCATGGTTTGGGTTCCCGTTTCAGCTCCTATGCATGCATGTACATATTACAGGACATCGTGTTTGTAGGCATAACTTCAAACGCACCGCTCCACAATAAATTTCGGCGGAAGCTGCGTTCCCTGCATAACTCGTTGATATTTTAAATGGTTGTATAGCCATTTGACAAAACGCGCCCCGTCGGTCCGCTTTGAGCCGATGACGACGGCCCCTGGTTTCGGGAAGTGAAGCCAAAATGGCGCGGGGTCAGTAAGCCGCCTCCAGAATCCCGATCAGTTCGTCCCGGGTCAGCTCCACGGGGTTGCCCTGCATACTGCTCGCCCGGGCCGCCTGATCGGCCAACAGGTCGAAGTCCGCCTTCTCTACACCCAGCTCCCCGAGGGGCGGAATGGACAGGCCTTCGCACAATTCGCGCACCCAGGCCGCGCCGTCCTCGGCGTCGCAGGCGACGTCGGCCGTCAACATGACCGCCACCTCCCGGTAGGCGTGCAGGGACGGGGAGTCGGGGTCGCGTTCGCGCAGGGCGCGCAGGTTGGCCTCCATGACGTGGGGCAGCAGGGCGGCGCAGACCGCGCCGTGGGGCGCGTGGCTCTTGCCGCCGATGGGCGCGGCGAAGCCGTGCACCGCGCCGAGCTTGGCGTTGGCCAGGCAGATGCCGGACAACAGGGCGGCCAGGGCCATGTCCTCGCGGGCCGACATGTCCGAGCCGTCCTCGAAGGCCAGGGGCAGGGCGGTGGCCGCGCGCATGAGTCCCTCCCGGCACAAGGCGTCGGTCATGGGCGTGCTCTTGTGGGTGACGAAGGCCTCCATGAGCTGGGTCAGGGCGTCCATGCCCGTGGCCGCCGTGACCTTGGGCGGCATGCTTGCCGCCAGCTGCGGGTCGATCACGGCCAGGTCCGCGATCATGTCCGTGGAGCGCAGGCTGACCTTGACCCCGTGTTCGCGGCTGAGGAGCACGCCGTTGGCCGTGACCTCGGAGCCGGTGCCCGAAGTGGTCGGGACGGTGATCAGGGGCACGGGGCGTTGCGTCAGCGGTTTGCCCTTGCCGACCACTTCCAGATATTCGTAGATGTCGTCCGTGTTGGTGATCAGCGCGGCCACGACCTTGGCCGTGTCCATGACCGAGCCGCCGCCCAGGCCGATGACCACGTCGCATCCCGCCTCGCGGGCCGCTTTTGCGGCGGCCGACGCCACCTCGGTGTCCGGTTCGCCGGAGACGGGTATGACCAGCGGTTCGCGCAGGGTTTTCGTCAGCCCGTCGATAAGCCATTGGGCGCGCTCGGGATGACCGCCCGTGACCAGGCAGGGACGGCTGCCCAGGGTTCCGGCCAGTTCCGGGATGCGCCGGGCCGCGCCGGTTGCGAACAGGATTTTCGAGGCCGTGGCAAAGGTGAACTGCATGGGATCTCCGGGTTGAGGTCGGTGGAAAGGCCAAGGTAGCACCGCGCTTCGCCAGATCGCAAGAAAAAGCCCCGGACCGTCTCACGGGCCGGGGCTTTTTCTTTGCCGATGAATCGCTATACGGGATCAGTCCAGTTCGATGCCCAGGGAATCCCACTGGGCCTTGGCCTCGGCTTCGGCCCGCTCCACGCGTTCGGGTTCCCACGGCTCGATGACCAAGGCCTCGGCCACGAGCTGCCAGAGGTATTTCACCTCGTACTTGCGGTCCTGGTAGAACTTGGGGATGCGGCGCATGAGCTGGTCGCGGCAGTTGGAGCAGCCCACGACCACCACGTCGGCCCCGCTGTCCTCGATCTGCTGCTGCTTGATCCGGGCGTGCCAGGCGGACTGCTTCTCATAGGGCAGGGGCCACAGGCCGCCGCCCGCGCCGCAGCAGTAGTTCTTCTCCCGGTTGGGGGTCAGCTCCACGAAGTCGTCCACGCACTGGCGCATGATCCAGCGCGGCTCCTCGAAATACCCCTTGCCGAAGGTCCGCTGGAGTTCCCGGCCGTGCTTGCAGGAGTCGTGGAAGGTGAACCTGCGGCCCGCATGCACCGACTTGTCCAGCTTGATGCGGCCGTCCCGGATGATCTCCATGAGATAGTCGTACAGGTACAGGAAATCCACGCGGTTGGCCGGGTTCTCCTGGGCCAGCTTGGCCATGCCCTTGCGCGCGCCGTAGGAGCCGCCGCCGCAGTCGGGCATGATCATCCGGCCGATCTCGTGCTCCTTCATGTACTCGATCTTGCGCCGGGCCAGCTCCTTGTTGCCTTCCTCGTTGCCGGTGAACAGGGCCCAGTCCACGGCCTCCCAGTTGCGCCCGGGCACGGTCCAGTTCTCCCTGGCGGCGTAGAATATCTTCCACCACCAGAACTGGTCCTCGAAATCGCCGTACACTTCCTTGGAGTTGGGGAAGAACAGGGTGTCCGCGCCCTGTTTGTCGATGGGCACGTAAAAGCCGGGACACTCCTCCTCGGCCAGTTCGCTGCCCAGGTCGGCCATGGACTCGAAATATTCCCGCTGCGGGATGGCCAGGTTGTTGCCGGTCTCCAGGTTGTTGAGCATGCCCTTGTGCAGGGACCCCGGCACCTGGTCGCGGGGCCGCAGCCCCTTGAGCCTGCCCATGAGCGAGGTGATGTCGATGCCGCCGGGGCAGGCCCCGGTGCACCGGCCGCAGCCCGTGCACAGCCAGGGGAAATCCGAGGCCACGACCTCCTCCACCAGCCCGTTGGCCAGCATGCGCATGACCTTGCGCGCGTCCAGGCCGTCCAGCCCCGGAGCGCCGGTGGTCGGGCAGACGTTTGCGCAGGTGCCGCAGACCAGGCAGTTGGCGAAGTTGTAGTCGGCCAGAAATTCCAGTTCGTTGCAGGCCATGGATCGTTGCATTGTGTCTTCCTCGCTCGGTGCGAAATCCCGCGGGCGTTAGGCCGGGAAAAGCCCGGTCCGCCCCGAAGGAAAATCCCCCCTACATGAGAGTTTCGGCCAAGTCAAAAGGGCGATTCGCCCGGCGGGCGGCGGGTGCCGAAAGACCCGGCTGACGCGGGTCCGGCCGGGGCCGGTCCGTGCGAAAGGGCTTGTGGAACCCGGCCGTTTGAGTATGCTCTCGGGAACGCACAACAAATAGCCGCGAGGTACAACGATGAACGAGAAGAATATCCCCTTCCAGACCGTCGACTGGTCCTCGGTGCCGCGAACGGAACACAAGGGGGAGACCGGCGTCGCCTATTGGCAGACCCTGCAATTCGACGGGTTGCGCGTCCGCGTCGTCGAGTATTCAAAAGGGTACAAGGCGGACCACTGGTGCGAGAAGGGGCACATCGTCTACTGCCTGGAGGGCGAGGTGGTCAACGAGCGGCAGGACGGCCCGAGTTCGGTCCTGAAGCCGGGCATGTCCTACATCGTCTCCGACGACCTGAGTTCCCACCGGTCCGTGACCGAGACCGGGGTCAAGCTGCTCATCATCGACGGCGACTTCCTGAAACTGAAGGCCTGATCGGTCGGGCGGCGTCCGCGCCGCGCAGGTATTTGTGGAGTAACAGCTATGTCAATTAACCGATTGCCGGTATTGGGCGCACCCAAGACGGCCCGGCCTCCATTGCGCAAGATCGCGATCGAGGAGCATTTCATGGACGCTGGGGCGGTGCACGGCGGCAAGGCGTTCGATCCGGTCGCCTTCGCCCGGGTCAGCGGGCTTGAGGTCGATTTCGTCAAGGCCGTCATGCGGCGCATGAACGACCTCCACGAGGCGCGCATCGAGGAGATGGACGCGGCGGGGATCGACGTCTCGATACTGTCGCTGACCGCGGCCGGGATAGAAGGCATCGCCGACCCTGCGGCCGCCGCAATCGCGGCCAGAAAGGTCAACGACTTTCTGGCCGAGACGGTCGCCAAGGCCGATGGCCGTTACCTGGGATTCGCGAGCATACCCTTCCAGGACGCCGATGCCGCCGTAAGGGAGCTGGAGTACTCCATCGGTGAACTCGGCTTCAAGGGGGTCATGGTCAACGGGTATGTCCAGGACCCCGACCAGGACGTGGGCCATTATTTGGACGAGGAGCGTTTCCTCCCGGTGTGGGAGGCGATCGCGGAGATGGGGATTCCGGTGTACATCCATCCGAGGCCGTCCCTGCCGCAGGTCCGCGACGCGTTCTACGGCCAGCACCCAGAGCTGGCCGGGGCCACGTGGGGATTCGCCCCGGAGACCGCGACGCACGCCCTGCGGCTCGTGTACAGCGGACTATTCGACCGCCATCCCGGCCTCAACGTGATCCTGGGGCATCTGGGCGAGACGATCCCCTATTTCTCCTGGCGGATTCAGCGCTGCTTCGAATACAACCCGCTCGGCCACCAGGTGGAGAAGCGCCTCCAGGACTACCTGTGCGAGAACTTCTACATCACCACCAGCGGCAACCATTTCGACCAGGCGCTGATCTGCGCGGTCCTGACCATCGGGGCCGACAGGATCATGTTCGCGACCGATTATCCGTTCGAGATGTCGCCCGATGCGGCGGAGTGGATCGAGAAGGCGCCGATCAGTGAGAACGACAAACGCAAGATCGCCCACGGCAACGCCCGGGCGCTGTTCGGCATCTGACGGGGCGCGGTGGGACGGATTCCGCTACTCGCCGTCCCTGAACACGGCACCGAGTTCGGCCAGGACCTCGCTCAGCACGGCGATGTGGCAGCGGTTGCGGTCCTCGCAGTAACAGCCGATGGAAAAGTCGCTGCTCGCGGAAAACGCGGCCAGCAACTGCAAGGCCCGGGTCTTGTCCGGCGCGGCCAGCTCCCGGCGGTACTTCTTGGCAAAGGCGGCCCACTGCGCCTCGGTCTCCACGGCCTGTCCCTGTTTCATCAGCTCGGGCGTGGGCGCGACGTCCGGCAGCCAGACGTCGTACCAGTTCTGCGCGGCGTAGTCGCTTTTCCTCACTCCGCGCGGCGGCCGCCGGACGGTGCCGATGCGTATGCCTTCGCCCTTGCGCCGGGGCGTGCCCAGCCGGACTACCTGTACGGGCATGGTTTCTCCTCCTGTTCGTTGCGGTTACGCGTTCAACAGCATGGGGATGGTCGAGAGTACGAGCAACAGGGCCATGATCACGTTGAAGACCGCGAGCCGCCCGCTGCCGGAAAGGTATCCCCGAAGCGCCGATCCCGATAAGGCCCATACCCCGATGGAGGGCAGGTTGACCACTGCGAAGAGCGGGATCATCTTCAGCAGGCCGGGCAGGACCGCGCCCGGGAAGGCGTAGGACACGTTCACGATGAGGGCCACGGTCCACGCCTTGGGGTTGACCCACTGGAGCAGGGCGGCCTGGAGGAACCCCAGGGGTTTGGCCATGCCGTCCTCGCCCTTGCCCAGGGAGCGGCTGCGTCCGATCTTGTAGGCCAGCCACAGGATGTAGGCCCCGCAGGCGATACGCAGCACGGTGTGGATGGCCGGGTATTGCGTCAGCAGGCCGCCCAGCCCCAGGCCGACCAGAAAGACCATGAACAGGAAGCCGAAGCTGACGCCGAAGAGCAGCGGCAGCGTGCGGAATATACCGAAGTTCGCTCCCGAGGCGAGGAGCAGGAAGTTGGCGGGCCCGGGCGTGATCGACATGACCAGGGCGAAGCTCATCAGGGCGAGAACCGTTTCCGTCGTCATTGTGCACTCTCCGATTTGATCCCCGACACTTTGACATCGAAGGCGGACGATTGCATTGTCAGCGCATCTCAATTTCTTACCCGACCGTCTCGGAGGGGGATGCATGCAGGGACCCGATGTTCTTTCCGAAATCTTTTCGACGCTGCGGCTGAACGGCTCCCTGTACTTCCGGGCGCGGTTGAGCGGCGCGTACGCCGTGGAGGTGCCCCGGGAGCGGCGGACCATCCGCTTCCACCTCGTGCGCCAAGGGGCGTGCCTCGTTTCCGTGCCCGGAGAGCGCGACGTCGAGCTCGGCCGGGGCGACCTGATCATCATTCCGGACGGGGCTCCGCAGGTCCTGAGCGCGGGCGAGGGCATCCCCGCCGCGCCGCTGGGAGACGTGCTGGCCAAATTTCCGGTGGAGGACGGCATGCTCACCTGCGCGGTGCCGCCGTCCCCGGACGCCCGGTTCCCGAGCGTCGACCTGCTGTGCGGCTATTGCGTCTTCGACGAGGCTGTCGACCACCCGGTCCTGAAGGCATTGCCCCGGTCCATGGTGCTGCGCTCCCGCGACCTGTCCGATGTGCCGTGCGCCAGGGCCGCGCTGGACCTGCTGGCCATGGAGGCGGAACAGGAGGGACCGGGCATGATCGGGGTCGTAAGCAGGCTGATCGAGATCGTTTTCCTGCAGGCGGTCCGGGGCAGGGGGAATGAGGACGCGCCCCATCTGGCGGACTTCACCGCGGCCCTGCGGGACAGCAACGTATCCGAGGCATTGCAGGCCATTCACCGCGACCCCGGGGCGGGTTGGACCATCGAGTCCCTGGCCTCGGCCGCGGGCATGTCCCGGGCCAGGTTCGCCGACCGGTTCGCCAAGCTGGTCGGCGTGCCCCCGATCAATTACCTGGCCAAGTGGCGGCTCATGAAGGGCCGTGCGCTGCTCGCCGAGACCAGCGCCTCCCTGGAGGACATCGCCGTGCGCTGCGGGTACGCCTCGGCCGCCTCTTTTTCCCGAAGGTTCAAGCAGGAATTCGGCCTCGGCCCCGGCGCATACCGGAAGACCCGATAGCGGAAAACCAGCCCGCCCTCTTTCTCGCGGGGGGTTATTATTTTGAACTCGCCATGAGCGGGCAGCGGGTGGGCTTTGTTCCTTTTCCCCGGCCTTGCCGGATAAGAAATATGTCTCTTTTTTTGGGCTGAAGTGAATATTTGTCTCCACGTCCGAAATCACCTCTTCCGACCGCGCCCGTCTCCCCGGAAATCGATTGTTTTCAGCGCCCTGCAGACTATTTTGATGTGGCGCATGTGCCGGGAGGAGAGCAGATAGTAACATGATACTAGGAATCAATACTACGTTTGTCCGCCTCCATAACTTGCCATAACACCGGGCGGTTGGTGATGCAGTGGGGCCGGGAGGCCGGGAGGTTGTCTTGTTAAACGAGTAACCAAAAGCATACCTGGTTGACTAAAAATCTGAAAAATGCATTATACAAGGTGCCCATTGCCTTCACCGCTGCGTTCGATATGGCAACCTATATAGAATGTTGG